>DASWKZ010000245.1:0-16789 GCA_036396355.1 Alphaproteobacteria bacterium
CAGGTAATCGGTGAGCCCGAATTCCAGGTAGGGCGCCAGCTCGACCTGTTCGAATTTGTCGCGGTCGACCCGGTCGCCGTCGCCGTCGAACTGCTCGTCGGCGAAGAAGTATTCGACGGGGATCACGAACAGGAACTCGCCTTGCCGTCGCGTCCAGGCGGCGGCGTCGGCGGCCGAGGGCAGTAGATTGAAGAGAAGAGCAAGGCCTGCGACGGCCGCAATGGTGGGGACGATACGATTCCTCATCTCGGCACCTCCTAGATCTGCCTTGACCAGACCTGCCTCTGAAGGTCGCAGCGGCCCCCACCGCTCCCCGCAACCATTCCGACTATGTCTAAACCCGGAATTTCCACAAGTAACTTACTGGAAAAGCCAAACTTTTCTACCCAAGAAAATTGCATACGACAATCGAATTCTCGAGGGCCCGGGAGCTGGCGACGCCCCCGACGGTCGGGAAGGGGCTCCGGCCGGGCGGTTCAAGTGGGGGTTCAAGAAGAAGCGGCCGGCCCCGTGATCCGGCGCCGGCCGCCTCCGTGCTGCGCTTATGTTCGTACTCCGTTCCGCGGGGTGGCTTCGCTCAGTCGCCCACGGAGACGCCGGCCGAGGTGTCGGCCGAGCTCGACAGACCGCCGTCCTCGGCGACCGCCGCATCGGCCTCGGCCTCGGCCATGGCCTCGGCGTCACCCGAGCTCTTGGCCAGGGTCTTGGTGTCGGCCGAGGCCTTGGTCAGGCCGGGCGTGTCGATGGCCTGGCCCATGGCCATGGACTTGGCCAACGCGTGGGAGGTCTCGTGCTCCGTGGCGTCCACCGAGTTCCCGACCGCGAGGGAGTGGGACAGGCTGAGGGACATGTGCGGCGTGTCGACGGAGTGGCTGAACGAGTGCGACTGCGACTGCGCCACATTGGTTCCGTCAGTCTCGGCGGCGCTACTGGTGTCCGCCTCACCGCCGCCCTCGGCTTCACCACCGGCCTCGCCTTCGCCTTCGGCGTTGCCTTCGGCCTCACCGCCGGCCTCGCCTTCGCCTTCGGCGCTGCCTTCGGCCTCACCGCCGGCCTCGGCCTCCGCCGCGTTCACGTTGACGCTGGTCGAGGCGCCGGTCGTGGCCGTGGCTTCGTCTCCACCGGCGGCCGCGTTCACCGCGAAGCCGGTGGTGGCGGTGGGACCGGCCTCGCCGATGGCCGCATCCGCGGTGCCCTCGGCCGAGGCATTGGCATCCTGGCCGGAGGCGTTGCCGGAGGCATTGACGCCGGCATCCGCCGTCGACCCTGCGTCATCGGCGGCGCTGGCGTTGGCGAGACCGCTGGCGTTGGCGCTGGTGTCCTCGCCGGTGGCCGAGGCGCTGGCCCCGAAGCCGGCATTGGCGGCGATCCCTTCGGCGGAGATCGACGCCCCGGCACTGCCGCCGGTCGCGGCATTCGCTTCGTCACCCGCGGCATCGGCCGATGCAGCGACAGACGCATCGGCGTTGCTGCCGCTCACCGAGCCGAAGGCAATCCCGCTGGACGAGGCGGTTCCGGGCGCACCGGTCGCGCCGGCGCTGTTCTCGAACTGGCCGCTCGCGGCCACGCCGGCCTCGCTCATCGAGGCGCTGGACCCGCCGGAGGTGGAGGCGCCGGCCGTATCGCCGGCAGCATTCACCTCGGTGGAGGTCCCGGAATGGGCGACCACGCCGTCGCCATCGCTGACGAGGGTCTGGGAGAAGCCGCTGAGCCCGGCGGACGCGTTGCCGCCCGAGCCCTCGGCGGCCCCGCCGAAGCCCGCATCGGCGGAGGCGCTGCCATCCGCGTTGATGCCGGATGCGGCACCGCCCTCGATGCCCGTGGCGGCGGCCTCGTCGCCGGCGGCACCGGCCGTCACGCCGACCTCGGCGTCAGCCGCGCTGCCGCTTAGCGACGTCGTGGCGATGCCGCCGGAGGTGGCGCTCGAGCCCTCACCGGTGGCCGACGCGCCGCCGCCGAAGTCGGCGTTCCCCGACAGGCCTTCCGACGACCCGCTCACGCTCGCGCCGACATTGGATGTCGAGCTGGCCGTGTCGCCGCCGCTTGCCGAGGACGTCATGCCGGCCGTGGCATCCGCGCCGCTTTCCCCGGTCAGGCTCGCCGCGGCGCCGGCCGAGGAATCGCTCGAGGCCCCGCTCTCCGAGCTGGACGCCGAGGCACCGGAATCGGCCAAGGCCGAAACGCCGGACCCGTCGAGGGTCGAGGTCGCGCCGGCACCCGCCGACGACGACGAATCCGCCCCGCCGGCGGAGACGGAGGTCGCGGTGTCGCCCGTGGCCGAGGCCCCGGAATCGCCGATCGACCCCGTCGCGCTGGACGTGGCACCGGCCGAGGCGCTGCCGCCATCGGAAGCCGAGGCGGTGGCGCCCCCGGTCGAGCCCGCGGTCACGCCGCCGCTATCCGCGGTGGCACCGGCCGTCGCGCCGGCGTCGCCGCTGGCCGCCTGGGCCAGAACGATATTGTCTCGCTCGAGCCCGGGGTTCGCACCCAGGCCAGGGCTTCCCGCGCCGGCGGGCGCCGAGGCGGCGGCTACGGCCAGCGCGAGGGCGCTGACCGAGGCCATGAGCGCGAATCTCTTCATAGTCCTCTTGTTACTCAACATAATCTCCTCCTTCGAGCCATCGCTCTTGAGGCCGTGAACACATGAAAGAACTTCGGACCAAGATTGTCCCCGGCGGACACCACACGTGACCGCGGGCACACCCCCATAGACCCGGCGGAGGGCCGCCTTATTCCGGCACTACGCGGCCGTGCCGGCGCGCGCGGGAGGGGAACGGCCAACCGCCTTATCCAAGACGGCGGGGCTTTCCCCGGGCCCCGGATGGGCTAACATGGCGGGGGAGGGTCTCTCGCCTGACGGCGGTTCGGTCTACGGCGGAGGGGCGCCCGGAGGGGGAGGGGGCAGCAGGGGAGGACGTCCATGGACACACGGGAGAACGAACGTCTGACCCGAGTGGGGCCGGGGACGCCGGCGGGCGAGATGCTGCGCCGCTACTGGTGGCCGATCGCCTTCACCGAGGAGGTCGCTAAACGGCCGGTCCCGGTGCGGCTCCTCGGCGAGGACCTGGTGCTGTTCCGCGACGGCGCCGGCCGTGTCGGGCTGGTGGAGCGCCACTGTCCCCACCGCGGCGCCTCCCTCGAGCTCGGCCGGGTCGAGGATCGGGGCATTCGCTGCTGCTATCACGGCTGGCTGTTCGACGTCGCTGGGCGCTGCTTGGAGATGCCGGCCGAGCCGCCGGGCACGCCGCTCCTCGACGAGGTGCGCCAGCGGGCCTACTGTGCCGAGGAGGTCTCGGGCTTCGTCTTCGCCTATATCGGCCCCGAGCCGGCGCCGCTCCTGCCCCGCTACGATCTTCTGTTCCGCGAGGACTGCCACCGGCAGATCTGGGCCAAGGATGACTACTGCAACTGGGTCCAGCGCGCCGAGAACGGGTATGATCCGGCCCATCTCGGGATCCTCCACGCGGCGGGCTATCCCCAGATCGCGCTCCAGCGCCCGGTGGTGACGCGGGAGCGGACCTGGTACGGCTTCCGCACCGCCTCCCAGTTCCCGGGCCAGCTCGTCAACGTGAGCCACCAGATCTTTCCATCGCACACCCGCCGGGTGGGCTCGCGGGTGGGTGAGCCGCCGCGCCATTACCTCCATTTCCGCGTGCCCATCGACGACACGCTGACCACCACCTTCTACATCCGGGCGGAGATCGCGAAGGAGGGGCCCTACCGGCTCGAGTTCCTCGGCCGCGAGGAGGCCGCGCGCGGCGTCTACGGGCGGGTGGAGGACGGATGGTGGGGCATCCCGTCGCCCGAGCAGGACCGCATCGCCCAGGAGAGCCAAGGCCTGATCTTCGATCGCACGCGCGAGCACCTCGGCACCACCGACGAGGGTATCGTCCAGTTCCGCCGGCTCGTCTGGGATTCGATCAAGGCGGTGGAGGAGGGACGGGACCCGATCGGTGTTCTGCGCGCATCCGGCGCAAGCGAAATGATTCGGTTCGATGCCACCAAGAACTTCGCCGACGGCACCACCAGGCCGCCGGAGATGCTGAGCGCCTGAGGGCCGTGCCGTGAAGCGCGTGCTGGGCTATGGCTTGATCGTGGCGATCATCGGCGCCCTCATCCTGCTGGTCGCCGAAGGAGGCACCATCCTCGGCAGCGATATCTCCGAACGCATGGTGCGCTTCATAAACCTGGACCTTTGAGGCCGGATTGCCGGCCGGTCGGCGGCCTCAGCCGAGTCCGTAGAGCGCCGCGGCGTTGGGGCCCAGGATCTTGTCCACCACCGGGGCGGGCAGCTTTCCCTCGCTCCGCAGCTTGCGCAGTGCCTCGATCTCGGTCGAGGTATCGGCATGGCCATAGTCGGTTCCCACCACGAGGTTATCCTCGCCGGCGTACTCGAACACGTGGCCGAGGTCGTCGGTGACCTGGAGCGCCACCCAGATGTTGTTCTCGGCGAGCACGTTGTCCGGAAGCCGTTCGCCGCGCCGGCGGATTCGCAGTTCCAGGTCGTTGAGGGCGTAGGGCACCCACTGGGAGCTCAGCTCGATGAAGCCCCAGCGGACCTTGGGAAACTTTCGCGGGATCCCGTGCCACAGAAGGGCGTGGAAGGCGCCCACGCAGGCCAGCTTGAAGCGGCTGAAGCCGGGGTCCTCGCGGAAGAAATCATGCACCTGGAAGCTGTTGATGCCGGAATGGATGCAGACGGGCATGTCGAGCGCACCGGCCATCTCGTAGAGGGGGAAGAAGTAGGGGTCCGACAGCATGCGCTCGCATTCGAGGCCGCGCATGAAGATGGCGACGGCGCCGTTGTCCTTGGCCCATTCGAGCTCGGCCCGCACCCGGTCCATGCTCAGGAGCGGCGGGCAGGCCGCCCATTTCAGGCGCTCGGTCGCCGGCCGGCACAGGTCGGCGAGCCAGCGGTTATAGGCCCGGACCAGGGCATGCTCCACGTCCTTGTTGGTGGTATAGGGGCGCAGGAACAGGGTCGGGTAGATGACCTGGACGTCGATCTCGAGCGCCCTCATGTGATCGAGTCGGGCGTCGAGATCGGTGAGCTCGCGCGCCTCGGGCGTGGTGTCCAGCCCCACATTGAGCTGTTTGTTGTGCAGCCGCCCGTCCACCACCCAGTATTCCTGCATGACGTTGCCGGCGATCCCGCGGGCCTCGGCGCCCGCGACCCGCCGCACCACCATGGGTGTGTATTTCTTCTCGGATTCCTCCAGGTAGTCCCAGGTGCGGGGCGATTCCAGCACGTGGGCGTCGGCGTCGATCGTGGTCATCCGTCTCTCCCGCGGACTCCCGGGACATGGGAGCCCGAATTCTCTTGCAACCTCTCAGTATGAATGGCGAAAGGCAGTATGCAGAAGGGGCGCGCCGAAAATCAACGTCGGCGGACGCGGCCCGTCGCCCCGCTACCAGGCCGTCACCGCCACGATGGTCCCCATGGCGACGACGCAGGCGATCTGCGCGAAGAAGAAGACGAAGCGGATCATGACGGTGAGGTTGGTCTCGCTGAGGGCGACGTGCACGACGGTCTGGGCGATGCGGCCGCCGAGGAAGGCCAGCGCCAGCGCATCGAGGGCGGGCGCCGCCGCGCCGGTGGCGAGGATGGCGAGGGCGACCGCGCCGTAGACGGGCAGATTCTCGACGCAGTTCATGTGGGCCCGCATCGCCCGGCGGTAGGCGGGCGTCCCGCGGATCTCGTCGGCGGGAAAATCCGTGAGCTGCGCGCGGCCGGTGAAGATGCGCGCCCAGCGCATGATCCCGACGCTCCCGACCAGCGTCAGCACCGTCCAGGCGGCGAAGCCCAGGAGCACCCAGATCGGGATCGACATGGCGATTCCTCCCGTGACGGTCGTTGGCGGACGGCAATGAAGAAGGCGCCGGACGGGGGCCCGGCGCCTTCATTCGAGGCATATTGCGCGCCGCTCAGGCCTCGGCCAGGATCCTGTCCTTGCGCGGATCGAACCGGAACCGCGGCAGCGTGTCCAGGTCGGTGCCGGTGACGCGGATCACCCACGCCTTCTCGGGATGGGCGGTGGAATGGATCACTCCGGGGCCGTAGGCGTGGACCTCACCCGGGCCGATGCGGTAGCGGTCGGCCATCTCGAGTTCGGCGTGATCGTCCCCTTCCGCGTTCACCCGCCGCCACTCGGTCATCTCCGTGTAGCCTCGGGCATTGCCGTAGATCGCCCAGGAGCTCCCGTGGCTGTGGGGGTTGCCGCCCTTGCCGCCGCGCTGGACGTGGGCCAGCACGTAAACGTCGGTCTCGGGGTCGTGATAGAGCTCCTCCCGGCCCGGCGGCGTGTCCTCCCTGAAGGTGGCGGCGACGAAGTCGGGATTGCCGAGAAGCCGCTCAAGGTTCCGCGAAATCCTCTCCCGCGCCGTGTCGTCGGCGCCCGCCTTGAGGATGTCGTGGCAATCGGCGCAGAATTGCTCGAGTGTGTAGGCCATGGGGTTTCTCTCCCGCAACGGTGCCGCCCGGCGATACTGGCATGGCCAGCGCCGCAATTTCGGCTCGGTTCGTTGCAATCCTAGAGGAATCGCCGCGGTGTGGGCAAGATTCACCTGTCAGGGGCGCCGAATGGTCCCCGAAATGTCAACCGAGGAGGCGCCGACATGAGATTTCGGAGGATCCTGGTCACCGTGCTCATCGGCCTGGCGGGAGTGTTCATCGTCCAGAACCTCGCCACCATGGAGATGCGCTTCCTCCTGTGGTCGGTCCGGGCGCCCGGGGCCGTGCTCCTGCTGCTGACCTTCCTCGCTGGGTTCGCGGCCGGCTACGTCCTTGGCCACCGGCCGCGGCGCCGCCCGGGGACCGGGAGCAAGGCCTAGAGGGGCCGGCCCCCCCCCGCGTTCCGACGGCTTTGGACCGTCGGCCCGTGTAATAATGTGTCGGCCCGGCGGGCGGTTTCCGGGAGCAGAGGAGGCTGGAACCCCGCCCGACGGCCCCAGCAAATGTCGCAGGTTGCCGCCATGACCCTGCCGGATATGCCACAGCACGCGACCCCCGTCGCCCCCGGGCCCCCACCCGGGGATGCGCCCGGGCCGTCGCCCGCCTCGGCGGCCGAGGCGGTGCTGGCCGAGACCGCCCGCCGGCGCCGGCGCCGGAGGTTGATCCTGGGCGCCGTCGCGGTGCTGTCGGCGGTGGCCTCCGCCGTCGGCTATCTCGTCCTGCGCCCGGCGGCGGGACCCCTCGAGGGCGTGCTCACCGCCGAGGTGCGCCGCGGCGACGTCGAGGACACCATCACCGCCCTCGGCCGGCTCCAGCCCCGCGAGTTCGTCGACGTCGGCGCCCAGGTCTCGGGCCAGCTCAAGCGCATCGCCGTCGCGGTCGGCGATGTGGTGCGCGAGGGCGATCTCCTCGCCGAGATCGATCCCACCGTGCTGGTCGCCCGGGTCGAGGCGGGCCGCGCGGAGCTTCGCAACCTGCGCGCGCAATTGCGGGAGCAGGAAGCCCAGCGCGACCTCGCCGCGCGCCAGTTCCGCCGCCAGCAGCAGCTGATGCGGGAGAACGCGACGAGCCGGGATGCCCTGGAGACGGCCGAGGCCGGATACCAGGCCGCGGTGGCGCGGCTCGCGGCGCTCAAGGCCCAGATCGAGCAGAGGGAATCGACCCTGAAGGGCGACGAGGCGACCCTGGGCTACACCCGCATCTACACGCCCATGTCGGGCACCGTGGTCTCCATCGCGGCCCAGCAGGGTCAGACCCTGAACGCCAATCAGCAGGCACCGATCATCATGCGCATCGCGGACCTCTCCACCATGACCGTGCGCACCCAGGTCTCGGAGGCGGACGTGAGCAAGCTCGCCATCGGCATGGACGTTTATTTCGTGACCCTGGGAGACCGCGCGAGCCGTTGGCCCGGCAAGCTGCGCCAGATCCTGCCGGTCCCGGAGGTGCTCAACAACGTGGTCCTCTATACGGCGCTGTTCGAGGTGGCGAACCCGTCGGGCGATCTCATGGCGGAGATGAGCGCCCAGGTGTTCTTCGTGCGCGCCGCCGCCCGCGGCGTGCTCACGGTGCCGGTCTCAGCCCTCGGGCCCGTGGACGAAAGCCAGGGCATCTACCGTGTCAGCGTCGCCCGCGGCGATGGCACTGTCGAACGACGCCGGGTCAAGATCGGGGTCAAGAACCGCATCCGCGCCGAGGCCGTCTCCGGGCTCGAGGCCGGCGAGCGGGTGATCGCGGGCCGCAGCCGGGATGCCAGCGCCGGCTCGGGCCGGCAGCAGCGCGGCCGGCGGTTCCGGTTTTGAGGGCGCGGCGGTGGATGCGATTGCGGAGTTCCGACCGCGGGCGAGGCTGGACACGCCCCTCATCGAGCTCGAGAACGTCACCAAGACCTACGTGACCGGCGCCGAGATGGCCGTGGAGGCGCTGCGCGGCGTCAGCCTCGCCATCCATCCCGGCGAGTTCGTCGCCATCATGGGCGCGTCCGGCTCGGGCAAGTCGACCCTGATGCACATCATCGGCTGCCTCGACCGTCCCTCCTCGGGCCGCTACCGCTTTGCCGGCCGGACCCTCGGCGGGCTCGGCCGCGACGAGCTTGCCCGCCTCCGCCGGGAGGCGTTCGGCTTCGTGTTCCAGAGCTACCATCTGATCGCCACCGGGACCGCGCTCGAGAACGTCGAGGTTCCCGCCATCTACGCCGGCCTGCCGCCGGCCGAGCGCCGCCGGCGGGCGGCCCGGCTGCTCGCCTCGGTGGGCCTCGAGGACCGGATGTTCCACCGGCCCGGCCAGCTCTCGGGCGGCCAGCAGCAGCGCGTGGCCATCGCCCGGGCGATGATGAACGGCGGGCGCGTGATCCTCGCCGACGAGCCCACCGGCGCGCTCGACAGCCGCTCCGGCGCCGAGCTGATGGCGCTCCTCCACGCCCTTGCCGCGCGGGGCCACACCATCGTGCTCATCACCCATGACCGGGACGTCGCGCGACACGCCGATCGCATCATCGAGCTTCGCGACGGCGAGGTCATCGACGACCGCCGGAACCAGCCCGATGTCGATGCACGTGCCGCCGCCGCGCCGCGGCTTTCGCCGGAGCCCGCGCCGGCGGCCGAGCGCGGTGCGGCCGCACCGCTGGCCGAGGCAATGGAGGCGGCCCGGACGGCGCTTCGCGCGCTTCGCGTCAACCTGTTCCGCACCGTGCTGACGCTGCTCGGGATCGTCATCGGGGTCGCCTCGGTCATCACCATGCTGGCGGTCGGCGAGGGCGCCAAGCGCTCGGTGATCGACCGCATCGGCGCCATGGGCACCAACCTGCTGATGATCCGTCCCGGCTCCACCAACCAGCGGCTCGCGCCCGGGGCGTCGCTCGCCACCCTGGTCCCGGCCGACGCCGAGGCGGTCGCCGCGCTGCCCAACGTGCGCGCCGCGATGCCCGAGCTCAGGGGCAACGTCACCCTGCGCGTGGGCAACATCGACCACCAGACGCGCGCCTATGCGACCACGCCCGACCTTCCCGCCACCCGCAACTGGCCGGTCCGCGCGGGGACGTTCTTCGATCGGCGGGACCTGGACAGCTACGCGGCGGTGGCGGCGCTGGGCCAGAACGTCGCCGACGCCCTGTTCCCGGGGGAGGACGACCCCATCGGCCGCTACATCCTGGTCAACGACATCCCGTTCCAGGTGATCGGGGTGATGTCGTCGAAGGGGTCGATCTCCGGCGACGAGGACGACGACGACGTGCTCTTCCTCCCCCTGACGACGGGGAGCCTCCGCCTGTTCGGCGTGCGCAACCTGCGCTCGATCACGGTCGCCGTCGACGACATCGCCGCCATGGACGCCACCCAGCAAGCGATCGGGGACCTCCTGCGCGCCCGCCACGGCACCGACGACTTCCGTATCTACAACATGGTGGCATGGCTGGAGACGGCGTCCGAGGCCCAGAACACCCTGACGCTGTTGCTGGGGTCCATCGCGGCGATCTCGCTGCTGGTCGGCGGCATCGGCGTCATGAACATCATGCTGGTCACGGTCACCGAGCGCACGCGCGAGATCGGCATCCGCATGGCGACGGGCGCGCGCACCCGCGACATCCTGCAGCAGTTCCTGATCGAGGCGATGGTGGTCACGGCGATCGGCGGCGTGGCGGGCGTGCTGGTCGGCATCGGCGCCGGCTACGGGGTCCGGTCGCTCGGCATGGCGACGCTGTTCTCCGCCCCCATCGTGGCCCTTGCCTTCGGCTGTGCCACGGCGACGGGGCTTCTGTTCGGGTTCCTGCCGGCCCTGCGTGCTTCCCGCCTCGACCCCGTCGTGGCGCTGGCTAGCGAGTGACGCCCATGCCGGAACGCAACGCCAGCAATCCTTCCGGGGCTTCGCGCGTTCGCCGCGGCGCCGTCGTCGCGCTCGCCCTTGCCATCCTTGGCGGCTGCGCGGGATCGCCGCTCGAGGCACCGAGCCCAGTCCCGGGAGGCGGCATGCCGACGTCGTTCAGCGCCGAGGCCGAGCCCGGCGCCCCGGTATGGCCCGAGTCCGGCTGGTGGCGGGGCTTCGGCAGCGCCGAGCTCGACGCGTTGCTGGACGAGGCCCGGGCCCGCAGCCTCGACCTCGGTGCCGCCGCGGCGCGCGTGCTGCAGGCCGAGGCGCGCGCCCGCATCGCCGGTGCGCCGTTGCTGCCGTTCGTCGACGCCGACGCCTCGGTGGCCCGCAGCGGCCCGGTCGACGGTGCCGGCGACCATGCGACCCGCCTCGGGCTTTCGGTGGCCGCGTCCTACGAGGTCGACTTCTGGGGGCGGAACGCCGCCGACCTCGCCTCCGCGCGCGCCTCCCTCGCCGCCAGCCGCTACGACCGCGAGACGGTGGCCCTGACCGTGACGGCGGCGGTCGCCTCCACCTATTTCCAGGTGCTGAGCCTGCGCGACCGGCTGGCGATCGCGCGGCTCAATCTCGCCAACGCCGAGCGGGTGCTGGCGCTGGTCGAATCCCGGGTGCGCGGCGGCGCCGCTTCGCCGCTGGACTTGGCCCGTCAGCGCTCGGTGGTGGTGAGCCAGCGCTCGGCGCTGCCGCCGCTCGCCCAGCAGGAACATGAGGCGCGGATGGTGCTCGCCTTCCTGCTGGGGCGGGTCCCCCAGGGGTTCCAGGTGACGGCGGACAGCCTCGCCGGCCTTTCGGCGCCGCGCGTGGCGCCCGGTCTTCCCGCCGCCCTGCTGGCGAGGCGCCCCGACATCCGCCGCGCCGAGGCCGACCTCGCGGCCGCCTCGGCGGACGTCGCCGCCGCCCGTGCGGCCTTCTTTCCCACGGTTCGCATCTCGGCGGCCCTCGCTTCCGACGCTGGTACGCTGGGTGGCCTGTTCCAGGGGGCCAATGCCGCCTATGCCGTCGGTGCCGCCCTTCTCCAAACCATTTTCGACGGCGGCGCCCGCCGGGGCGCCGAGGATCTGACGCTGGCCCGGCGCCTGGAACTGGTGCACGCCTACCAGGCGTCGGTGATCGCAGCCTTCGTCGACGTCGAGACCGCCCTGGTCGACGTCCGCGCCCGCGGTGAGCAGGAATCCCTCAATGCGGAGGAGGTTGCGCAGGCGCTCATCGCCTTCGAGCTCGCGGAAATCCGCTACCGCGCGGGGGCGGAGGACCTGCTCGCCGTGCTCGACGCGCAGCGGACGCTCTACCAGGCCCAGGACCAGCTGGGACAGGTGCGGTTCGACCGGTTCCAGGCCATGGTGGCGCTGTTCCGGGCGCTCGGAGGCGGCTGGCGGGACACCGAGACGGCGGCCGCGACCGGGGATTAGGTGCCGTCCCCATCGACTCGGGGGCCGGCTGCGGATAGGGGACCGCCCCCGCGGGGGCGAATCCGCGGGGGCGAGGATCCCGGGAGGGCTATTTCACCATTTCACTCGCGCGGGCGATGACCGCCTTCGGGGCCGCGTAGATGTCGCGGATGGCGGCTTCCACCTCCTCGCCGGTCATGGGACCGATGACCTCGCGCCGGCCCTTGGCGGCCTCGGCGAGAAAGGCCTCGTCCTTGATCATGGCTCTGAAGGCGCCGCGCAGGACGGCGAGCCGCGCCTCCGGGACCTTGGCCGACATCACGAACGGACGGCCGATCTCACTCGGCGCGAGGATCAGGTTGAGGATCTGCCGCTCCTCGGCATTGCGGGCGAGGTCGAGGATGTAGGGCATCTTCGGCATGTCCGGCGCCGCGGCGCGCGAGAAGCGGACCACCATGTTGATCTTGCCGTCCCGGATCCAGTGGGCGGGAGTCGAGCCCCAGGCGCCGCAGTCGCCGTCGAGCTCGCCGCGCTCGATGGCGAGGCGCTGCTCGGTACTGCCGGGATAGCCGAGCACGTGCCTGATGTTGGCCCCGAACATGTTCTTGATGACCCGGCCGTTGATATAGGACGAGGAGCCGACCGCCGTCGCTCCCATCACCACTTCCTTGCGCTTGAGCAGGTCCTCCCAGGTCTTGATGCCGGTGGCGCCCCAGAAGTAGCACAGCCGGACGTCGCTGGTGACGCTGCCCACGAACCGGAGCTTCGTGAAGTCCACCGTCACCTTGTCGGGGCTGGTGAGGGACTGGCTGATGAGGCCGGCGTTGAAGATCGTCATAACGGTGCCGTCGGCGGGCGCGCCGGCATCGAGGAACTTGACCGCCTTCATGCTCGAGGCCCCGGGCATGTTCTGGACGATGACGGTGGGCTTGCCCGGCACGTGCTGGCCGATGTGCCGCGCGACCAGGCGGCCATAGGCGTCGTAGCCGCCGCCGGGCGAGAACCCGACGGCGATCTTCACCGTCTTGCCCGCGTAGAAATCCTGTGCGGACACGGGGCCGAATCCGGCGGCCCCGAACGCGACGACGGCCGCCGCCGCGGTCACCAAACGTGGGTGGAACATTCCAGTGACTCCGATGTTGAAGGTCGAGCGGACACGGGGTGCCTCCGCCGCTCGCCGGGAGACGAGTTTGGGGCCCTTCCCCCCTTCCCGGCAACCGCATTTTCACCGGCGGGGCGCGGCGTCGGCATGGGGGCGGCCCGGCAGGCTTGGCGCTGGCCCGGGGGTTGGCCTATCCTGTGCGGGCGGGAGGACAAGGCGAGGATTCCCCCGGCCGGGTTCCCCCGCGGGCGGAGGGCCCGTCGGAAGGACGTGCGATGGAACCCAATCCCGACCATTACGTCTTCGATCTCGAGGAGGCCCTCGCCTCGGTGGTGGGCATCCGCGCCGCGGTGCCGCCGGACGCCCATAGCGCCGGCCGGCTCGGCACCGAGCGGGCCGGCAGCGGCTGCGTGATCTCCGCCGATGGGCTGGTGGCGACGGTCGGCTATCTCATCACCGAGGCCGACCAGGTCTGGGTCATCACCGGTGACGGACGGGTGGCCAACGCCCACGTGGTGGGGCGCGATCACGAAACCGGATTCGCGCTGATCCAGGCCCTGGAGCCCCTGGGGTTGCCGGTGCTGAAGCTGGGACGGTCATCGGACGTGGTCATCGGCGACCGGGTCGTGGTCGCGGCCGTCGGCGGAGTCGCCAACGCCGTCGACGCCCGGGTCGTGGCCAAGCAGGAATTCGCGGGATACTGGGAATATCTCCTCGACGAGGCCATCTACACCGCGCCGCCGCATCCCCACTGGGCGGGCACGGGGCTCATCGGCGAGGACGGCGGGCTCGTCGGCATCGGGTCGCTGTACGTCCAGCAGGTCACCCAGAACCGCACGCCGATCGACGTCAACATGATGATTCCCATCGACCTGCTGCCGCCCATCATCGACGATCTCGTGCGCCTCGGCCGCACCTCGAAGCCGCCGCGGCCCTGGGTCGGGATGCAGGTCACCGAATTCGGGGACAGCCTCGTGGTCGTGGGCCTGAGCGAGGAGGGCCCGGCGGCGCGCGCCGATCTTCGCGTCGGCGACCTGGTGCTGGCGGTGGCGGGGCAGCCGGTGGAGGAGCTCGGCGACCTGTTCCGGCGGATCTGGGCGCTGGGCAGCGCCGGCGTGACGGTGCCGCTGACGATCATGCGCAACGGAGAGCGGACCGAGGTGCTGATCGAATCCGCCGACCGGACGCGCAGCTACAAGACGCCGAGACTGCATTAGGCTCGTCGCCGCATGGCGACCGGCCGTATCCGGGGAGGAAGACGGACGTGCTTGACCAGCCGAAGACGGCGTTCCGGGACTGGCGGACCTACAGCCGGCGGGAACTGGACGATCAGTACAACCAGCAGAGCCTGGTTCCCGACAACGCCCCCTACAAGGAGCGCAAGATCGAACTGAGCGCCCGGGCGCGCGTCCAGCTCGAGTGCATCCTGGACGTGTCCTACGGTCCCACCCGGAAGGAGACGCTCGACATCTTCCCGGCTCCGCGCAAGGGCGCACCCATCCAGATCTTCATCCACGGGGGCGCGTGGAAATCCGGGAACAAGGACGAGGTCAGTTACCCCGCCCCGGTGTTCCATGCCGCCGGGGCGACCTATGTCGCGGTCAATTTCGCGACCGTGCCGGAGGTCCTGATCGAGGAGCAGGTGCGCCAATGCCGGGCGGCGATCGCGTGGGTCTATCGCAACGCGGCCGGCTTCGGCGGCGACCGCGAGCGCATCTACGTCTGCGGCCATTCCTCGGGCGGCCATGTCACGGGCATGATGATGGTGACCGACTGGGAGGGGGCCTACGGGCTTCCCGCCGACATTATCAAGGGGGCGGCGCCGTTCTCGGGGATGTTCGATCTCGATCCCGTGCGACACTCCTGGCGCAATGACTATCTGCGGCTCGACGCGGAGCGGGCCCGGGCGCTGAGTGCCATCCATCATATCCCGGAGGCGCCGACCTCGCTCGTCATCGGCTACGGCACCGGCGAGCTTCCGGAGTTCCAGCGCCAGAGCGCCGCCTTCGCCGAGGCCTGGGCGGCGGCCGGGAAGGGCTGCGAGCTCATCGTCCTCGAAGGCCTGAACCACTTCGAGGTGGGCGCGGCGTTCGGCGATCCGGAGAGCCCCCTGATCGCCGGGATCCTGCGTCAGATGGGTCTCTAGACTCCCATTCGGGACGGGCGAGGCGGACGATCCTCAGGCGGACGCGCGGTCGCGGGGGCCAATCCGCGGGGGCTCGATCGACCGGTCCGGCGGCAGGAGGACGGTGACCTCCGTGCCCTTGCCGGGCGTGCTGTCGAGCTCGAGCGTTCCGCCGTGCAGTTCAACCATCGCCTTCACCACGGGCAGGCCCAGCCCCGCGCCCTCGTACTTGCGGTCGATGCCCGATTCGAGCTGGCCGAACCGTTCCAGGGCGCGCGGGATGTCCTCCTTCGACATGCCGATGCCGGTGTCGACCACCCGGATTCGGATGCCTCCGTTCGGGGCGCGGTCGGTCACGACGCGGACATCGCCGCCATCGGGCGTGAACTTGATGGCGTTCTGCAGGAGGTTGATGAGGATCTGCTTGATGCGCCGTTGATCCCCCGAGAAGTGCGGCAGACCGGCGGCGATGAACGATTTCAGGTTGATTCCGGCGGCGCTCGCGGTCTCCCGCATGAGCAGGAGGCAGGATTCCACCAGCGGCACGAAAGCGAACACCTCCTCCCGGAGCGTGATCTTGCCGACCTCGATCTTCGACAGGTCGAGGATGTCATCGATCAGGCTGAGGAGATGATGGCCCGAGTCGTTGATGCTGGCGACGTACCCGTGATACCGCTCGTTGCCCAGAGGGCCGAAGGTCTCGGTCTGCATGAGCTCGGAGAAGCCGATGACGGCATTGAGCGGCGTGCGAAGCTCGTGGCTCATGGTCGCCAGGAATTCGGTCTTGGTGCGGTTGGCCTGCTCGGCCTGTTCCTTGGCCATCAGCAACTCGGCCTCGATCTCCTTGAGCTCGGTGATATCGGTGTAGGTGGTGACCAGCCCGCCGCCCGGCATCGGTGCCCGATGTACCTGGATCACGCGGCCGTCGACGAACCGGATGGGCGCGAACGTCCTGCCCTCGCGCATCACCTTCATCCGCTCGCGCACGAGCTCGTCGACGTCGCCGGGGCCGTAATCGCCCCGCAACGCGCGATAGCGGACCGTCTCCTCGTGGGAAACGCCGGGCCGCAGCAGGTCGGCCGGCAGATTGCCGCGCCAGGCGAGGTACTTGTCGTTGAAGGTGACGATCCTGAGGTCGGCGTCGTGGATGGCGATTCCCTGGCCCATATTGGCAAGCGCGGTCTCGAGGAGCGCGGACTTCTCCGCCGCCTCCCGCTGGGCCCGCCGGATCTCGGTCACGTCGGTGAAGGTCGCGACGAAGCCGCCATCGGGCATGGGGCTGCGGTGGACGATGAGCACCTGACCGTTGGGGCGCGTCCGCTCGAAGGTGGTGCTCCGGTCGGGATCGAGGCCCGCGGAGAGCTCGCGGACGACGTCGTCGGGCTGGCGGTCGCCGAAATCGCCGCTTTCCACAAGACTGTGGATCAGATCCCTGTAAGGGATTCCGATCGGTGGGTAGCCGGGCTCATGGCCGAAGATCTCCCGGTATTTCTCGTTTCTGGCCACCAGGCGCAGCGCGCCGTCGAACACGACGATCCCCTGGGAGACACCCTCGAAGATCGCCTCCTGCAGCGCCGATCTCCGCTCGACCTCCTGCTCCGCGTTCCACCGCTCGGTGATGTCGGTATAGGTGGTGACGAACCCGCCCTTCGGCAGGGAGGTCCGCCGGATCGCTATGACCCGCCCGCCCTGCTGCTGGAGCTGGCTTCGGTAGGGCGCCCCGCGCCTCATGCGCTCGACCCGGATCCGCACCAGATCGTCGATGTCGCCCGGCCCATAGTCTCCGCGGAGCGCCTGGTGGCGGATGAATTCCTCGAAGGTCGCGCCGACGCGGGCGATCTCGGGGGGCAGGTCGAAGA
>DASWKZ010000246.1:0-1595 GCA_036396355.1 Alphaproteobacteria bacterium
CGGGGAACAATCGTCAGAAGGGTGCGGGTTTCGCCGGGGTTTCTTTTGATGAGTTCTTGGCGAGCGAAAGCAGTTGAATCTCCCTCTCCACCCGCTTGCGGGGGGAGAGGGTCGGGGTGAGGGGGGTGCCCGCTGCAAGCATGGTGAGAGCGGCGCCGGTGTCGCCCCCTCACCCAGCTCCGCGTAGCCTCGCGCAAGCGCTCGCCAACGCTGCGCAACCCTCTCCCCCTCGCGGGGGCGCGGGATTAGAAAGGGCGGGGGACAGCAGGCTATGGCTGGAACTGTTCCTTGATGATGCGTTCCTCGAGATTGTGCTCGGGGTCGAACAGCAGGTTCAGGTCGACGCTCGGGTCCTCGCGCACCGAGACGCGGGCGACGTCGCGCACCTCGGTGAAGTCGGCGGTGGCGCTGACCGGGCGCTTGGCCGCCTCGTGCACCTCGAAGATGACCTCGGCATGCGACGGCAGCAGGGCGCCGCGCCAGCGGCGCGGCCGGAACACGCTGATCGGCGTCAGCGCCAGCAGCTGGGCGCTGAGCGGCACGATGGGCCCGTGGGCGGAGAGGTTGTAGGCCGTGCTGCCGGCCGGCGTCGCCACCATGATGCCGTCGCAGACCAGCTCGTCCATGCGATTCACGCCGTCGATCGAGATGCCGATCTTGGCCGCCTGGCGGCTCTCGCGCAGCAGCGAGACCTCGTTGATGGCGAGCGCGTCCGCCTTGCGCCCGGCGACGGTGTCGGCATGCATGCGCAGAGGATGCAGCGTGACCTGCTGGGCCCTGGCCAGGCGCTCGGGCAGGCCGTCCTCCTCGTACTGGTTCATCATGAAGCCGACGGTGCCGCAGTTCATGCCGTAGATCGGCACGCTGCGGTCGATGAAGCGGTGCAGGGTCTCCAGCATGAGACCGTCGCCACCCAGCGCGACGATAACCTCCGCCTCGTCGAGCCCGGCGGTGGCGTAGCGCGCCTCGAGACGCGCCTTGGCCTCGCGGGCTTCCGGCGTGTCGCTGGCGACCAGCGCGAAGGGTCGACGGGTCATGGCTGGCTCATGCTGCTGCAACGGGGCCTACACGGCGACTCCGGGCAGCCGGGCCGCGCCGGGAGTATAGCGCCCCCGGGCCGCCATGCCAGGGCTGCGCCCCCACTTGCCAAAGCGCGGGGGCTGCCGCAGTCTGGCGCCCGAAGTCGATGGGGCGGACCGGGAGGCGGCAATGCGGGAGTGGGTTGGGCTGGCGGCGGTGCTGGTATGGGGGCTGGCCTGCGTGCTGGGGGCGGGGCAGGCTCTGGCCCAGGAAGACGACCGCCATGCCGGCTACTACTATCCCGAGCCGACCACCACCGAGGTCTACGAGGCGCGCGCCTACACCCTGCCGGAGGCGTCGCGCAAGGTGCGCATCGCCTTCGTCACCGGCATCACCAACGAGCAGAACAAGGCGCCCTATCCGCCGCAGGCGGCGATCTTCGCCAAGGGCTCCGAGGCGGAGAAGCTGATCATCGTCGCGCTGGAGGACGGCCGCATCGACACGCTCTATCGCGCGCGGGCGATCTTCGCCCAGATGACCGCGGTCGCCCGCCTGCTGCCGGTGTTCACCGAGCT
>DASWKZ010000247.1:0-1577 GCA_036396355.1 Alphaproteobacteria bacterium
CCCCGGCATGGCCAGCCTGGCGCTGTTCGCCTTCGCCCTGGCCCAGGTGGACGCGGCCTTCGCCGGGCGCGCGTTCGCCGCCTATGGCGGGGTCTACATCGCGGCGTCGCTCGGCTGGCTGTGGGCGGTGGAGGGCGCGCGCCCCGACCGCTGGGACGCCATCGGCGCCGCGGTGTGCCTGATCGGCGCCGCCATCATCCTGTGGGGCCCGCGCCAGGCCTGATCGCGGGTGCCCCTCGGCCGTGCCGGACGAGGAAGTCCGTGACCGCGCGGTTGAAGGCGTCCGGCTGCTCGAGGTTGGAGATGTGGGCGGCGGGCGACAGCTCGACGTATTCGGCGCCGGGCACGCGGGACGCCGCCGCGCGGATCTCACCCGCCGGGCAGGCGCCGTCCTCGCCCCCGGCGATGAACAGGCAGGGCACGGAAATTTCCTTCAGGCGCGGGAGGAGGTCGAGCCCCTGGAGCGCCCGCGCCGCGCCGACGAAGCCCGCCACCGAGCAGCGTCCGATCATGGCTCGGACCTTGGCGACGGCGTCGGGGTTGGCGGCGATGAACCCGGGCGTCAGCCAGCGCCGGGCGGTCGAGTCCACCAGCCCCGCCATGCCGTCGGTCTCGGCGACGGCGATGCGCTCGTCCCACAGCGCCCGGAACTCCGGCGTCGCCTCGGTGCGGGAATTGGCGATGACGGCGGAGGCGACGCGGCCTGGATAGTCGAGCGCCAGGCCGATCCCGATCATGCCGCCCAGCGACAGCCCCACGAAGTGGCTGCGCGCGATGCCCAGCGCATCCCACAGCGCGCGGACGTCGGCAACCAGGAGATCGAGGGTATAGGGCGGCTCGGTCGCCTCGGTGGCGCCATGGCCGCGGGCATCGAAGCGCAAAACGCGGCAGTGCTCCCCGAGTGCCGGGACTTGCGCGTCCCACAGCGTGAGGTCGGCGGCGATGGAGGCGGCGAGCGTCACCCAGGGCGCGCCCTCGGGACCCTCGACCGCGCAGTTGAACCGGATGCCGTTGGCCGCGACGCGCATGCGCCCTCCCCTAGGTCCTCACGCCAGCCATTCGCGGAGCGCGATCCACGGGCGCTCGACGCGGCCGAGGCGCACCGGCTCGGAAAGCCGCGCCCGGTCGAAGCCGCGCAGGCACAGGCGCCGGAGCAGCCGGCGGTAGAGATGGAGGATGGCGCGGGCCGGGCGCGACGGCTTGCGCGGGCAGGCCTTGAGCACCCGGAGGGCGGCATTGAAGCGCTCCTCGGCCATGCGCGCGAGCTCGGCGCAGGCCGCCGGCAGGCCGGGATTCTCCAGCACTTCCCTGGGCGCGCGGGCCTCGATGCCATGGGCCTCCAGCAGCTCGCGGTGGAGATAGAGCCGCCCCATGTGGGCATCGTCGGCGAGGTCGCGCAGGAAGTTGGTGTATTGCAGGGCCTGGCCCAGCGACAGCGCGAGGCTGCGCCCCTCGGGCCGCGGCAGGCCGAAGATCGAGGCCGACAGCATGCCCACGGCGCCGGCCGCGCGCCGGCAGTAGAGCTCGAGCTCCAACAGGCTCGGCGCCACCATGCGGCCGCTCGCGTCCATCTCCAT
>DASWKZ010000248.1:0-3904 GCA_036396355.1 Alphaproteobacteria bacterium
GGCGAGGCCCTGCTCGCCTTCGGGCCGAACCTGCCCGCCGGCGCCGGGCGCGCGGTCGCGGTCCTCAACCTGAGCCCGACCGGGGACGTCATCGAGGCGGCGGCCAACCTCTTCGCCATGCTGCACGCCCTCGATGCCTCCGGCGCGAAGGCCATCGCCGCCATGAAAGTGCCCGAGGCGGGGCTCGGCGCCGCCATCAACGACCGCCTGCGCCGCGCCGTCCGGCCCTTGCCGGACTCCGAGCCGGGCGACTAGAGTGCCGCCGGCTGGGACCTCGAAGGCAGGTCCGAGACATCCATCGGGAACCGCACCGGCGCACGCCATGGCCTCCAACCGACCCCTGATCGCCCGCTTCCGCGACATCGTCGGCGACGCCGCCGTGCTCGATGCCCCCGGGGACATGGCGCCCTATCTGCGCGACCACCGCGAGCTCTACACGGGCGCGGCGCTCTGCGTGGTGCGCCCCGGGACCACCGAAGAAACCTCCAAGGTGGTCGCGCTGTGCGCCGCCGAGCGCCTCCCCGTGGTGCCCCAGGGCGGCAACACCGGGCTGGTCGGCGGCTCGGTGCCCGACGCCTCCGGGCGCGCCATCGTGCTCGGTCTCGGGCGCATGAACCGCATCCGCGACCTCGATCCCATCGACAACACCATGACGGTGGAGGCGGGCTGCGTGCTGGCCGACCTCCAGGCCGCCGCGCGCGAGGCCGGGCGGCTCTTTCCCCTGAGCCTCGGCGCCGAGGGCAGCTGCATGATCGGCGGCAACCTCTCGACCAATGCCGGCGGCGTGCAGGTGCTGCGCTTCGGCAACGCCCGCGAGCTCACCCTCGGCCTCGAGGTGGTGCTCGCGGACGGGCGGGTGTGGAACGGCCTCAGCGCGCTGCGCAAGGACAACACCGGCTACGACCTCAAGCACCTGTTCATCGGCGCCGAGGGCACGCTCGGCGTCATCACGGCGGCCGTGCTCAAGCTGTTCCCGCTGCCGGGCGCGGTGGAGACCGCGCTGCTGGCGGTGCCGGAGCTCGACAACGTGCTGGCGCTGCTGTCGGCGGCGCGCGAGGCGTCGGGGGACTGCGTCACCGCCTTCGAGCTGATCCCGCGCCTCGGCGTCGAGCTGGTGACCAAGCATTTCGCCGGCGTGCGCGCGCCCATGGAGACGGTCTCGGCGTGGTACGTGCTGATGGAATGGAGCGCCGGCCGCGGCGATTCCCGGGCCGGGGCCGCGGAGGACGGCGCGCTGCGCCGGGCGCTGGAATCCTTCCTCGCCGATCGCTTCGAGGCCGGCGCCGTCGCCGACGCGGTGATCGCCCAGAGCGAAGCCCAGGTCAAGGCGCTCTGGCACTTCCGCGAGATCCTGCCCGAATCCCAGACCCGCGAGGGCGGCTCCATCAAGCACGACGTCTCGGTGCCGGTCTCGCGCGTGGCCCGGTTCATCGCCGAGGGCACCCGCAGGCTCGAGGCGCACATGGCGGGCATCCGCGCCTTCCCCTTCGGCCACGTGGGCGACGGCAACATCCACTTCAACGTGAGCCAGCCCGAAGGCATGGACCGGGACGCGTTCCACCGCCGCTGGGAGGAGATCAACCGGCTGGTGCACGACCTCGTCATGGAGATGGGGGGCAGCTTCTCGGCCGAGCACGGCATCGGGCAATTGAAGCGCGCCGAGCTCGCCCGCTACGCCGCGCCGGTGGAGCTCGAGCTCATGCGCCGCGTCAAGGCGGCGCTGGATCCCGACAACATCATGAACCCCGGCAAGGTGCTTTAGCCGAACGTCGAGGAGACCCCGATGGCCGATCGCGAGACCGCACTGATCGTCGGCGCCGGCGCCGGGCTCAGCGCCGCGCTGTGCCGCCTGTTCGCGGCCGAGGGCATGGCGGTGGCCCTGGCCGCGCGCGATCCCGGCAAGCTCGCGGCCCTGGCCGAGGAAACCGGCGCCAAGGCCTATGGCTGCGACGCCGCGGAGCCCGATCAGGTGGACCGCCTGTTCGCCGAGGTCGCGGCCGCGCAGGCCGCCCCCGACCTCGTGGTCTACAACCCGAGCGCGCGGGTGCGCGGGCCCGTCGCCGAGCTCGATCCCAAGGCGGTGCGCGCGGCCCTCCACGTCACTTGTTTCGGAGGCTTCCTGGTCGGACGGGCCGCGGCCCGCGCCATGCTGGCCAAGGGCCACGGGACCATCCTGTTCACCGGCGCCTCGGCGTCCGTCAAGGGATTCGCCAACTCCGCCTCCTTCGCCATGGGCAAGTTCGCCCTGCGCGGCCTCGCCGAAAGCATGGCGCGGGAGCTCCAGCCCAGGAACATCCACGTCGCCCACTTCGTCATCGACGGCGGCATCGCCAGGCCCGGCGATCCGCGCGCCGCCGAGCGCGGCCCCGACGGGCTGCTCCTTCCCGACGAGATCGCCCGCACCTACCTCTTCGCCCACCGCCAGCACCGCAGCGCCTGGACCTTCGAATTCGCCCTCAGGCCCTGGGCCGAGCGCTTCTGACGGCGGCCGGAAGCCCCGGAATCGGCCCGCGCGGCGCGCCGCGGCGGGCGGCGGTAAATTCCCCTGCCGGCCGCGACCTCGGGAACGGCGGCCGCGGTCATTTTTTTCCTTGCATTACAACGGGCGATGCGCGAAACAACGCGCTCGAATCTCCCTCTCCCACAGCGCTCATGGGGGGTGAATTGGCCGAGACGCGAGCCGCCCAGAAACGGGCCAAGGTCGTAGGGCTTGATCAGGGGCGACCCGCCGCGGAAGCCGTCACCAACACGGTCATCGCCGCGGTTGCGAACGCGCCCGCGGGGACCAACGACTACTTCATCGAACGCGACGGGCTACGGTTCGCCGGGACCCATCTGCTGCTCGATTTCTGGGGTGCCGTCAACCTGTCAAACCAGGCGGCGATCGAGCGGGCCCTGGTCGAATCGGTGCGCGCCTCGGGCGCCACGCTGCTGCACATCCACCTGCACGAGTTCCAGGAGAACGGCGGAATCTCGGGGGTGGCGGTGCTCGCCGAGTCGCACATCAGCATCCACACCTGGCCCGAGCGCGCCTATGCCGCCATCGACATCTTCATGTGCGGCGGCTGCGATCCCTACCGGGCGGTCCCCGTGCTCAGGCGTCATTTCCGTCCCCATACCGTGCAACTCGGCGAGCAGCGGCGGGGGCTGACGAAGTGAGCGGAACCTGGTTCACCGAAACCCTGCACGGCAGCTACGGGCAGGGTTTCGAGGTTCGCGCCACGCTGTTCCACGAAAAGACCGAGTTCCAAGAGCTCGCGATCTACGACACCGAGCGGCTCGGGCGCGTCCTCGTGCTCGATGGCGCTATCCAGACCACCGAGGCCGACGAGTTCTACTACCACGAGATGATCACCCACCCGCCGATCCTGGCCCATGGGGAGGCCGGGCGCGTGCTCATCATCGGCGGCGGCGACGGCGGCGCGTTGCGCGAGGTGCTCAGACACCCGGGCGTCGAGCAGGTGACCATGGTCGAGATCGATCCCAAGGTCACCGAGCTGTGCCGCCAATACCTGCCCAGGCTGTCGGCCGGCGCCTTCGACGACCCGCGGGCGCGGCTCATCTTCGCCGACGGCGTCAAGTACGTCGCCGAGACCGACGAGCGCTTCGACGTCATGATCGTCGACTCGACCGATCCGATCGGCCCCGCCGTGGCGCTGTTCGAGGATCCGTTCTACCGCGGCTGCCGGCGCGTGCTGGGGGCGCGCGGCATCCTCGTGCGTCAGGCCGGCGTGCCGTTCTTCCAGCGCGACGAATACGTCACCACCTACCGCAAGCTCGCGGCCGCATTCCGGGACGTCGCCTTCACCATGGTGTCGGTGCCCACCTATTGCGGCGGCGCCATGGCCCTGGCCTGGGCCTCCGACGACGCGGCCAACCGCACCCGGGCGGTGGACGACCTCGC
>DASWKZ010000249.1:0-1854 GCA_036396355.1 Alphaproteobacteria bacterium
AAGGACGGCTACGACGGCGCCATCCCCACCGGCAACGCCCTCGCCTGCCTCAACCTCCTGCGGCTGGCGGAGTACTTCGGCGATGACGCCCTGCGGCAGGCGGGGGAGGGGACCCTGCGCGCCTTCCACGCCCCCCTCACCGAGGCGCCGCGCGCCACCCCCCAGCTCCTCCAGGCCCTCGCCTTCCACCGCGCCACCCCCAAGGAGATCGTCATCGCCGGCCCCCGCGACGACCCGCGCCACCGGGAGCTGCTGGCGGTGGTGCGCGGCAGCTTCCTGCCCCACAAGGTCGTGGCCGTGACCGACGGCGACGATGCCGTGGCCCAGGCGATCCCCTGGGCCGCGGGGCGGGTCGCCATCGCCGGGGCGCCGACCGCCTACGTCTGCGAGAACTACACCTGCCAGCTCCCGGTGCGCGACGCCGCGGCCCTGCGCCGCCAGCTCGGGGTCACTCCCGCCCCCGGCGGCGCAGGCAGGGCGGGCGGGTGATGGACCGCCTCCGCCCCGCGGCCACGCGGATGTCGCCCAGGCAGGAATGCCCCGAGGGGTTCTGCGTGGCGCAGGCGCAGCCCGGGTCCTGCATCCGGCGCTTCACCACCGCCGAGACCGGCTCGCCGCCGCCGGCCCCCTCGGCGCGGCCAACGGGGAGGCGGTGCCGGCCTGGCTACCGGCAGGCAGGTCGTCCGGCGGGCGTTAGCCCGCATTTCTCACCAGGACTCGTCGCGAGCCCGTGCCGATGGCCGTAGATCCTGGCCGGCCCACAGGTAGGAGCCGAATCCCTTCGGCGATTCCGGCCCGAGAGGGCCGGCCGCGGCCATGGGCCGCGGGTCGCCGGTGGAACCGGCTCCTACCTCGGACGAGGTAGGGTCAGGAGATGCGGCCCGCCTGCCGGCAGGCAGGGTGGTTGCGCGGGCGTAGCAGAGTCCTGGTGAGAAATGCGGGTTAGTATTGCCACCGCGCCCCCACGGTGATCACGTAGTCCGTCTCCAGGCCGTCGCCGTTCAGGTCCTGGACCACGGGCACCTGGAGCCCGGCCTCGACGAGCCAGCGAGTTCCGACCCACTGGATCCCGGGCGAGAGGTGGAGGGTGCGGCCGCCGGAGTCGGGGTCGGCCCGGCCGTCCACCGCGTCCTTGCCGGCCCAGCGGCCGCCCAGCTCCAGGACTCCGTTGAGGTAGGCGGGGACGCCGCGGGCCGGCAGGCGGCGCGGCCGGAGGCGGAGCTGGGCGGCGAGGTCGACGTCGAGGGTGTCGCCGCCTTCGAAGCCGGCGCGTTCCGTGTTGCGCCGGTAGACGGCATCCGCATCGAGCTGCCAGCCGAGGGTCTGCCAAGTGAAGATCCCACCGGCCATAGGATCGTAGCTGCCCGAGCCCGGTTGCAGGGGGCGGGGCAGTGGGCCGAGATGATCTTCGCGGTCGAAGTCCCCGGTGGGCCACTTCAGGCCGCCGATCAGCGACAGGCGTTGGGTCCAGCCGGGGCCGTCCCGGGTCCAGACGCGCCACTTGGCGAAGGTGGTGGCGTCGCCGAGCCCTGTGGTGCCGCGGGTGAGACGGCCAGCCGGGGTATCGAGACGTAGCTCCGTGTCCACGTAGGGCACGATGGCGAACAGGTTGAGCCGTGCGGTGAGGCCGTAGACGATCGCCGTAGGGACTGCCCGCACCCGCAACTCGCGTCCGGCGCCGGTGTTGTCCCCCGTCGCCCGCAGGGTGCGGACCTGGCTGCGGACGATCACCTCGCCCTCGTGGGCGGTGAGGGCGGTCTGGGTCTGGATGGGGATCGCCATTGCGGGCACGGCCGCCATCCCCGAGGCCAGGCCGAGGATCATGAGGGCGAGGAGGCAGCTCACGGCTCACCC
>DASWKZ010000250.1:0-4430 GCA_036396355.1 Alphaproteobacteria bacterium
GCCGGCCTGCTGATCGTTCCCGAGGACGGGCGGCCGAGCTACGACCGCTTCCGGGGCCGCGTCGTCTTCCCCATCTTCGACCGGCGCGGCCGGCCCATCGCCTTCGGCGGGCGCGTCCTCGGCGAGGGCGAGCCCAAATACCTCAATTCGCCGGACACGCCGCTGTTCCAGAAGGGCCAGGTGCTCTATGGCTGGGCCCACGCCCTGAAGGCCGCGCGGGAAACCGGGACGCTCGTGGTCACCGAGGGCTACATGGACGTGATCGCGCTCACCGCCGCCGGCATCCCGGCCATGGCGCCGCTCGGCACCGCGCTCACCGAGTCCCAGATCCTGGCCCTGTGGCGGGTGGTGCCGGAGCCGGTGCTGTGCTTCGACGGCGACGCCGCCGGGGCGCGGGCCGCCGCCCGCGCGGCCGAGCGCGCCTTGCCGCTGCTCAGGCCGGGCCTGAGTTTTCGTTTCGTCGCCCTGCCCCGGGGCGAGGACCCCGACAGCCTGGTCCGCGCCCGCGGCGCCCGCGGCATGGAATCGCTGCTGGCGACGGCGGCGCCGCTGGCCGAGGTGATCTGGAACCTGGAGGTCCGGGGCCGGCCCGTCGACACCCCCGAGCGCCGGGCCCTGATCGAGAAGCGCCTGATGGAGCGCGCCCGCGCCATCGCCGACCGCGGGGTCCAGGAGCACTACCTGCGCGAGTTCCGCGCCCGCCTGCGTGCGGCCTTCGCCGATTTCAGCCCGGTCGCCGGCGCCCGCCGCCGGGCCCGCCCCGGGGCCGCCACCGGCCGGGCGCGGCTGGCGAGCGATCCCCTGATGGCCGGCGCGGAAGGCAGCGCCGAGGCCCGCGAGCGGGTGCTGGTCGCCACCGTCCTCAACCATCCCGAGATCCTGGCCGAGGTGGCCGAGGAGCTGTCGGGCGCCGAGATCGGCAACCACGAGCTCGACAGCCTGCGCCAGGCGATCCTCGAGATCGCCGCCACGGGCGGCGTGCCCGGCGCCGAGGCCCTGGCCCAAGCGCTGGCCGAGCGCGGCTTCCGGCGCACCGTGGAGGCCCTTTCGGGCGCCGCCGCCCGGGTGCTCGACTGGTTCGCCCGGCCCGGGGCGGCCCGCGCCGACGCCCTGATCGGCTTCCGCCAGGTGCTGGCCCTGCACCAGCGCTTCGGCGGCCTGCGCGCGGCCCTCGAGGCCGGCGAATCGGCCCTCGCCGAGGACATGACGGAGGCGCAGTGGGAGCGGTTCCGGGCGCTCAAGGCCGAGGCCGAGGATCCGGCCGCCGCGGAGGCCGAGATCGAGGATTTCGGCCTGGCCTCGGGCCGCAAGCGGGGACTCCAGGGGTTGTAGGGCGGGCGGCCGCGGAGGCGGAAGCTATTGAAGATGGGGGGGCGAGAGCCTAAATCTGTCCGGCGACGGGCGGCCCGCCGGGGACGGGGCGGGCGGCAAGGGGTGTGGCGTGCCCCGGCGCGGGCGCGGCGCCGGGCCAACGGGCATTGCGGGTGAACGGGGTCATGGCAGCGAAGAAGCAGGCGAAACAGACCGAGAACAGCGAGGAAACCCAGGACGAGGCGACCCCCGAGGGTCCCGTCATCGATGCCCTGGGCGCCACCATCAAGAAGATGCTGGCGCGGGGCAAGGAGCGCGGCTACGTCACCTATGACGAGCTCAACGCCGCCCTGCCCCCCGACCAGTTCTCCTCCGAGCAGATCGAGGACACCATGGCCCAGCTCAACGAGATGGGCATCAACGTCGTCGAGAACGAGGAGGGCGAGGAGCCGCCCCTGGAGGAGGAGGCCAGCGCCGACGCCCCCGAGGAGCCCGCCGAGCGGGCCTCGGAGTCCCCGGAGGAGGAGTACGGCCGCACCGACGATCCCGTGCGCATGTACCTGCGCGAGATGGGCTCCGTCGAGCTGCTCTCGCGCGAGGGCGAGATCGAGATCGCCAAGCGGATCGAGGCCGGCCGCGACGAGATGATCGGCGGCATCTGCGAGAGCCCGCTGACCCTGCAGGCGATCATGGGCTGGCGCGACGCGCTCAAGGACGACCAGCTGCTGCTGCGCGAGATCATCGACCTCGACGCCACCTATGGCGGCGGCCCCGAGGCCGAGGGCAAGACCCAGGCGGCCGACGGTGCCGCGCCCGCCAAGGGCGGGGACGCCAAGGGCGCCGCCGCGGCCAACGGCGCCGACGGCGAGGCTGCGGCCAAGGCCGAGGGGGCCCCGGAGGGGGGCGAGGACGCCGAGGAGGGCGAGGAGCTCGAGGACGGCGAGGAGGCCAACCTCTCGCTGGCCGCGCTCGAGGCCCGGCTCAAGCCCGAGGTGCTCGAAACCTTCGACGCCATCGCCGCCACCTTCAAGAAGCTCAAGCGCCTCCAGGACAAGCGGCTCGAGGCCGCGCGCAAGGGCCAGTCGCTGCCGCCCACCTCGGAGAAGCGCTACGAGAAGCTGACCCGCGAGCTCATCGGCCTGATGGAGGACGTGCACCTGAACAACGGCCGCATCGAGCAGCTCATGGACGAGCTCTACGGCCTCAACCGGCGCCTGGTGACGGCCGAGGGCAAGCTCCTGCGCCTGGCCGTGAAGTGCCGGGTCACCCGCGAGGACTTCCTCGAGCGCTATTCCGGCCACGAGATCGACCCCAACTGGCTGCGGCGCCTCGCCCGCGTCAAGCACAAGGGATGGAACACGTTCGCCAGTAAGCACCGCGACGAGATCAAGGACATCCGCAAGGGCGTCGCCGAGGTCGCCGGGCTCTCCATGCTCGAGATCGGCGAGTTCAAGCGCATCGTCCACCGGGTGCAGAAGGGCGAGCGCGAGGCCGCCCGCGCCAAGAAGGAGATGGTGGAGGCCAACCTGCGCCTCGTCATCTCCATCGCCAAGAAGTACACCAACCGCGGCATGCAGTTCCTCGATCTCATTCAGGAAGGCAACATTGGCCTCATGAAGGCGGTCGACAAGTTCGAATACCGCCGCGGCTACAAGTTTTCGACGTACGCGACGTGGTGGATCCGGCAGGCGATCACGCGCTCGATCGCCGACCAGGCGCGCACGATCCGCATCCCGGTGCACATGATCGAGACGATCAACAAGATGAACCGCATCTCGCGCCAGCATCTGCAGGAGTTCGGCTACGAACCCGATGCACCGACCTTGGCCGAGAAGATGGAGATCCCCGAGGACAAGATCCGCAAGATCATGAAGATCGCCAAGGAGCCGATTTCGATGGAGACGCCGATCGGCGACGACGACGACTCGCATCTGGGCGACTTCATCGAGGACACCAACAACACCGCGCCCATCGAGGCCGCGATGCAGGCCGGCCTGCGCGACGTCGTCAAGGACATCCTCGACTCGCTGACCCCGCGCGAGGCCAAGGTGCTGCGCATGCGCTTCGGCATCGAGATGAGCACCGACCACACGCTGGAAGAGGTGGGCAAGCAGTTCGACGTCACGCGCGAGCGCATCCGCCAGATCGAGGCCAAGGCGATCCGCAAGCTCAAGCACCCGAGCCGCTCGGACAAGCTGAGGACGTATCTCGACAACCTGTAAGCGCACGCAGCCCGCCCCTGGCACCGAAGGCCCGTCGTCGACGGGCCTTTTTCGTGACGGGCGCTACACTTTCACGCTGGATGACACAGATCGCTGACCGCACCGTCCTGTTTGCCGACCTGCGCGGCAGCACCTCACTGTTCGAGACCCTGGGCAATGCCGAGGCCACATCGGTGGTCACGCACTGCGTGTCGGCGCTGACGCGGCCGGTCACGGCCTGCCACGGCCACGTCATCAAGACGCTGGGCGACGGCTTGATGGCGCTGTTCGCGGCGCCCGACGCCGCCGCGGCCGCCGCCGCGCAGATGCACGACGTGCTCGACGACATGGTGCGGCGCGGCCACGAGCGCGGCGCGTCGGCCGGCCTGCGCGGCCTGCGGCTGCAGGTGGCGCTGGCGCGCGGCGAGGTCGTCGAGATGGCCGGCGATGCGTTCGGCGACGCCGTCAACGTGGCCGCGCGGCTGCTCGACCACGCGGGCGACAACGAGACCTTGATCACCGTCGACGTGCTGCTGGGCCTGCCGCCCGAGCAGCGCCTGCGCTTTCGCAACCTGGACCGGCTGACCTTGCGCGGCCGCGCCGAGCCGGTGCCGGTGCACGTGCTCGGCGGCCGCCGCGGTGCCGACCTCGCGGCCACGCAGTTCGGCGACATGGCGCTGCAAGTCGACGAGCCCGACGCGCTGCGCCTGTCGTGGCAGGACGTGGTGCGGCTGTTCGCCAGCCAGCAGCTGCCAGTGGTGCTGGGGCGCAGCCCGCAGGCCGCGTTCTGCCTCGACGACACGCGGGTGTCGCGTTCGCACTGCCGGGTCGACTGGCACGGCGGCGGCTTCCAGCTCACCGACCTCAGCTACAACGGCACTTACGTGCGCTTCGCCGACGGCGAGATCGTCAGCCTGC
>DASWKZ010000251.1:0-4332 GCA_036396355.1 Alphaproteobacteria bacterium
CCCGGGCCGCGGCCCGGGGCTTTCCTGAAGGGCGACCGGATTCCGCCCTACTCGCAGGCGATCTTCTGGGCCGCGCGGCCCTGGTAGACCAGCGTGCAGGTCATGCCCGATTTCAGGGCGGCGCGCTTGGCCGTCTGGCCGCCGACGGTGATCTCCGTCTTGGAGCCGGAGACGCCGACGCGGCCCTTGACGTCGGCGCCATCGCTAGCCTTCCCCTTGAAGGCGACGCGCTTTCCCTCGCCCTGGATCTTGCCGAGCTTCACCTTGGCGGTGATCACCGGGATCTTGGCCATCTCGACCTTGCCGGTGGGCTTGGACGCCTCGCGCAGCGCGGCGACGATGTCGGGCGGGGTTCCATACATCTCCTTGAGGAGCTCCTCGATCTCCTCGCCGTAGATGGGGTTGACGCCCATGCGCGCCCTCCTGGCTTGGGCGAGGAGCTCGGGATCCTGGCTCGCCTTCCTGAAGGCCGCCCGGATCGCGGCGACCCGATCCTTGGGCACGCCGGGCCCCATCACGTAGGGGTAGCCGAACTCGTTCACGCCGAATTTCAGGAACAGGATCTTGCGGGTGCGCTCGTCCTTGGCGAAGTCGAGGGCGAACGGCACGTCCTTGAGCAGGGGATCGGGGTTGGGCTTCGCCCCCATCTGGTAGAGGAGGATCAGCTTGCCTTCCTTCACCAGGTTGAAATTGCCGCTCTGGATCGAGGACCAGGAATTGGTGGCGCGGCCCATGACCTCCCCGCGCTGCATGGCGAGGTTGACCTCGCTGCCGCCCGGATAGCCGGCGATCATGCGGTACTGCATCCCGAGAAGCTTGCGCATGACGTAGCCGGTGATCACCGAATCGGTGGTCGCGCCGGTGCCGCCGGCGATGAATTCGCGCTCGAGGAGGTCCTTATAGGACTTGACCCCCGAGGCATGCCAGGCGACCGCGATGGAGGTCTCGCGATTGAGGGAGCCGATCCATTGCATCTTGAGCGGCTCGAGCTTGGCCTTGGAGTCCTTGCCCGCGACCAGCGGCTCCACCGGCACGCCGCGCTGGGGCGCCCCGATGACGCTGCCGTCCTGGGGCGCGACGTTGTACAGGAAATTGGCCATGACCAGGGAACCGCCGCCGGTCATGTTCTTGGCCACGATGTTCGGGTTGCCGGGAATGTATTTCTGGAGATGGCGCGCGGTGAGCCGGGCGTAGCGGTCGTAGCCGCCGCCCGTGGACAGCCCGATCAGCATCGTCATCTGCTTGGTCTTGTAGAAATCCTCGACGGCGTCGGCGGTGGCGTGGCCGGCGCCGACGCCCATGGCCATGCCGGCCGCCGCCAGGGCACCGGCAACGCGGAATTGTCTCATAGATGCCTCCCGAGATGATTGAGACGTTCTTGCTGTTGTCGCGCGAGGATAGCATTCCGGCCCTTCGCGGAAAACCGAAAGCACCCGGGCCGGGGCCCCTCATGGCGGCGGTGCACGGTGCCCGCCGGGGGGGTCCCCGATGGCCGGCGGCCGGCTCCACCGGGCGCGCGAGGCGCCCACGCCCATGCCCCCGGCGGTTGTGCGATCGGGGAGGCTTTGCCATGATGCCGCCCGGAAAACCATCGGCGGCGATTGTCCGCTTGCCGAGACCGGCACGAATGGAGGAAACCATGTCCCAGGCCGACAAGGGAAATGGCGCCCGAGACGGGCTGCGCGGCGTCGCCAAGAAGGAGGCCTTCCACCGGGCGGCGGAGGCGGCGATCCACAGCTTCGCGTTCAGGCGCCCCGACCTCGAATTCCCCAAGGAGAAGAAGAAGATCCATGTCCGCCTCGCGGGAACCAACTCGTGCCGGGCGTCGATCCAGGTCCTGTGCAACGGTGGCGAGAACAACCTGCACTACCACCCCAACATGGACCTCATCTACATGGTGCTGAGGGGCCGCATCCGCTTCTACGGGCCCGGGGACAAGCTGCTCGGCGAGTACGGGGAAATGGAGGGCATCCTGCTGCCGGAGAATTCCCGTTACTGGTTCGAGAGCGTCGGCGACGAGGAGGCCCACCTCCTGCAGATCGCCGGCTTCCCCAAGGGCATGGACGCGCCCAGGCGCATCGCCCTCGCCGAGCCCAAGCAGGCCGACGGCGGCGAAGGCGTCTGGTACGATCTGACCACGGGCAAGACCATGTCGGATGCCGAGCACAACGAGCTGGAGAAGGAGCGGACGGCGCGGTGATCCGTGCCCATGGCTGCCGAATCCGGCCGACCCGCAAAAAAGGCCCCGGCGCATGCCGGGGCCTTTCGATTCCTGACCCGGGGAACCGTTACGCGCGTTCGCCGCGGCCCCCGTCCTGGCGGCGGCGCGCCAGCGCGTCGTCGGGCTCGATCCAGGCGTCGATCATGAAGCGGCCGCCCTTGGCGAGGACCTTCCGGCCCCGGGCGAGCGCGGCCCTGAGGTCCTTCACGGTGGCGACGGGACCCTCGGCCTCGAAGCCCTGGGCGCGGGCGAAGCCGGCGAGGTCGGGCTCGGGATCGGCGAGGCGGAGGCCGATCCAGCGGTTCTGGGGCGCGCGCGAACGATGCTCGGCGACGTGGTGCTGGTGGGCCTCGTCGTTGTAATACGAGCGGTTGTTCATGACCACCACCATCAGCGGGATGCGCATGCGGGTCGCGGTCCACAGGGCGTTCACGCCCATCAGGTAGTCGCCGTCGCCGAGCACCGAGACGCATGTCCGTCCGAGGTCGTTGAGCGCCAGCGCCATGCCCACCGACTGGCCGGGGCCGGAGCCGACGCCGCCGCCGCCGTCGTTGCCCAGGTAATCCATGGGCGATGTGAACCTTGCTGCGGTGCCGGGGAAGCCGGTGGCGACGCGGCCCAGCGACAGTTTCGGATCGCCGCGCACGAACTCGGCCATGGCGAGGTGGAAATCCCGCGCCGACATCGGCCCGCTCGCGCTCGGCCTGGCCTTGGCGGCGGGGCTCCTGGTCCAGTGACGGATACGGGCGACCGCGGGCTTGAGCTTCGGCTTGCCCGAGGGTTTGCCCTTCACGCCCAGCTCGTCGAGCATCTGCCGGACGAAGGTGTCGGGATCCGCCAGCACGCCGATGTCGGTCGCCGGCAGGCGGTGGTAGTCCATGACCCAGCCGTTGTGCAGGTACTGGTCGAGCGTGACGTTGACGACGGTGGCGTCGGTCGGGTTCTGGGTCTGGGACTCGCCGGTGCAGAGCTGGAGGAAGCCGCCGATGTCGAGCCAGTCGAGCGCCAGGATCAGGTCGGCCTTGCGGATCAGCTCCTTGTTCTCCTCGGCCGGGCGGAAGCAGGTGGGGGTCACGTGGCAGGGGTGCTCGGTGGGGAAGGTGGCGCCGCCGCGGATGCTGGTCAGCACCGCGGCCCCCAGGGCTTCGGCGAGCTTCACCCGATTGTCCCAGGCCTTCTGGTCGCGGTCGCCGCGGCCGAACATGATGACGGGCAGCTTGGCCTTCCTGACGGCGGCGATCACCTGCCTGACGGTGGCACGGTCGGCGCCCGGCGCCGGGGCCGGCCGGTAGCGCGCCACATCGGGGATGACGGCGTCCTTGGGCAGCGGCTGCTCCTGGAGGCCGGCATCGAGGCACACATAGGTCGGGCCGCACGGCTTGGAGCGGGCGATCTGGTTGGCGCGCAGGACGGATTCGACGGCCGCCTGGGCCGATTGCGGCTCGTCGTCCCACTTGATGTAGTTGCGGATCAGCGCCCCGTGATCCTTGCAGGTATGGATCCAGTCGATCCACGGCCGCCGCTTGTGGGCGTCGATGGGGCCGTTGGCGCCGAACATGACGATGGGCACCCGGTCCTCCCAGGCACAGAAGATGGCCATGGTCGCGTGCATGAGCCCGACATTGGTGTGGATGGCGACGGCCATGGGCTTGTCCGTCACCTTGGCGTAGCCCGTGGCGATGGCGACCGAATGCTCTTCGTGCAGGCAGATCACCATCTGCGGGTTGGTGTTGCCGAGGTAGTTGACGAGGGAATCGTGGAAGCCGCGGTAGCTCGCGCCCGGGACCAGGGCGATGTACTTGAAGTCGAGCCTGCGCGTGACCTCGGCGATGAGGTCGGACGTCCAGCCCGCGCGCGGGTTGCCGAGCTTCACCGGCCGGTCGAGGCTCGACAAGGTCTCTGTTCGCGCCCGGAGAGGGCTCGATCTGCGTACGGGACGCTTCTTCGCGGCTTTCGCCATGATGTTCCTCCCTGAAATGACGAATGATGGCGGGTGGTCGATTCCCGATCCGGTGCGGATCATACCAGCCCGAATCCCGCCAGCAAGCGCGGATGCGGGCCCCGGGTTACAACTGGATGGCGAGGGTCACGCTGTCGCCGAGTTCGACATC
>DASWKZ010000252.1:0-24108 GCA_036396355.1 Alphaproteobacteria bacterium
GCGCAATAGGGCAAGACTCGCTCGAAGGAGCCATGGGGAGGACGGGATGATCGATTTCTACTGCTGGCGGAGCGGCAACAACCGCAAGATCTTCATCATGTTGGAGGAAACCGGGCTGCCCTATGCCCGGCACATCGTCAATCTCCACAAGGGCGAGCAGAAGCGGCGCGAGTACCGCGCCATCAACCCCAACGGTAAGGTCCCGGCGATCCTCGATAAGGACGGCCCCGGCGGGAAACCGTTCCGGGTCTTCGAATCGGGAGCGATCCTCATCTATCTCGCCGAGAAGTCGGGGCAATTCCACCCCACTGGCGAGCGGCAATGGTTCGATGTGATGCAGTGGCTGATGTTCCAGATGGCCGGGCCCGGCGCCCTTTTCACGGAGGCGACCTACTTCTACGAGCGTAAGGACGAGCCGGAGATGGCCTATCCACTCGAGCGCTACACAAAGGAGGCCAAGCGTCTGCTTGAGGTCATGGAGCAACGCCTCGGTGTCTCCGAATACATTGCAGGCGAGAGCTATTCAATAGCGGACATGGCGCTGTGGCCGCACTGCGGCACGATCGGCCGGTTCGGCGCGACGCTCGAGGACTATCCCAATATCCACCGCTGGTTCGACGCGGTGGGGACGCGACCGGCCGTGCGCCGGGCCGGGGAGATTATCGACGAGGTGCGCCGGGAGGCGGCCGCCTGAGGGCGCCGCCGGCACGGAGAAGGACGAATCATGATCGATCTTTATTCCTGGACCACGCCCAACGGCCGCAAGGTCCACATCATGCTGGAGGAGACCGGGCTCGCTTACGAGGCGCATCCCGTGGACATCCGGGCCGGTGCGCAGTTCGACCCGGAGTTCCTCAGGATCAGCCCCAATAACCGGATACCCGCGATCGTCGACCGCGAGGGGCCGGAGGGGAAGCCGATCTCGCTGTTCGAATCCGGCGCCATCCTGTTCTACCTCGGGGAGAAGACCGGGAAGTTCCTGCCGGCCTCCGGCCAAGCGCGCCACAAGGTCATGGAATGGCTTATGTTCCAGATGGGCAACGTCGGGCCCATGTTCGGACAGGCCAACCACTTCCGCACCTATGCCAAGGAGAAGATCACTTACGCGATCGAGCGCTACACCAACGAGGCGCGGCGACTCTACGGGGTGCTGGACAAGCGGCTCACGGACCACGAGTACCTGGCCGGGGACTTCTACTCCATCGCCGATATCGCCACTTATCCCTGGTGCCGCGCGCCCGAGCGCCGCGGCGTCTCCCACGACGAGTTCCCCAACGTCAAGCGCTGGTTCCAGGCGATCGATGCGCGCCCCGCCGTGATCCGCGGCAATGCCGTGCTCGAGGACGTGCCCCATGCCGAGCTCGACGACAAGGCGTGGGACATCATGTTCGGCAAGGCCCAGTTTCAGAAGCGCTGAGGGTCCGTCGCCCTCATGATCACGCTCTACAGCAAGGCCACCTCCAACGGGCGCAAGGCGTCCATCATGCTGGAGGAGACGGGGCTTGCCTATCGCGTGCGCGCGATGGCGCTGGAACGCCGGGAGCAGAAGGAGCCCTGGTTCCTGGCGCTCAATCCCAACGGGCGCATCCCGGTCATCGTCGATGAGGACGGCCCGCGCGGCGCCCCCTTCACCGTCTTCGAATCGGCGGCGATCCTGACCTATCTTGCGGAAAAAGCAGGGAAATTTCTGCCTCCCGAGGGACGGGCCCGGGCCGAGGTGATGACCTGGCTCACCTTCGCCTCGACCCATCTCACCTTTACCGGCATGCAGGTGCACTGGCAGGTGCGGCTGCGGGAGCAGGGCAAGCCCCACGAGCTCCTGGCCGTGTGGCAGGAGGAGAACGCCCGCGTCTACGGGGTGTTCGAGCAGGCGCTTGCCGATGGGCGGCCGTTCCTCGCCGGCGCGGCCTATTCCATCGCCGACATTGCGGCCTGGCCGTGGATCCACCGCTGGCGGATGCAGGAGATCGATTTCGAGAGTTTTCCCCGGACCAAGGCATGGTACGAGCGGGTCGACACCCGCGACGCGGTCAGGCGTGGGCTGAACGTGCCGCCGCGCGATGACGGGTTGTGAGGCGGCCGATGATCGAGCTCCATAGCCGCGCGACCCCCAATGGGCGCAAGGTCGCCATCGCCCTCGAGGAGATGGGGCTGCCCTATACCGTCCACGCCGTCGATTTTGCGCGCCTTGAGCAGAAATCCCCCGAATTCCTCGCCCTCAACCCCAATGGGCGGATTCCCGTGATCGTTGACCGGGATACGGGAGACGACGCGCCGGTCACGGTGTTCGAATCCGGTGCCATTCTCCACTACCTTGCGGAGAAGTTCGGAAAGCTCCTCCCCGAACATCGGCGGGGGCGCACGGAGACTCTCAAATGGCTGTTCTTCGCCTCGACCCAGGTGACGCATATCGCCATGCAGGTGCACTGGCTGGTGCGGCGCCGGGAAAGGGGCGAGCCTTCGCCCCATCTCGACGACTACCGGGCCGAGCTCGAGCGCCTCTACGCCGTCCTCGACGGGGTGCTCGCGGATCGGCCCTGGCTCGCGGGGGAGGAGTACACCATCGCCGATATCGCCGCCTGGACCTGGATCGAGCGCCACGAGATGCACGGCATCCCGCTGGGCCCCTATCCGTCGCTCGCACGCTGGTCGGACGCCGTCGCCGCGCGGCCGGCCACCGTGCGCGGCTACGATATCCCCCCGCGGGAATCCACCAGCGGTGCCGTGATGGTATGATGCGCCCGGTCGCCAATTCGTGATGCGTGACCGGTGGGTAACGTTGGCTTGATGTAAAGGAGGAGGGCCGGGGATGGGTGAGTTTGCACTGGGACAGCCGGTTTCGCGGTTCGAGGATCAGCGGCTGCTCAGGGGCGGCGGCCGGTATGTCGACGACATGGTGTTGCCCGGGATGGCCTACGGCCACGTCCTGCGCTCGCCCTATGCCCATGCGCGCATCCGCGCCATCGATACCTCCAAGGCCAAGGCCGCCCCGGGGGTTCTCGCGGTGTTGACCGGCGCCGATTGGGAGGCCTCGGGCTACGCGGATCTGCCGGTCCCCAAGAGCGCCTGGAAGCGGCCCGACGGCTCGCCCATGTACCGGCCGCGCTACCGGGCCCTGGCCAAGGACCGGGTGCGGTGGGTGGGCGACTATGTGGCGTTCATCGTCGCCGAGACCCGGGCCCAGGCCGTGGACGCGGCGGACCTGGTCGAGGTCGACTACGAGCCGCTTCCGGCCATCGTTTCCACCGCCGAGGCGCTGAAGGAAGGCGCGCCGTTGGTGTGGGACGACTGCCCCAACAACATCTGCTTCAACCACCAATTCGGTGACAAGGCTGCTGTGGACACGGCGTTCGCGAAGGCGGATCACGTCGTCAGCCACTCCTTCGTCATCAACCGCGTCTATGCCGCGGCCATGGAACCACGCGGCGCGATCGGGCACTACGACTCCACCGATGGGCGCTACACCGTCTACACGACCCTGCAAAGGGCCCATGCATTCCGAGCGGAGCTTGCAGGGACCTTGCGCATTCCCGAGTCCAGGCTGCGCGTGGTGGCCGGCAACGTGGGCGGCAGCTTCGGCATGAAATCCGCGGTCTACAACGAGGTCGCGCTGGTCCTGCTGGCATCCCGCGTGACGGGACGGCCCGTGAAGTGGACCGCATCACGGTCCGAATCGTTCCTCGGCGACGCCCACGGCCGCGACAACGTGAGCGAGGCGAGCCTGGCCCTCAACAAGAATGGGCGCTTCCTCGCCATGCGCGTGAAGAACACGGTGGCGATCGGGGCCCAGCTCCAGACCGGGGGCGATTCGTCCTCGACGGGCAATCTCGGCACCCTCGCGGGGGTCTACACGACCCCGGCCATCCACGTCGACGTGACCACAGTCTTCACCAACACCAATCCCATGCGCCCCTACCGGGGGAACGGCCGGCCCGAGGCGGCCTACGTGATCGAGCGGCTGGTGGACATCGCCGCCGCCGAGCTCGGCATCGACCGGGTCGAGATCCGGCGGCGCAACATCATTCCGCCCGACGCCATGCCGTTCAAGACCGGGCTTACCTTCACCTATGACTGCGGCGAATTCGAGAAGGGCATGGACATGGCCCTGGAGATGGCGGACTACGCGGGATTCGAGAAGCGCCGGGCCGAGGCGCGCAAGCGCGGCAAGCTGCGCGGGTTCGGCCTCTCCAACTCCATCGAGCGCGCGGCCGCGCCGGGCTACGAGATGGGGGAGATCCGCTTCGACCGTTCGGGTACCTGCAGCATCATCTCGGGTGCCGTCGACCAGGGCCAGGGGCACGAGACGATCTTCAAGCAGCTGGTGTGCGACCGCCTCGGGCTCGATCCCGGAGAGGTGCACTACGTCTCCGGCGACACCGACAAGGTGGCGCTGGGGGAGGGGACCGGCGGCTCGCGCTCGGCCACCATAGGGGGATCGGCGCTCCTCATGGCCTCCGACAAGGTCATCGCCAAGGGGCGGCGGATCGCCGCCCACATCCTCGAAGTGGATGCGGGCGACGTGGACTTCGCCGATGGCGTGTTCTCCTCCCCCAAGTCCAACCGCTCGCTCACCATCAAGGAGGTGGCCAAGCTGGCGGTCAACCCCAAGATGGTGCCCGACGGCCTGGAGCCCGGCCTGGCCGAGGTCGCGGTCTATCGGAACCTCGTCACCAATTTCCCCAATGGCTGCCACGTCTGCGAGATCGAGATCGACGAGGAGACGGGCCAGGTCCGGATCGTCGCCTACGGCGTGGTCGATGACGTCGGCTTCGTGATGAACCCGCTGCTGCTGCACGGGCAGATCCAGGGCGGTGTCGCCCAGGGGGTCGGGCAGATGCTGATGGAGGACATCCACTTCGATCCGGAGACGGGACAGAACCTTACCGGCTCGTTCATGGATTACGCCATGCCCCACGCCACCGACTTCGCCCCGATCCGGGTCAAGAGCAATCCGGTGCCGACCAGGACCAACCCCTTGGGCGTCAAGGGGGCGGGCGAGGCGGGCAACGTGGGCGCGCTGCCCGCCGTCGGCAACGCGCTCGCCGATGCGCTTTCGGTCTATGGCATCCGCGACGTGCCGATGCCGGCGACGGCGGAGCGGCTGTGGCGCCTGATCCAGGCGTCCAAGGCGGCGCGGGCCGCGGCCTAGGGGACGGCGCCGCCTGTCGCCGCCGGTCGCCGCGCGAAGGGACCGATCCCGGCAGCGGATCTCCCCCGAGACGACGGTACCTTTCGTCGCGGCCGCGGGCTCGTCGGAGAGCAACCCGCGACCCGGCCATAAAAATGCCGTTGTGTTGTGGTTGGAGTCCCTCCGTAAGGAGGGAAAGCCCGGCATGCGGGACTCCGAGGACCGGCGATGGCTTCCCCTTGACGATTCGCGCGCCGGCTGCGGCCGACGGGGCACCGACACGTTCCCGGGCGTCGAACTTGGCGAGGGCCATATCTCTGGGAGGCGTTAGGACATGATATCCAGTCGAGGCTTGCGGTTCCTGATCGCTTTGGTTCTATGGTGTGCCCTGGGCGCCGCGTTCGCGGGCCGAAGTCCGGCCCAGAGATGGGATGTTCCGTATCTTCCGACGCCCCACGACGTCGTCGCCGCGATGCTGCAGACGGCAGCCGTAAAGCAGGACGATATCGTTTACGACCTCGGATCGGGAGACGGACGGATTGTCATTGCCGCCGTGCGGGATTTCGGTGCGAAGAAGGCGGTCGGCGTGGATATCGATCCTGAACGCGTCGCCGAGGCGAACGCCAACGCCATGGCCGAGCGCGTCACCGATAAGGTGACGTTTATCGAGGGCGACGTGTTCAATTTCGATTTCAGCGAGGCGACGGTGGTGACCATGTATCTGTTCGAGTCGGTCAACCTGGAGCTCCGCCCGACGGTGCTCAAACTCAAGCCGGGCACACGCGTCGTCTCCCACCGGTTCAGTATGGGAGATTGGGAGCCCGACGTGTCGGTCAGGAAGGGCACCGCGGACATCTATTTCTGGATCGTGCCCGCCAAGGTTCACGGCACGTGGATATGGGGGGAGTATCGCCTCGACCTGCGTCAGGAGTTCCAGAGGGTCTCCGGCACGTTGCGGCGGGGCGGGATGCGCGTTCGCATCGAGCGGGCGAGCCTCGTCGGTGATCGCCTGCGGTTCGATGCCCGACTCGACGGCCGCGATATCGTCTTCGTCGGGCGGGTTTCGAACCGCACCATCCATTCTACCTTCGGCGGCCGAAAGGTGGAGTTCCGGCGGGCCCGATGAGGCCGGACGGATGCCGGAGCGTGCCTTCATTGACAGCACGGGCGCCGGCCCTATAGAAGGGGTCGCCCCCCAGCCGGGCGCCGGCGCGGGGGCCGCGCGGAGCGGTGGCCGAGTGGCTGAAGGCGGCGGTTTGCTAAACCGTTATACGGTGATAAACCGTATCGGGGGTTCGAATCCCCCCCGCTCCGCCAATGAACTCCGGCCGGCCTTCCGATCGGTCCGACGCCGGCAAGCCGTTCGATCATATGAGTGCGCTCGTGCCGCCGACGATCACTACCCGGTCCTGGCGGTCGCGGTGTCCCTCCCGCCGTTGCCCGCGGCATGTCCGATCGCCGTGGTGTTGCCGCCGAAATCCTGTCAGGCGGTCGCCTGCCTCCGCGGCAGTCCCTCGATGGCGGCGGGGGGTTTGCCCCCCGGCCCCGTCGATTTGCGCCGGGATGGACTCTATCGAACCCATGACGTTATTCGGTGCGAACGGGGGAGCTGAACGGAGAGGAAATTGAGAAGGACCCACGATGAAACGATCCCCCGCGCTCAGTGACCGTAATCATCCGCGCTGGCCACGACGCATGGCACGTTTTTGCATCGCCGTCGCGGCTGGCACGCTGCTGCCCACCGGCGCCGGGATGGCCCAGCCGGCCGCCGTCGACACCGGGGCCGGACCGGTCAGCGTCGACGTCGTGGCCGAAGGGCTGGAGCATCCATGGGGCCTCGCCTTCCTGCCCGACGGACGGATGCTGGTGACGGAGCGTCCCGGGCGGCTGCGGGTGGTGGCGCCCGACGGCACCCTTTCGCGGCCGCTCTCCGGCGTGCCGATGGTCTACGCGTCGGGACAGGGCGGGCTGCTCGACGTGGCGCTGTCCCCGTCCTTCGCGGAGGATCGCCTGGTCTACGTCTCCTTCTCCGAGCCGGGCGACGGCGGCGCCTCGACGGCGGTGGCGCGTGGCCGGCTGAACGCGGCAGCGACCGCCCTGGGGGATGTCCGGACGATCTTCCGCCAGCAGCCCAAGGTCGGCGGCGGTCAGCACTTCGGCTCGCGGCTGGTGTTCGCCCGGGACGGCCGTCTGTTCGTGACGTTGGGGGACCGCGGCCAGGGCAGCCCCGCCCAGGACCTCTCGAACCATATCGGGACCATCGTCCGCATCGAACCGGACGGCTCGGTGCCGCCGGACAACCCGTTCGTCGGCCGGCCCGGCGCCAGGCCGGAAATCTGGTCCTATGGTCACCGCAACGGCCAGGGCGCGGCCCTGCACCCGGCGACCGGCGATTTATGGCAGCACGAGCACGGCCCGCGCGGTGGTGACGAGATCAACATCCCCGAGCCCGGCAAGAACTACGGCTGGCCGCTGGTGAGCTGGGGCACCGAATATTCGGGCTGGCCCATTCCCGATCCGCCGACCCGCCCCGACCTGACCGACGCGATCTACCAGTGGACGCCGGTGATCGCCGCATCCGGCATGGCGTTCTATACCCACGACCTGTTCCCGTCGTGGCGCGGCAATCTGCTGGTCGGCGGCCTCGTGGCCGAGGCCGTTGTCCGTCTGACCCTCGATGGCGACCGCGTCACCGGCGAGGAGCGGATCCCGCTCGGCGCCTGCGTCCGCGACGTGCGCCAGGGCCCGGACGGCGCGGTGTACGTGCTGACCGACGAGTCGAACGGCAAGCTGCTGCGGCTTTCGCCGGGCGGTTCGTGAGCGGAGCGGGGCCGGGCGGGGAGGAACCGCGGCGCGGCGTCGTCGCGAACATCGGTTTGGTGGTGGAATCAACCGGAAGTGTTTCTCATCTGCCCGGCGCAATCGATATAGGGCATAATCGGTCGAAACTCTAAGGGGAGGTTACGCGACATGTCGGAATCGATCGGCACCGGTGTCGGGTCCGGAATCCATCACTCGTCCAATGTCACCCACTTGGCCCGGATGGACCTTGGCGGCGCCGGGCAGGTCACCATCGATGGCGATTATGCCTATATCGGCTACATGAACGGGCCGCAGGGCACCTCTATCCTCGACATTTCCGACCCGCGCAAGCCCAAGGTGCTTTCGACCATCATGCTCGAGGCGCCGGGCTCGCACTCCCACAAGGTCCGGGTGGTGGGCGACGTGATGTTCGTCAACAGCGAGCTGCGCACGCCGGTCCCCGGCCCCTACGAGGACGGGGGCTTCCGCATCTATGACATCTCCGACAGGACCAATCCCAGGCTCATCCATTTCGAGAAGACCCATGGCAAGGGCGTGCACCGATTCGACGTGGACGAGTCCCACGCCTACATCTCGACAACGATGCCGGGATTCATCGGCCGAATCCTCGTCATCTACGATATCCGCAGGCCCTCGAAGCCCGAGGAGGTCTCGCGCTGGTGGCTACCCGGGCAGAACGTGGGCGCGGGCGAGACGCCGCACCCGAGGAAGTCGCTGCACCGCCTCCACCACGCGCTGCGTTCGGGCAACCGCCTCTATGCCGGGCTTTGCATGTCCGGATACGGCATCATCGACGTGAGCGACATCCGCCGTCCCGCCACCTTGGGTCTTTATGACGTCCATCCGGAGGCCGTGGAACCCAGCCACACGCTGCTGCACGTGCCGTTCCCGATCGGCGGCAAGGAGATCGCATTGGGCACCGACGAGGAGCGCGCACGCCGCGGCGCAGACGAGGGCAAGCCCCACGCGCCCCTTTACGTCTTCGACGTCTCCGACCCCGCAAACATGAAGGTTCTCGCGGAGTTCCACGTTCCCGAATCCGCCTCTCCCTACAACGGCAAGGGCGTGCGCTTCGGCGCCCATCAGCTCCGCGAGAGGATGGACGACCCGCTCGCCTACGTCACCTGGTTCGCGGCCGGATTGCGGATCCTCGACATCGTCGATCCTGCAAATCCCCGGGAGGTTGGCCACTTCATTCCTCCGCCTGGCAAGGGAAGGGCGCCCCAGACCAACGACGTGGACATGGACCGTCGCGGCCTCCTCTACGTCACCGACAAGGCCCGTGGCTTTGACGTGATCGAGTTCCATCGCCGGTGACGCGATGGCGGTCGGAGCATCCACGCGGCCGATCGCCTGTTCGATCCTTACCTTGACGCGCGGGAGGGGATTCCCAACCCCGGCAGGCACAAGCCGCCGTCGCGCCGGCGGCGCGCCCGTCCCCTCATGGCATGGGCGACGGGATCGGAGGGTGTGCTACACGCCCTTCGGTGAGCTGCCGCCCTGGGTCAGGGACCGCCTGACCATCCTGAGCAGGGCTTCGGATTTGATCGGCTTCTCCAGAAAATCCGTGCCGGGGTCGAGCACGCCTTGGTGGACGATGGCGTCATCCGTGTACCCCGACATGTAGACGACCTTCAGGCCGACCCTCTTGGCCGTGAGAATATCGGCCAGATTGCGGCCGCTCATCTTGGGGAGCACGACGTCGGTGAGCAGGAGGTCGATGCCGTCACCGTATTCCTCGCAGATCTTGACGGCCTGATCGACGTCACCGGTATCGAGGATGGTATATCCCCCCATGCGGAGGACATCGCGGATGAAGCTCCGCACGTCCTCTTGGTCCTCGACCACAAGGATGGTTTCCGTCCCCTTCATGACCGCCGGTGCCTCGGGCCTGGGCTTGACCGGGATCGTTTCACCCTCGGCGCGCGGTAGATAGACCTTGAACGTGGTGCCGTGTCCAGGCTCGCTATAGACCCAGATGTTTCCGCCGCTTTGCTTGACGATCCCGTAGACCGTGGACAATCCCAGACCGGTCCCCTTGCCCAATCCCTTGGTCGTGAAGAACGGCTCGAAGATGTGCGCGCGTGTCTCCGCGTCCATGCCAATCCCGGTATCGGTCATGGCAATCATGACGTGTGGCCCGACCCGTGCCTCCGCGTGGGTTCGCGCGTACTCCTCGTCCAGCTCGACGTTTGCCGTCTCGACGGTGAGTTTCCCCCCGTTGGGCATGGCATCGCGGGCATTGATGGCGAGATTCATGATGATCTGCTCGATCTGGCTAGGGTCGAACCTCACCGGATCCAGGTCCGGCCCCAGTTTCGTATAGAGGTCGATATCTTCTCCGATCAGGCGCCTCAGCATCGTGTCCATGTTCCCGACGACGGAATTCACGTCGAGGATCTCGGGCTGGAGGACCTGTTTCCTGCTGAAGGCCAAAAGCTGCTTGGTAAGGCTGCTGGCGCGCTGCCCGGCGTTATGAATCTGCTCTATCCTTGCCTTGAGCGGGTGATCCGCTCGCAGGGTGCGCAGGATGATCTCGCTATAACCCATGATGATGGTGAGAAGGTTGTTGAAATCATGGGCCACGCCGCCGGCGAGGCGGCCGATCGCTTCCATCTTCTGCGTCTGCAGGAGCTGGTCCTCCTTCTCGCGAAGTTCCCGGGTGCGTTCCTCGACACGGCGCTCGAGCTCGTCATTGGCCTCCTTGAGCTTCTGCTCCGCCCGCCGTCGCTCCTGATTCTCCTTCGAAAGCGTCTTGTTCAGCTCCGCGAAGCGCACATTGAGACTTTGGGCCCGGTTATGGTATCGGGCCAATCCGAACAGGAGGCTGGTCAGCATGAGAAGGAGCAGGGCGCCCGCCGCGGCGATCTCGAATCCCAGTTGCCGAAGGGGCCGGAACGCCTCGCTCAGGGGTTGCTGAGCGATGACGATCCAGCGTTTCCCCTGGACCAGAATGGGGATGGCCGTCGCGAGCATCGTCTTCCTGGCAAGGGGATCCTCGTATTCGACGTTACGCGTCTGAGCCTCGACGACCGCCGCCACGGGCTCCGTTTTTGCGTACTCGCGATATTCGCGCTCCTGAAGATCGAGCCGTGGATGGGCCGCCACGGTTCCCGTGTGATCCAGGAGGACGACGAACCCCTCCCGTCCCACCTCGACCTGACGCAACAGGTTCGTCAGCCCCTCGAGGGTGATCTGATAGACCAGCGCACCGACGACCTCGTTGCCGGGGACATCGCGGACGGGTACCGCGACGGCGACCAACAGCAGCTGCGGCCTTGCGTTGCGGCGATAGACGCCCGAGACGTAGGGCTGCCAGGACACGGACAGACCCTTGTACCAGTCGCGGTAGGCGAAGTTCCTTCCCAGGGATTCCTCGGCTTTCGGGAAGTCGCTCCACAGCGTTCCCTCGGGCGTCGTGACGAACGCCCGCACCACCCTCTGGTATCCCTCCACCAGGTTCTCGAGATGCGCCCGGACCGCCTCTTCGTCCCTGTTGCGGACCGAGATCCTGAAGTCGCGCCTTTGTGCGAACTCCGCAAGGGTGTTGATTCTGTATTCGAACTCCCTTTCCACGAGCTCCCGCGTGATCGTGGCGACTCCGACATTGTTGCTGCGGATCAGCATGCCGAGCTCGGCGGCGGCGATGCGGTACGCATAGACGCCCAGGGCCATGATCGGCGCCAGCCCAAGCAGGAACGCCACGATGTAGGTCCTGACGGGGTGCAGGCGCGGCAGGCGCAGACCAGCGAGGCCTCGGCCCGGCTTCCGGGTCGGGCTTACCATCGCCAGAGACTCCCGCGGGCCGGATGCACGAAAAAGGGCCCCGTCGCGGCACGATATTGCGGGTTGCGAAGACGGCGAGCGGCCACGGCATTTCGCCTAGGACGGGGCGAACCGTCGCGACCGCCCCTCGGCGAGCCAGGTGCCGAGAAAGGTCTCGAATTCCGTGACCGTGAGCGGCTTGCTGATGTAATACCCCTGAACGATATCGCAACCCAGCCCCCGGAGCGCCTCCAGCGCCGCCCCGGTTTCGACCCCCTCCGCGCAGAGCTTCAGGCCCAGGCGCCGTCCAAGGTCGATGAGGATCGAGGTGATCTCGAGCGCCTCCTTCTGGTGGGGCAGGTCCTTCACGAACTCCCGGTCGATCTTGAGCTCGTTGAAAGGCATGCGGTAAAGCTGGACGAGGGACGAGTAGCCGGTGCCAAAATCGTCTATGGCGAGGCTGAATCCCTTCAGGCGGGCCCGGGACAGGATCTCCATGGACACGGTGGGATCGTCCATGACGCCGCTTTCCGTGATCTCCAACGTGATGTCGTTGGGCCGTATGCCGTGTTCGGCGCATAGGCCGGCGAATATGTCCGGGAGATCCACGCGCTTGAGGAGGCTGGGCGAAAGGTTCACGCTGGCCTGCAGATCAAACCCCTCCCGTCGCCATTCGGCAATTTGCCGGACCACCGATCGGAAGGTGAATTGCGTAATCTCGTCGATCGCCCCGGTTCTTTCGGCGAGCGGAATGAAATCCCCCGGGAGGACGAGCCCCTTGGTCGGCTGGTGCCAACGTATGAGGGCCTCGGCCCCGATGATCTTCCATGTTCCCTCCCCGTCGGCCGTGACGCGTGGCTGATAATAGAGCTCGAACTGCTCCTTCTCTATGGCCGCCCTGAGACTGTCTTCGGAGATCGCGGCGCTCGCGGCCTGCACCGAATGCTCCAGCAAGCCGAGCAGAGCGTAGATATCGATCGGTTTGCTGAGCGTGCTGATGACCTGGAGACCGAGGGAATCGGCAATACGCTGTGCCGTTGCCAGCACGCGGTTGTCATATCCGCTGATCAGGATGATGCCGGCCGTTGCCCCCCGCTCGTACAGGGCCCGCAACACATGGATGCCGTCCTCCTCCTCCAGGGCGAGGTCCAGTACGAGCAGTGTCGGGCCGAATTCATCATAAGCCTGCCAGAAGGTTGAAAGGTCGGTCGCGTGCCGGCACGCGTATCCGGCCTCTTCCCCGGCTTCCGTGATCAGGAGACAGACATCGCGCTCGTCATCGAGTACCAGCAGTCTTCGATCCATCCTCACGCCCTCGCAATCCCCACCTTGCCAGCGCACTTCCCCGAATGAGACGTATACCGAGTCGCGATACCTGTTCGGATTGACAGCCTTCCCAATTGGTTGCGATGGCAAGGAAACCTGGGCGCCCAAGGCTGCGACGGCCGCCCAGCCTACGCAATCATGGCGGGTGAACGGTTAAATTTGTCTAAACCGCTAGGTCATTCCGCCGGTATTGCATGCCGACTCGCTGCGAGGGGCGACTGCCACCTGGCAGGTCTTCAGGAATCCGTCCTTCGTAATATGTAATTCTACTTAGGGGCGTCTCGCGAGTCCATGCCAATCTTACCGAGTGCCTTAACTTACGGATGGTCTTGGCCGCTCGCTCCCGACGGTGACCGCGCGCGAGTCGAGCGGCAAGAAGTGCTCGATGGAAGCATGAATTTTCCTTGGGAATCCGCGTCCTAGCTTCAACCTGGCCGACGCCGCCGCCTACCGGCCGGCAAGAGGAAAACTGGCCTTGGCGCGCGATGACGGGCTATGGTGAAGGCACTCGCCTAGGGACCGCAGGGGAGGGAGGGCGATGGACGACCGGCAAATGCTGTTCTCGATCTATTCCGAGGCCAGCACCTATGACACCCATTACAGCTCGGTGAGGACGGCGACCTCGACGTTCCTCATGAGCGTCGGGTTGGGGCTTGGGTCCTTCTTCCTCGTGAGGGAGATGCGGTCGCCCGCCCTGTTCATCCCGGGGCTCGTGTTCCTGTTTGCGCTGATGCTCAATCTCCATTTCCAGAAGCTGACCTGGTGCTGCCGGAGGATCCAGGAAGAGTTGGAACGGCAGATCAAGGGCACGGGGCCGCCCAATGAGGACCACGGGAGCTTCCGCAGAAACCTTCGGGCGCGCTTCAAGCACGAGGCGCAGCTCTATTTCGATACGCCAGCGGTGCTCCTGGTAATCTTCATCCTTCTCTATTTCGTCGTTACCGGTGCGTTCGTCCATTTCAGGGAGGCCGCCGACATTGCCAGGGTGACGCTCCTATTGCTGCCGGGCGTGGTCCTCGCCGTCGGCCTGATGAAGCTGTGGAATCTCCTCGTGCGACGCTTCCAAAGGCGGCGCGACGGACGCCTTCAGCAGTTCCGCCGCTCGCTGAAGGTCGTGCTGTCCATGATCTTCCTCTATACCAGCTTGGTCGCTTACCTGGCCTTCGACTATTACGTCGAGGCGCATTCCATCATCGTGCGCCAGACGATCGCCTTGGTGGTGTCCCTGTGGGGCGGCGTCGCAACGTCATGAGGCCGCGGGAGTCTTCGGCGGAAGGCATGGCTACAGGAGGCCAACCGGCCCCGCTTTCGCCGCGCTCGTGCGCCGCGCCCTTCGGTCGATGACGGGCTCGTTCTGACCGTGGGGGCCAATTTCCTCTTCGATCTGTTCTCGAACGCCATCCCCGGCCGCGACAGGGTGTTCCTCGAAACCCCCAAAGGAAGTGGTGTCGCCTACGGCGGCCTGTTTGACCTGTCGGCGAGGATTGCCGGCGCACTCGAGGCGCGCGGGCTCATGCCGGGCGACCGGGTCGCGGTGCAGGTCGGGAAGAGCCCCGCCGCCCTCGCCCTCTACCTGGCGACCCTGCGGGCGGGGGGCGTGTTCCTGCCCCTGAACCCCGCTTACACGGATGCCGAACTCGAGTACTTCCTCACCGACGCCGCGCCGCGGGTCTTCGTCTGCGACCCTGCGCGCAAGGCCGGGAGCGAAATTCTGGCCGCGGAATGCGGAGTCGTCCATGTGGAGACGATCGATTCGGCGGGCGGCGGCAGCCTTGTCGATGCCGCGCGGGACCTGCCCGCCGATCACGTGCCGGTCGCGCGCGGAGGCGACGACCTCGCCTCGATCCTCTATACCTCCGGCACCACGGGCCGGTCCAAGGGGGCGATGATCACCCACGCCAACCTCGCCTCGAACGCCAGGACCCTGGTGGAATACTGGCATTTCGGGCCCGGTGACGTACTCCTGCACGCGCTTCCCATCTTCCACATACATGGTTTGTTCGTCGCCACCAACGTTGCCCTGCTGGCGGGCGCCTCGATGCTGTTCCTGCCGAGGTTCGACCTGGACCAAGTGCTGGCGCTGCTGCCGCGCGCGACGGTGATGATGGGGGTGCCCACTTTCTACGGCCGCATGATGGGACGCCACGATCTCACACCCGATCTGTGCCGGAACATGCGGCTGTTCATCTCGGGATCGGCACCGCTTTCGGCCGAGCTCCACAGGGCGTTCGCTTCGCGCACGGGCCACGCCATCCTCGAGCGCTACGGCATGACCGAAACGGGCATGAACACGTCGAACCCCGTTGACGGCGAGCGCCGGGCGGGCACGGTCGGACTACCGCTGCCCGGGATCGAGCTCCGGATCACCGACCTAAAGACCGGCAGGTCGCTGCCCGCCGGGGAGGTCGGCATGATCGAGGTGCGCGGGCCCAACGTATTCGCGGGATACTGGCGGATGCCGGAGCGGACGGTGGGCGAGTTCCGGGACGGTTTCTTCGTCACCGGCGATGTGGGCATGGTGGATGCGCAGGGCTACGTCGCCATCGTCGGGCGCGAGAAGGACCTGATCATCTCCGGCGGTCTCAATGTCTACCCGGCCGAGGTCGAGGCCTGCATAGACGAGGTGCCAGGGGTGGCAGAATGCGCGGTGATCGGCGCGCCCCACCCGGATCTGGGCGAGGCGGTAGTGGCGGTGGTTTCCATCCGGGACGGCACCGTGCTTGACGAGGCCGCGGTGCTGGCGCCCCTCGCGGGGCGGCTCGCCCGATTCAAGCAGCCGAAGAAGGTGATCTTCGCCGAACGGCTGCCCCGCAACACCATGGGCAAGGTCGAGAAGGCCAAGCTTCGCGAGGCCTACAAGGACACGTTTGCCGGGTAGGTGCCATGGATCCCCGATCGGCGCCGGAAACGTACGGCGGCAATGGCATGTCGGTCGAGCAAGCCCCGTCCCTGATTCGGGGGCGGTCTGGAGTCTAATACGGTCCGCGGCCGCGGCCGCGGCCCGGCGGGCCGTCGCCACCCTTCTTCCGCAGGCCGGGCGGCAGCGAGTCGTGCGACACCGGATGCCACGGGCCGTTGGCGTTCACGCTCACCACCCAGCGGCCGTCCCGCAGCCAGTAGAACCTCTCGTTATGGAAGTAATAGGGGCGGCCGACGACGACATAGACCCCGAGGCCCCTGTCGAACACGAGTTCGACGCCCGCCGGATGCTTTCGGCGGTATCCGTGGGCGGGGGCATGGGGCGGAGGTCCGTATCCCGGGTATTGGTAACAGGCCGACAGGATGGGGGTCATGGTGGCTACCAAGCCGCCGAGTATGAAGATCCTGCGCTCCATAGGGCTCTCCGGGAGGTTGGAGGAAGCGTCGTCACGATGAGGCAGATCGATTAACACTTTACTTCGATCCATGAGCTTCCGCGATTCATTTTAATAAAATACACGACATCTTTCAGATATCCTGTTCGCGCCGGTCCCCGGGGCCGGCGACATCGACGGCGGTCGGCGGGATGCGCGGGTCACGGCATGGGCCGTGGGGCCGAGCCGCTGCCGGCGCCGGACGCGGCGTGGCCGTCGCCTCCGAAGTTTGATCCAGGGCCCCGATCGCGCGTACCATCCGAGGACCGCGAGGGCGGACCCCATGACCCGCGAGCCGAAGATGGAGACCGTGATTCCCGATCGGGCGTGCCGCACCGGTGGGCGCGCCATCGCCCCGGGGGGTCCTGCGCCGACCGGCGGCCTGGCGAGCGGCGCCGCCCTGTCACTGGCCCTGTTCCTGGTGACGGCCGCGAGCTTCGGCGCCGAACCCTTCGACGCGGAGCGCGCCGCCATGGTCCGGACCATCCAGGGCTATGGCGGCGAAGTGGCCCAGGCGGTGGGGCCAAAGGGGTTTGATCCCCGGGTGATCGAGGCCATGGGAACCGTGCCCCGCCACCAGTTCGTGCCCGAGCGCCTCAAGGCCCGGGCCTACGAGAACCGGCCGCTCCCCATCGGCCTCGGCCAGACCATCTCCCAGCCCCTCATCGTCGCGCTCATGACACATCTCCTGGCACCGCGATCGGATCATGTGGTGCTCGAAGTGGGAACGGGCTCAGGGTATCAGGCGGCGGTTCTGGCGCATCTCGTGCGGCGCGTCCACACCATCGAGATCCTGCCCGCCCTCGCCGAGGAGGCCGCGGTGCGGCTCGGGCGTCTGGGCTACGATAACGTGGTAGTGCGCGCCGGCGACGGGTACCACGGCTGGGAGGAGGTGGCGCCCTTCGACGGCATCATCGTCACCGCCACGACCGATCACGTTCCGCCGCGGCTCGTCCGACAGTTGAAGCCGGGCGGACGCATGGTCATTCCGCTGGGCGATCCCGCCGAGGTGCAGCACCTGACCGTGGTCGAGGTCGACGACGCGGGCACCGTGCGCACGCGCCGGGTCCTGCCGGTGCGCTTCGTGCCCTTGACCGGACGGCACTAGGGGTGCCCGTGGAGGGGCGGGGCGGCAAGGATCGCGCCCCTGCCGCCCCGCCATTTCGTCACGGTTTCCCCGGATGGCGGCTACATCGCCTTGAACTGGTCCACGATTTTGTCGGGAGCGTTCAGGATTTCCTTCACGATCTTTTCCACGTCCTCGGCGCCCACCCAATTGATGTCCTTCTTCGACCGCTTCGCTTCGTTGAGAAGCTCAGGGTCGTGCAAGGCGCCCTTGAAGGCGGCTCGGAGGATTTGCACCCGGTCCCGGGGCACTTCCGGGGCCGTGTAGTACGGCCGACCGGCCTCGAAGGGAGCCGCCATCATGTTGGCGAGCGCCCGCATGTCGTCGGAAAGGATCTCGCGGGCATCCATCACGTTCATGAGGTCCTTGTGCTTGCCCAGGCGCCCGATCACCCTCAGGTTTTCCTCCTGGATGCCCTTGAGGAGGCTCCCATAACTCCCGCTGGTCGCTTGGACCTCGCCACGGGCGACGGCAAGGAGCTTCTCCCCGGTCCCGTCATATCCGCTGATCGGCTGAACCGGGAAACCGTCGTCCTTGAGGAGCTTCACCAGCTGGATAGAGCCGGTTCCGGCACCGGTCCCCGAGAACTTCACGGTTCCCTTGTACGTCTTGAGGTCCTTGAGCCCCTTGACGGGATGATCGCCCTTGATCACCCAGGCCCAGGTCGATGACGACGCGCTGCCGAGGGGGATGAGCTTGCGGACGTCGTAGCGGACGCCGGTGGCGCCGATCCGCTGGGCGACGGCGATGTCGCGCCCGAGGATGGCGATCTCGGACCCGTCCCTCTTGGCTTGGACGGCCATGTAGTTGGCGGCGACGATGCCCCCGCTTCCCCCCATGTTGGTGGAGATGGTGTCGGGCTTGCCGGGGATATGCTTGCCGATGTGGCGGGCCACCAGCCGTCCGTAGAAGTCGTTTCCCCCTCCCGGACCGCTGCGGATGACGACGTTCAGGGTCTTTCCCTTGTAGAAGGACTCCTGGGAATGGGCTGGGTTGGACCCGGCAATAAAGGCCGTTGCCGACAAGGCGCCGGCAAGGGCGATGGCCACGAAGGATCGAATGCGATGATTCCGATTGCTCATGGTTTGGCCTCCCATAACGATGACTTATGGTTGAGCGTCTCCCATAGGAACCTGATGAGTTAAGGCTGCAATGGTTCCGAATCCGGTCCGGGATGTCAACCGCCGTTGGGACAATATGTTGGATTGATGGCGGGACTCGGCCCATGATCACTCGGTGATGCACGCGAGAGGAGGCGTTTGTAATGGCGGACAGAGAGGTTCCGGCCGGGAAATTCATGGTGAACCCCTACCTCGACTGGGCCCGGGGCGAGGGGGTGCCCATCTTCGAGGATTTCGGGTTCGACCTCATGGCGCTTGAGACTAGGCCGTGGGCGCGGTTCGGCGTCGACGGCTGCATCGCCCACCTCAAGGGTCGGGGCGACTTCATGACCGTGTTCGTCCTCGAGATTCCCCCGGGCGGCCAGACGGCACCCATCAGGCATCTCTACGAGGAGGCAGTGTACGTGCTGGCGGGGCAGGGCAGCACCTCGGTGGAGGACGCCACGGGCAGCACCCACCCCTTCGAGTGGGGACCCAACAGCGTGTTCGCGCCACCGCTCAACGCGCGTTACCAGCACTTCAACGGCTCCGGCCGGGAGCCCGCGCGCCTCGCCGTATCCTGCAACCTGCCGGCGGTGCTCAACCTGTTCCATTCGGAGGATTTCGTCTTCGACAACCCCTGCCGTTTCCCCGAGCGCGAGGGCGGCGCCAGCCATTTCTCGGGGGAAGGCGACTTCATCCCCGTGCGGCCCGGCAAGCACATGTGGGAGACCAACTTCGTCCCCGACGCGACCGACCTCAGGCTCGAGCGTTGGGCGGCGCGCGGCGCGGGGGGCTCCCACATCCAGCTCATTCTCGCCGACGGCATCCTCCATGCCCATGTCTCGGAGATGCCGGTGGGCACCTACAAGAAGGCCCACCGCCACGGGCCCGACGTCCACGTCTATTGCATCTCGGGGCAGGGGTACTCCCTGTTCTGGTACGAAGGCGACGACGCCTTCACCCGCGTCGACTGGTCCCACGGCTGGGTGTTCGCGCCGCCCGACATGATGTTCCACCAGCACTTCAATACGGGCGCGGCGCCGGTGCGGTACCTCGCCGTCGGGCACGGCAGCGTCCGCTATCCCTTCACCGAGAACATGTGGAAGATCTACCAGGGCATCGACAAGGACGTGAAGAAGGGAGGCAACCAGATCGAGTACGAGGACCAGGATCCGCGCATCCATGCCATGTACGTCGAGGAACTGGCGCACACGGGGATCGCGCCGCGCATGGAGTCCTTCCTCCGCAAGGCCGCCGGTTGACGCTGCCCGTATCACGGTATCGCGCGGGCCATACATCCGCCACAGTTTGTCGGCTAGCATCCGGTCGTTATGCGGACGTGATCAGGGAGTGAATCGGTATCCATGAGGGGGAAGTCGTTCAGGGCGCCGTGGCGCCTCCTCTCCATCGGGTTCGGGCCGCTGGCCGCCCTATTGATCGCCGGCGGCTCCGCCACGGCGGATCCGGAGCTTGCCCGGCCGTGGCCGGGACCATCGCAAATCGCCGACATCGAGGGTCAAGAGGTGAGCTTTCCCAGCCACAGCCCCTTCGGGCTCCCCGAAGTGGGGACAGGCCCCGAAGCCGACCCCCCGGAGACGGCCCGGGGCACGCTCTTCTTGCCGGAATCCGCTGCTCCCGACGCGCCCGTTCCGGCGGTGGTGATGCTCCATGGGGCGTCCGGGGTCCTGTCCGCGCGGGAGATGGTCTACGGCAGGCAGCTCGCGAGCCGCGGGGTGGCGGCGCTCGTCGTGGACGTCTTCGCGGCGCGGCGCGGCCGCGCCAGCGGTTTCGTCAATCGCCTGCTCGAGATCACCGAGGCGATGTTCCTCGCCGACGCGTTCGCGGGCTTGCGGTTCCTGGACGATCGTCCCGACATCGACGGCCGCCGCGTGGTCTTGGTCGGTTTCTCCTACGGGGGCATGGTCGCGACCTATGCCGCCTACGCCCAGGTTGCCGAGCGCTTTGCCAGGGGCGCGGCCCGCTTTGCCGGCCACGTGGCCTTCTACGCGCCGTGCCTCGCCGAGTTCGAGGACCATCGCGCGACCGGGGCGTCGGTGCTGATGCTGTTCGGGGCGAGGGACGCCATTGTCGATCCGGAGCGGTGCGCCGAAGTGGCGCAGGCGCTCTCAGCCGGTGGCGCCGACGTACAGATGATCATCTACAACGACGCCGTCCACCAGTGGGATGGCCATTTCGACGGTCCCCGCGAGATCGGCCGCAACCTGGCGGGATGCCATTTCACCGTCCGGAGCGACGGCTCCGTGCGTGGCGGGCCCCTCGACCTGCCGATGACGGGACGTTTCATGCGCAAGGTGATCCTCGGTCTCTGTGCCGATACCGACGGCTACCTCATCGGCCGCGACGATCGCGTTCGGCAGCGATCCAACGGCGATCTCGGCCGGTTCCTCGAGCGAGTCTTCAGGGGTGGCGGCCCTCGGCGGGAAGTCCCCGCCAGCGGCTCGGCATCGACGGCCGACTGACGAATATCCCAAGACCCACCGCCCGCGCGGCCGTGGGCCGTGCAGTGGGCAATTTGGAGATACGGGGACCTCGGCCGGAGCCGCCTAAGGGGGCCGAAAGTCAGAAGGCCTTCCGGACGTTACGTGTTTCCCTCGGATGCGTCCAGGCACGCTCCCGCTCCCGGCGGGCGCGCCGATACGCCGACTGTCGTTCGTCCTTGCCGAACATCCGCTCCACGAACTTCCAGGAGAGGACGATCACCGATACGAAGATGAGCAGTCCGAGGAGGATCTCGGCCATGGTCACGGGGCTCCACAACCCCGGGGCGGTCCCTCCCGTCTCATCAGCCCTGATCCGTGTCGAGCTGCTGGCGCCGGCATCGCTCGCCTGCTCTCCACCTATTCCTGAGGCGGTCTCGAGCGGCGATATCGGGATGGCCGCCACCGGCGGCGTGGATAACGGGATCGATGCCGAAGCCAGAGCTCCCTCGCCGGAACCGCCCCCGGCGGACGAGCCGCCGCCGGACGGGTCTTCGGACCCGGAGCCGCCGCCCGGAGTTCCCGAGGGACTCGATGGAGCGCCGGAGCCTGAAGCCGCGCTCGAGGACCCCGCCCCCGAAGCCGCCCCCGTCGGAGATCCCCCGCCGGAGGAGCCCCCGCCGGAGGAACCGCCGCCGCCTTGGTCCGGGGATGAGGCCGGGCCCGAGCCCGGCGGAGACGCATCGGCAACCTGGGAGCCGCCGCCGCTCCCCGATCCTCCGCCCCCGGAGCCCCCGCCCCCCGCTCCGCCGGCGGGAGCCGCCGAAGGACCGGCCGCCGGTGCCAGTGGTCCTCCGGACGAACCGCCCGGGGATGGCGATGGGCCGGTCGCCACCGGTGGCGGCGACGGGGCGCCGCCCGAGCCGGAGGACGGCGGCGCGCCCGACCCGCCGCCGGGGGCCGTCCCGGGAGCGCCGCCCGCGCCCGGCGGGGCGGAGGCAACGTCCGACGGTCCCGAGCCCGGGAAGGCGTCGACGAGGCGGTCGAACGTGGTGTTGAGCTGCTGCCCGGTGGCCGCGAGCGCACTGATGATCACGACGCCGATGAGCGCGGCAACCAGTGCGTACTCGATCGCCGTGACCCCGGCATCCGACCAGGTTGATGGATGCGTCGCCCTGTTGTCGCCCCGCATGTCGGCCCCCCGATCTTCGCGAAGGTCGATGAGCATAGTCCAAGTAATTCAAAGAATCTATGGGCGGGGGTCGTGATGCGGCATTTTACTTACCGTTTACAGGCTGTTTTCCGCAAAACGATTTGAAGATATCGGGAACGGGTCGCTCGGTGTCCCCGCCCCGCCCTGGCCCAGCCCCCGTTCCCGGGCACCGGTGCCGGGATCAGGCCTTGAGGGCGGGCGACTTCCTCGCGAGCAGGGCTAGCGTCGCCAGGAGGAGGATCAAAGTGCCCCCGACGACGAAGAAGGCATCCTCGATCCCCACCACCTCCACCACGCCTCCCATGATCACCGGAATCACGGTCATGGCGAGGCGGTTCGCCGTGGCGCGAAGCGCGACCGCCCGGCCCTGGCTCTGCGCGTCGGCGGCGCGGGAGACGATCGAGAGCATCAGCGGCTGGTCGATCCCGATGACGGCGCCGCGAAGCGAGATGACGCCCAGAAGCAGCAGGAAGCTCCCGAGCAGGGGCGTGATCGTAATCAGGGCGACCGCCAGCGTGGTCGCCACGATCAGCAGCCAGAACGGGTTGAACAGGCGGGTGAGCCGGCCTACCGCGAGGGCCCCGAAGGCGCCAGTGACCAGGAAAGCCGACAGCAGCGTGCCGATCGCGGTCCCGCCGAAACCCAGGTCCTGCAGGTACACGATGTAGAACGAGCTCTGGATTCCCTGGCCCGACTGGCGCAGGACGGAAATGACCACGACCAGGAGGATGGGAGCGAGATGGAGGAGCCCGAATGCCTCCCTGTATGACGAGAGACGGGGATGGAATTCCCGAAGGGTCACCGGCGGCAGCGCGTTCCCGGCCTCCTCGTCGGATCGGGGCAGCAGGGCCACGCCAACCAGCATTCCCGACGTCCACAGCGACACGAAGGCGAAGGCGCCCCACGGGCCGGCCACGTCCCAGATGGCGCCGATGATGGGCGGCCCGGCCAAGGCCCCGAGGCGCGTGGCGAAAGCGAGGCGTCCGGCATAGACCGCTTCTCCGCGCATGCGCTGGCCTATGAGGGACTGGGCCCCGATCCAGCCCATGGAGATCGCGAGTCCGGCCACCATCTGCAGGCCGATCAGGGCGGAAAGCCACGGGAGCGCGGGGTAGAAGGGGGAGACGCCGACGACGATGATCCCGAACAGGAACATGACTCGCCGTGCCCCCAGGCGGTCGATGAGGGCACCGCCCGGGATGGACAGCAGCAGCGGCAGGAACGTGTAGCTCCCGAGCGCGATCCCGATCGTCACGGGCGACAGCCCCAGGGACACCGCCCAGAGCGGCACCACCACCCAGATCAGGTTCGAGGCCCCGCTGGAGAAGATCCCGCAGACATAGACGGCAAGCTGGAGGCGCAGGCCGAACCGTTCCCGCCCTTGCTCGTCCATTGGTTCCCCCCCTGTCACCGCCGTCTCCGAATACGGATTCCCCCTCACGCGAATCCGGCCGGCAAGGGTGATAGCATGAATGGGAGCGCCTTGTTGACGGCCACTCCGCCACGGGCAATCCTGTACTGGGACCGGACCGGTAGCGTCCGGTCCCAGGACGCGCCGGCAGGATCGAGACAGCGAACGTGGCCAGCCCGAAGCCATACGGTGACCGCCCATGGAGAAGGCATGGGGGTCGGGACTCCGATGTGGTCATCGTCCACAGTTCGGACCTCCATGTCGGTGACGACTATGCCACGCGCCTATGGGGAGGCGACGACGTCCGTGCGCTGCGGGCCGTGTTGTCGACCGCGCAAGGCGCCGGCGCCGACCTGGTTCTGCTCGCGGGTGACGTGTTCGAGCACAACCGCCTGCCCCGCGACGTGCTCGATCGCAGCGCG
>DASWKZ010000253.1:0-1805 GCA_036396355.1 Alphaproteobacteria bacterium
ACGCCGGGCTTGGTCTTGGCGATGGCCTTGGCGTCGAGCATGTGCCGCGTCTCGGGCGTGAGGACCACGTGGAAGGTGATGATGTCGGATTCGGCGAGCAGCGTGTCGTAGTCCACCTTCTCGACCCCGTGCTCCTCGAACCGGGAATCGGGGATGTAGGGGTCGTGGGCGAGGATGCGGATGTTCCAGGGCGCCAGCAGCTTGGCGACGCGTCCGCCGATGCGCCCGAGCCCGACGATCCCCAGCACCAGGCCGGGATAGTCGTCCTGCTCGCGGGAGCCGAGATAGAGCCCCTGCAGGTCCGGGTTGCGCCAGTTGCCGGCCTTCACGTACTCGTCGCGCTCGCGCGCCCTCTTCAGGAGCGTCAGGATCATGGCGATGGTGCCCTCGGCGACGCCGCCCCAGTTGGACTCGGTCGGCGCGTGGGTCACGAGGACCCCTCGCTCGGTCGCCCCCTTGAGGTCGATGTCGTCGACGCCGATGGTGCACTTGGCGACGATTCGCAGGTCCGGCCCCGCCGCGTCCATGATCCTGGGCGAAATCGGGCTGGAGCGGATGGAGGTGCCCATCATGGCGACGGCGCCCTTGGCCATCTCCATCATCTCGTCCTCGTTGTTGCCCTGGGGGTTGTGCCAGTCGGCCTTGCCCAGCACCAGCTCGCAGCCGGCCTCCGCGAAGGTCTGCTGCCATTCGGTGTTCTCGAGGATGGGCGCGAACACGAAGACCTTGGGCTTGGGCATGTCTCTGTCTCCCCGGTGTGTATGCCTGGCTCGGTTCCGGTTATATTCGGTGCCCTCACATGGGGCCAAGGAGAAAACGCGTGGGCAGGCTGGAGGGCAGGAGCGCGATCGTGACCGGGGCGGGCAGGGGGATCGGCGTCGATTACGCCAAGGCCCTGGCGGCGGAGGGGGCGAGAGTGGCGGTTTGCGACATCCGCGACCCGGCGCGGACCGTCGACATCATCCGCCAGCAGGGGGGCGAGGCCCGGGGCTTCCGGATCGACGTCACCGACGCGGCCGCCGTCGCCGCCATGGTGGCGGAGACGGTCGCGGCCTTCGGCGGCATCGACATCCTGGTCAACAACGCCGCCCTGTTCGCCGACCTCACGCGACGGCATTTCACCGAGATCCCGTCCGAGGAATGGGACCGGGTCATGGCCATCAACACCCGCGGCGTCTTCGAGTGCGCGCGCGCGGTGGTGCCGGAGATGCGCAAGCGCAAATACGGCAAGATCATCAACATCGCCTCGGGCACCGTGTTCAAGGGGACGCCCGGCCTGTGCCACTACGTCGCCTCCAAGGGGGCGGTGGTGGCCATGACACGCGTCATGGCGCGCGAGCTCGGCGCCGACAACATCTGCGTCAACGCGCTGGCCCCGGGCATGACGCTCTCGGAAGGCGTGGCGGACCGCGAGGAGTACATCAACTCGCCGACCCCCGCGACCCGCTGCTTCAAGCGCCACGAGTACCCCGACGACCTCACCGGCGCGGTTATCTTCCTGGCCTCCGCCGACAGCGACTTCATGACCGGCCAGACCATGGTGGTGGACGGCGGCGCCGCCATGCACTGACGCTCGATTGACGGGGCGGAGCCGAGCCACTACATCATGGGATGACCGCGGGACGGAAAAGGACACGATCGCACGCCATGAAGGTCACGCCGCTCTCGCCGGTGCTGGGGGCCGAGGTCACCGGGATCGACCTCTCGGAGCCGCTGGCCCGGGCCACCGTCGACGAGATCTACCGCCGTTTCCTCGACCACCAGGTGCTGGTGTTCCGGAACCAGTCGCTGACGCCCCTGCGGCA
>DASWKZ010000254.1:0-9262 GCA_036396355.1 Alphaproteobacteria bacterium
GACATGGGCGCCCGGCCCGTGGCGGTGACACTTTTTGTAGGTGCCGACGGGAAACTCCGAGATGTGCGCACACATGGTCTGGCGCGCCAGGTCGAACTTCATGTTCGTGCTGCCCTTGCCGCGCTCGCTGTAGTCGGCGAGTTCGATGGTGCGCGTGTCGGGCACGAAGTTGGTGGTCATGAAGAAGCGGCCATAGAGCTCACCCTCGCCGCTGAAGTAGTCGTCGGCCTCCGGGTCGAAACGGTCGTCGAACACGAAATCGTTATCGAATACGAAATCGATGTTGTGAAACAGATTCATGACAAAGGGATTGTTGGTCACCGCATAATAACGCGCCGGTTCGGTGCCGCTGCTGTTGAAATGCTGGTAATGGGCATTGATCGGGATCGCAAACAGGCTGCCCGGTCCCCATTCGAAGGTGTGTTTCCTGTTGCCGTCCCTCTGCCAGACGGTGGTCGCGCCGTGGCCCTCCGTCACAAAGACCATTTCCTCGTACACGTGCTTCAACGGCTTGGTCTTCTGGCCGGGCGGGATCTCGCAGATATAGGCATCGTTGGTGCCCCCCGTGCCCTCCAGGGCGACAAAGGTCGACGGCACGCCCTTCAGGTCCCAATAATCGAGCTCGACCTTGTTGATGTCCTCGATGAAGAACCCGGTGACGACGGGAATGCCCTGCGCCTTTTGCCAATTGGCATAGGTATCGTAGCGCTCGGGAATATAGTTCCAGTCCTTCGGATCGAGTTTCGCATTCATCTGATGATTCTCCCCGCTCGATGCGTCTCAGGCGTGTACAACGGTTTCCGTCTGCGGCCGGGGCAGTCCGATCCGCTCATTGATGACCTCGAGCTCGATAACCCCGGCATGAGCGCCCGCGGCCAGGGTGCCGAGTGGCGGCGCACCCCTCTGGACCGCCTCGATCTGCTCGCGAAGCAGCTTGCGGAACATGGCGACGCCCTTGTCGGCCGCACCAAGATGCTCGCGCGTACGGTCCATGACCGGCCCCTGGGTTTCCCAAGCCATGCAGTCCTGGGCCAGCACCATCTCCATTCGAAACTCGCCGTCTTCGTTGCGCATATCGACGAATTCGAAGGGCGTGTCGGCATCCGGGGGCAGATGGGCCTCCGGCTCCGGCTCGAACAGGACCATGATTACCTGGGTATGCGTATCATCGACCGGGACCCGGTATTGCAGGTTGTGGCGAATCCTGCCGTTGGCCCTGGATTTCAGCACATGCCTCAGGATGTTGGGGAACAAGAGCGGATGCTGGTCGACGCGCCCGCCCTCCTCGCCAGCCGAGGTGCGCCGCTTCATGATGCCGTACTCGAACGGGATGAAGTCGTGCTTTTCCTCGTAATGATCCACGGCCTTCGCAAGATGCGCGGTGCGGCCGTGCAACCAATAGAGATGGGAGGGATCGACCGAGTTCTCCATCGCCTGCAGCCAGTTGCAGGCCAGAGCCGAATGGCGCTGCACCCAGCGCCGGCCGCGCCGCCACGCCAGCACGTCCCAGGGAGGCAGGGCCGGGGCCGGCGACGGCCCCAGGTAGGCGAACAAAAGGCCGCCCAGCGGCCTGACCGGATAGGCCGGCTGGCGGATGCCGTCCTTCAGGGTGCTGCCCTTGGGCTCCGCCGGGGTCTCGAGACACTTGCCCTCGGCATTGAACTTCCACCCGTGATAGGGGCAGCGGATTCCTTCGTGATCGACCCGCCCATAGGCGAGCGAGGCGCGGCGATGCGGGCACTGTTCCTCCATCAGCCCGTATTCCCCGGAGGTATCGCGATAGACGACGAGGTTCTGGCCGAGGATGCGGACCCGCTTGATCGGCCTCTCCCCGGTCAACTCCGCCACCGCGGCGACCGGATGCCAGTAACGTCGCAGCAGATCGCCACCGGGCGTGCCCGGTCCCACGCGGGTCAAGAATTCGTTATCAGCTTGCGTGACCATGCTCGCTTCCTCCGTGACCCCTCCTTCCGCACCGATCCTCGGGCTGATCCGATGGCCGAGTCACCCGCCATGCCCCTCCAGCAGGTCGGGGCGGTCCTTGTACAGATTATTGATGAAGCCGGAGTCGTCGATCCGGCGCAGGAAGTGGAAGTCCCACAGCATCAAGGGATGGATCCGCGCCGCGTCCTTGTCCTGCCTCAGGGCCTCCTGGTAGACGTTCTCGATGGCCCGCATGCTCGGCGCCAGCCTGGGCTCAAACTTCGGCGCCAGGTCATCGTAGAGAATCTCGGCCGCGGCGCGGTCGAGCTTGCCGGCGTTGTCGAAGCGGTCCATGAGGATCCGGATGGTCTCCTCGCGGTTGATCTTGAAGAAGGCGATGCCCTCGATCACCGCGCGCAACGTCCGGTCTACCACATCCGGTTTCTCGTCGACCATCTTCTTGCTGGTCGACATCGTCAGGTAGAACACCATGTGGAGAGGATCGACATCGATGACGCGAAGCCCCGCCCGGCGCGCGTGCTCGGTGGCCGGCTGGGTCAGAAAGACGGCGTCGACGTCCTTGTCGATGACCATCTGCATGAGGCTCTTGCGGCGACCGCTGCCATCGGCGCGGTCGAGCTGGGCCTTGCGCACGAGCTCCACGTCGTCCTTGTCGGCGTCGATCCCGTGTTGTTTGAGATAGAGCCAGGCATTCAGATAAGGATGGTTGCCGCGAGCGCCGAATTTGTGACCCTTCACGTCGGCGAGTTTCCGAATGCCCGTGTCGTCGCGCGTCACAAGGGCCATGTTGTTGTTGCTCATGCTCTGACCGAGATAGACCCAGGTATCGCCTCGGGCGCGGGCGGCGTAGGTGGACACGTGGTTGCCGGACACGAATTCGACCTCGCCCTTGGGCACCAGTTCGTGGGCGTCCTCGCGGCTGATGACCTTCTGGTAGTCGACGTCAAGCCCGTGACGCTCCCACGCTCCGGAGTCCTGTATGACGTGCATCAGAGCGAGGTGGCTCGAGGCGCGGTACGGAAAGTTGATATGGTCCAAGATCATTCCTCCTCGTTTTTCAATTCCCGCATTGGATCATGGCGCGGGCACCTGATGCCGCATGCGGCGCAGCCGTCCGTCCGCCGACGAGGCGAGGATGCCGAGGCAAACCTCCAGCGTGGCCTTGCCCCAGCGCCCGTCCGGGAAGGCCGGGCGGCCCCGCTCGATGGCGTCGGCGAGCTCCACCAGCTCGGCATCGCGCCCGCGGCTGGACGCGCATGGGACCTCCTCCCTTCCGGCCTCGGTGTAGACGTAGAGACCGTCGGGCGACTGTCGGATCACGCCGAATTCGCACGCCACCACCGTCAGACCGAAAAACGGCTGACGGCGCTTCTCCGCGTGCCCCCTGGGCTTGCGGGCCTCGGCGACGGCGGACTTCACGGCCGGGTCAGCGGGCCCCTTGATGCGCGGGCCGTTGGGAAAGCGTCGCCTGCCCGACTGCGGAAAACCGCTCTCGCCGATATCCCAGGTCAGCTCCGTCACGTCGAAATAGCCATAGCCATTGAACGCCAAGGTGGCGGCCGCGCCGTCCTCGAACTCCAACAGCGCGCTGAAATGGCCCTCGGTATCGAAATGGGGATCCGCCCGGCCCGCAATGCCGCGCAGGCTGCGCACCATGCCGCCACCGATGTAGCGGACGATATCGACCATGTGCGGGCCCTGACGGTAGACGATGCCGCCGCCCCTGGCGGTGTCGATCTCGGGGGCGAGGCGCGGCCGCTGCAGCCAGTCGTTGAAATTCGCGGTCTGGATCTGGATCACCCGGCCCAGCCGACCACTCTTGACGATCTCGCGGATCATCTTCATGGGATTCTGATAGATCTTGGAATGACCCTGCAGCAGATGGACGCCGTTATCGTCCGCCGCCCGGATCATGCGGTCGCACTCGCGGAGGGTCACGGCCATGGGCTTTTCGCAGATCACGTGCTTCCCGTGTTTGGCCGCACAGACCGCGTGCTCGGCGTGCAACGTATTGGGGGTCGATATCCAGATGGTGTCGATGTCGTCACGCCTGCACAGCTGCTCCACCGAGCCGACCGCTTCCCGACCATAGGTCTTGGTGAATGCGTCGCGGGCCGCCTTGCGGTTGTCGGCCCCCGCCACCAGCGAGAAGAAGGAGCGTTCCCCGAAGGCGGGCAGGATCTGCCCGGCGGCGACGCCGAGCCCGGCGACGCCCACGCGCAGGCGCGGCAACGCCGGCACCTTGGCGGCGGCCGCTGTGGCTTTCCGGAGCGTTCCTGTGTGCGTGGCCATGACGTTACCCGCCCTCCGAACGGCTCACGCGCCCGATAGGTCGGCGTAATAGCGCCAGGTCGAGTTGGTGTGTTGCGCGGGCCGTTCGCTGCGTTGGGCACGGCGCCGTCGGAACTCCGCGATGTCCTCGTCGGGGATCGGTTTCGGGTTTCCCAGCAGGTGCGCCCGGTAATTGACCTCGGCCAGCTCGTTGAGCCGGATCGCGGTCACCGTGGCCTCCTCGACGGTGGCACCGGCGGTGGTGATCCCGTGTCCGCGCATCAGGCACACGTTCTTCTCGCCCATAGCCGCCATGAAATCCTTGGCCAGCTCGGCGTTGTTGATCGTCACGCTCCGCCCGTAGGTGGGGATGCCCTTGAGGAGCAGATCGAGGCTGCCGGGATCGTAGCCCCCGTAGAGGGGCTGCAGCGGCAATTCGCAGATGGTGAACAGGACGACCGTCACCGGATGGACATGAACGACGCTCTGCACTTCCCGCCTGGTCCGGTAGACCACGGTGTGCAGATGGACCTCCTGGGGCGGTTCCAGCCCGTCCGGGCCGTCAACCTTGGCGCCGTCCATGTCCACCGCGATCACCTGCTCCGCCGTGGTGTAGCGCACCCCGATCTCGTCGGCGCCGCGCGCCCGGATCAGGACGTGCCTGCCGTCGGGCGAACGGCGGCTCACGTGGCCGGTCGCTGCCTTGGTCAGGCCCAGCCCACCGATGATGCGGCAGGATTTGGCAACGAGCTCCCGTGCATCGCGGTCATCGTTTGATGACGCCATCGACGTCGATCCCCCTGAGGCCGGGCGACGGACATGCCCGATCCGTGCTCCTGCGCGGGCTGGACTCTCTCGCGAGTCCAAAAAACCGCTTTTGGACGGCAGATTAGCCTCTGCCGGACCGGGTGACTACCCGACAATGAGTCAAAAGACCTTTTACGAAACGGGGGCGAAACCCGGGGTCTTGAGACGACGCAACCCCGCCGCCCGCCTCCCCCGGGGCCACGTCCCGCGCTGTTCCGCGCGGGGAGGATCAGGCGATCCGACGGCGCCCGAACGGAAGCTGCGCCATCGTCCGCTTGGAATCGACGTGCTCCAGGCAATCCAGAAACGCCTGGACCTTGGCCGGGAGATGGCGGGATCGGGGATAATACGCCTTGAGGGTCCGTTCCGCGGCGACGCAGTCATCGAAGATGACCTTAAGCTCGCCGTCATGCGCGCGTTCATGGAACACGTATTCCGGGACACGCGCGATTCCCAGCCCCCGTGCCGCCGCCGTCCGGATGGCAATGGCGCTCGAACACCAGAAACTGCCTGACACCTTCACGCCGTAGGTGCCCTGCGGACCGATGAAGCGCCATTCCGTCGGCGGCCTGCGCCCGTACTGGATCAGGCATTCGTAGCGCGAGAGATCCGGGGGACACTCGGGAACGCCGGCCCGGTGCAAGTAGACCGGCGATGCCACCACGACATACCGCACGGGACCGAACTCCCGAACGTCCAAGCTGGAATCGGCGAGCGTCGACGTCTTTATGAGGATGTCATAGCCGCTCTTGAGCAGGTTGACGCGATCGGAACTGATGTTGAGGTCGATCTCCACGTCGGGAAAAGCGTGTTTGAAGGCGATGACGGCCTCGGTGACCATGCCCTGGCCCACGCCCACTGCGGCATGGACCTTCAGCGTGCCGCGCGGCTCGTCGCCGTACCCGACCGCCGCGGCCCTGGCCGCCTCCAGCGAGGCGATGGCCCGCGCGCAACTCTTGTAGAATCCCTCCCCCGCGTCGGTGAGCGCGATATGGCGCGTCGACCGGTTGAGAAGCTGGACCCCCATGTCCTCCTCGAGATGACGAAGCCTGCGACTGACGAGGCTGGGGGACATCTTCAACTCTCGCGCCGCCGCCGAGATGCCGCCGGCCTCGACCACACGCACGAAAGCAACGAGGTCGTTCAGGTTCTGCATGGGTCTAGCCGACGCCTTCTCTGTAACGCAATAGCCTTCCCCTCCCGCCACTGCCGACGCGGACAGCCGCAGTTTTCCGGATTTTACATCGCGCCCCTGGAAACCGCATCCGGATTATCCGCCGATCAGCGGCGTCCTGGCCTCGCTCCCGGTCCCGGGCCGCGCCCGCAGCCCGCCCTCCAGCCCCGGATGGCGCAGGAGATATGCGGCGATCCCAGCCGAGCAGGCAACGAGAATGCTGCCGACCACAAGGAAGCTTGCCTCCAGCCCCACAAGCTCCACCACCGCGCCCATGATCACGGGCACGACGAAGGATACCAGCCTGTTGGCCGTGGCACGCATACCGACCCCCTTGCCCTGGCGGTCGCCGGCGGACTGGGCAAGGATCGAGATCATCAGGGGCTGCGCCAACGACATGGCGCCGCCCCGTATCGCCGAGACCACCAACAGGAGGAGGAAGATTCCGCCCAGCATCGGCGTCACCGAAACACAGAGCATGCCGCCGGTGACCGCCCCGAGGAGTAGCCAGTAGGGCGACATCACGCGGGCCAGCGGCGCGACCGCGAGGGCGCCCGCGAATCCCACCAGCGACCCGGCGGCCAGCAGGACGCCGATGAGCGTGCCGGTCATTCCGATGCCCCCCAGGTAGACCACGTAGAACGAGCTTTGCATCCCTTGCCCGGCCATGCGCAGCGTCGAGGCCATGACCACCAGCATGATCGCGGGAATAACCAGCATGCGGACGGCGTCCAGGTAATCCCCCATGCGCGGCATCACGTCGGCGGGGCGCACCCGCCGGCGGGTGTCGACCATGGGCGGCCGGGGCAGGGCGGACGCGGCGATCAGGACGCCGAAGGCCCAGACCGCAAGGACCGCGAACCCGCCCCAGGGGCCGATCACGTCCCAGCCCAGCCCGGCGAGCAACGGCGCCGCCAGATGGCCGATGCGGACCGCGAAGCTGAGGCGTCCGGCGTAGAGCGGCTTGCCCTTCATCAGCCGGCCGACCTGGGCCTGGGCGCCCATCCACGCGAAACTCGAGGACAGCCCGTCGAGCATCTGCAGGATCAGCACGGCCCACAGCCACGGCATCATGGGGAACAGGAACGGCGTCACCGCGCCGATGGTCGCAAACCAGATGAGGACCCGGCGTGTGCCCAGCCGATCCATGAGCGCGCCGCCATGAATGGAGAACAGGGTGGTCAGGAGATGCCGCCCGCCCAGCACCAGCCCGATCATCAGAGGCGAGGCACCGAGGTGCAGTGCCCACAGCGGCATTACCACGGTGATCACGTTGTTGATGGTATTGCCGAACATGCCCGTGGCATAGACCGCGAGCTGGATGCGCCACGCTATTGGGGCGTCCGTGGTACCGTCTCCCCCGCCGGTACTCCGAGGCGCAGCATCTGGCATTGGTTTCCCCCCTCGGCATGTCGGCCCACGCCCGGCTCACGCTCGCCGACGCGTAATTCGCGCCCCTCGCCGCCTTGAGGTTCCCGGCCTTTCCGGATGCGGCTTCCGGTTCCCCGATCAGTGAAGCGATCGGGACCGAGTGAGACGTTCTGGAATTCCCCGGCTCGGTGCCGGCCGGCAACCCAACCATGCGCCCGGAACGGGTGCGGCAGGACGACGGGAAAAGCGGAGCGCTGCCGGGTCAACCGGTTGCTCCCCGTCTCCCGATGCGAATGCCGACAGGTCCCGGACAAACGGCAACGGGGGCGATTCCAAAGACGGTGGAACCCCGGCGGCCGGAGATCGTGGCCCCGTCACCGGGTGCCCCCGGGGCGGGACTGGAGGGCGTGATAGCCGTGCCTCCTCCGCGCCTCGTCGAGCCGCACGCCCCCTTCGACCTCGGCGATGATGGCCGCTTCCGCCGCGGAAATGCCAGCTGCGACCTCTAACACCTCGGACTCGCGGTCGCGCGGCACCACCAGGACTCCATCGTCGGTGCCCATCACGATGTCGCCCGGGCGCACCTGAACGTCGCCCAGGGAGACGGGCACCTCCATGGCATCCACCTCCACGCGGTCCTTGCCGGTACGCATGAACCGCCCGCGGCTGAAGATGGGGTACCCGGCCTCGAGCGAGCCCGCCACGTCGCGGCAGACGCCGTGGATGACGGTGCCGGCGACACCGCGCTTCCTGGCGACCGTGGTCAGGATATCCCCCCACACGGTGCAGTCGAGCCGTCCCGCGTTGTCCAACACGACGATGCCGCCCACCGGCACGTCGTCGACATAGTCCCCGACCGTGCCCTTGGCGACGCCAACGGGCCGGTATTTCAGTGTGAAGGCGCGCCCGACCACGTGGTAGCCCACGGCGAGCGGCACGATGCCCTGCGCCGTGCCGTGAAGACCAAGCCGATCCATCGCATCGGACACCGATGCCGCGGAGAGAACGGCCAATGCCCGGACCGTATCGTCCATCGCCTAGTCTCCCTTCCCCGGCTTCAGCATGGACTCATATCCGCCGCCTTCCATGATCTCGACGATGGAGCGCCCGGCCCGGACCGCCGCGGCCATCTCCTCCTCGCGCGCCGAGATCGCCTCGCCGGCCGCCACGACTTCCGCCGCGCGCTCCTGCGGCACGATCACGGTGCCGCTGCCGTCGGCGACGACGTAGTCGCCCGGGTGCACCTTCACGCCGGCGAATTCGATCTCGGCATTGACAGAATCCTGGACGATCCGGCCGCGCGCGGTGATCGGCACCACCGCGCGGGCAAAGACCGGGAACCCCGCCGCCCGGCTGTCGTCGATGTCCCGGCAGGCGCCGTCGATCACGATCCCGGCAATGCCCTTGGTGGCAGCGGCGAGGGACAGCAGGCCGCCCCAGGCCGGCACGTCGGTCCGTCCCGACAGCTCCGCCACGATGACGTCGCCGGGATCGGCCGCCTCGATCGCCTCGGTCCCGAGATGGCGCTTCGGGGTCTCGGCCCCTTGCGGCTTCAGCTTCATGGTGACGGCCCGGCCGGCGATCCGTCCGCACGGCCATTGCGGGCGGATGCCGAGCGTCGCGCCACCCAGTCCCAGTTTTTCGAGCGCGTCCGACACCGTACAGGTGTCGAGCCGGCCCAGCCGTTCCACGATC
>DASWKZ010000255.1:0-56116 GCA_036396355.1 Alphaproteobacteria bacterium
GCCCTGTGGAAGGCGCTCTATTTCGAGCCGGGACCCTTGTCCCCGGACGAGGCGCGCCCGCCGGAGTGGCATCGCGGCCGCTACCTGGCCGAGGCGCTCACCCATTGCGCCGAATGCCACACGCCCCGCGGATGGCTGGGCGGGCTCGACCGCGACCGGTGGATGGCGGGGGCTGCGAAGGGCACCGGCCCCGACGGCGAGGCCACGCCCAACATCACCCCCGATCCCGAGGCGGGCATCGGCCAGTGGAGCCTCGAGGAGGTCGCCGAGGTGCTGAAGACCGGGACGCTTCCCGACGGCGACGAAGTGGGCTCGCTGATGTACGACGTGGTGGGCAACGGCACCTCCAGACTCACCGACGCCGACCGCCGGGCGATCGCGATCTACCTGAAATCCCTGAGGCCCATCCCCGGTCCGGGCGGCGGAGAGTAGCCCGGTCTCCGTCATTGCGCGCCGGTCGGTGAGCGACTAGGCTGGGAAGGCCTGCTGCCCGAGCGTCTGAACGTAGGAGCGGCATCCCGTTGAACCGGGCCCTTGTCATCGCCATCCTCGGCGCCGTCATCCTGGCGGCGGCCCTCCTCGTGAACTTCTACATTGGTCGGGACGGCGCCGACGAGCCGCCCGCGCCGGTAGCCTCGGCGCCGCCCGGGCCGCCGGTCAAGGTCCCCGCGCCCACGGGCGGGGCGGAGCTGGCGCCCCCCGCCATCGTCCCCCGCCGCGCCGAGCCCAGCTTCGACATCGTGCGGGTCAATCCCGAGGGCAAGGCGGTGATCGCCGGCCGCGCCGCGCCCGGGGCCGAGGTGACGGTTCTCGAGGATGGCGCGGCCATCGGCAAGGTCACCGCCGACCCGCGCGGCGAGTGGGTGCTGGTGCCCGAGAAGCCGCTCGCCCCGGGGGACCGCAAGCTGGGCCTGACGGCGCGCACCCCCGACGGCGCGACCGAGCATGCCGATGAGGAGGTGGTGCTGGTGGTGCCCGAACGGGGCCGTGACGTCGCCGGCCGGGCCGGGGACGGCGCCTCCCAGGCGCTCGCCCTGAGGGTGCCGCGCGGGGGGCGGCCGGAGGGCGCCCGCGGCCTCGCCCCCAGCACCATCCTGCAGACCCCCGGCGGCGGGGGCAGGGAGCCGGGGGCGCCCGCCGCGGAAGGCGGACTCTGGGTGGATGTGATCGATTACGACGCCGCGGGCGAGGTGAGGATCGCGGGGGCGGCGCGCCCAGGCGCCCGCGTGCGCCTCTATCTCGACAACCGCCCCGTGGGCGAAGCCACCGCCGATGCCGACGGCCAATGGGCGGTAACGCTCTCCGAGAAGCTGGCCCCGGGGGATTACATCCTGAGGGCCGATGAGCTCGACCGCGGCGACCGGGTGGTGCGCCGCATCGAGGTCCCGTTCGATCGGGCCCCCGCCCTCGATGATTGGCCGGACCGCCGGATCGTGGTCGTCAAGCCCGGCAACAGCCTGTGGCGGCTCGCCCGGCGGACCTACGGCCGCGGCATCCAGTACACCGTGATCTTCGAGGCGAACAGGGACCAGATCCGCGATCCCGACCTGATCTATCCGGGCCAGGTGTTTTCCCTGCCGCGCGCGGCGCCCGTCAACTGACCCGGGCGCCCCCGGTCCCAGCGGCGGCCGCGGGCATGCCCCGGCGGGGCGGCGTCCGGACGGCTTCGCTTGACGGTCATAATGCTCTAGACTCGCGTCCTTTCCGGCCGCGTTCCCCCGGAACCCGGCGGGGACGGCCGTGTTGCATGGATGCAGGGGCATGTCTCTTCCCATTCATCGCGAAGGTCTCCCGATCATCGGCATCCTCGTTGCCGGGGCGGCGGCGCTGTGGATCCTCCATGCGCCCCTGGGATGGGCGGGCGCGGCGCTCGCGGCGTGGAGCGCATGGTTCTTCCGCGATCCCGAGCGCCGGCCGCCGGCGATTCCCAACGCCATCCTTTCCCCCGCCGACGGCCGGCTCCTGCCCCTCGTCAAGGCGCCGCCCCCGCCCGAGCTCGCCATGGGCGACGCGCCGCGGACGCGCATCAGCATTTTCATGAACATCTTCGATGTCCACGTGAACCGCATTCCGGCCGACGGCACCATCACCGCCATCCACTACCGCCCGGGGCGGTTCGTCAACGCCGCCTTCGATAAGGCGAGCGATGAGAACGAGCGGCTGGCCGCCCGCATGATCACCGCCGATGGGACGGAGCTCGCTTTCGTCCAGATCGCCGGCCTGGTGGCGCGGCGCATCCGTTCGACCCTCGCCGTGGGGGACAGGGTCCGGGCCGGAGCGCGATTCGGCATCATCCGCTTCGGCAGCCGCGTGGACGTCTATCTTCCCGATGGGGTGGCGCCACGCGGGCGCGCGGGCGCGCGGATGGTCGCGGGGGAGACGGTGATCGCCGTGCCCGGCGCCAACACGGCCGCGGGCGGGGCTGCGGCCGTCGGTGGGGACGGCACCCCATGAGGCGGCCGCCGCGGCCACGGTTGAGCGCCCTGCCGTTCAACCGGCTGATCCCCAACATCCTCACGGTGCTGGCGCTGTGCGCCGGCCTGACGGCGATCCTCTACGGGTTCCAGGGCCGATGGGAGCTCGCCGTCGCCGCCGTCCTGTTCGCGGCGGTGCTCGATGCCCTGGATGGACGGATCGCGCGCCTCCTCGGCGGGTCGACGAAATTCGGGGCCGAGCTCGATTCGCTCTCCGATTTCGTGAGCTTCGGCGTGGCTCCGCCCATGCTGCTGTTCCTCTGGACCCTCCAGGACGCCAAGGGCCCGGGCTGGGTGATCGCGCTGATCTTCGCGGTCTGCGCGGCGCTCCGGCTGGCGCGCTTCAACACGCGCCTCGGCGTCTCGGACATGCCGCGCTGGGCCGGCAACTTCTTCACCGGCGTGCCGGCCCCGGCCGCGGGCGGCCTCGTGCTGCTGCCCATGATCCTGAGTTTCGAGCTGGGGAGCGGAATTCTCGCCACGCCCGCCGTCAACGCGCCCATCGTCATCGTCGTCTCCTATCTCATGATCAGCCGCATCCCCACCTTCTCCTTCAAGCAGGTACGGGTGCCCCATCGGCTGGTGATGCCGTTTCTCCTGATGGTCGGGCTCCTGGCCGCGTTGCTGGCGACGGCGACGTGGCTGACGGTGGCGGGCGGGCTGATCCTCTACCTGCTGTCGCTGCCGGTGTCGGTGGTCGCCTATCGGCGGCTGGCGGCGGATGCCGCGATGACCGGCGTCGAACATCTTGCCGTGATCGAAAGCGGCGACGGCGGTGATGGCGGTGCCGACGGCGACCCCGATTCCGCGGATCAGCCCGGTGCGGCCGGGGACGTCACCTTCGTGGGGCGGCCGCTCGGCCGGGGCCCGCCGACCCGTCCGACCGAAGGCGATGGCTAAGGAACGCGGCGTGCCCGGCCGAGGGCGGCGGCGCGAGGCCGCCGCTAGAGGCCGCGCACGTTATCGGGGTAGAGCTCGTCGACGGTGACCGCGCGGTGGGTGACGCCCTGCTCGTCGCAGAACCGGACGAAAGCCTCGAGGGTCGCGCGGTTGGCCTCCACCCCGTAGGGCCAGAAATCGTCTCCGAACGTGTCGCGCGCCCTCTCGGCATGGGCGAAGGCCCAGGGAATGGGATAGCGGCAGATATTGCCGTCGAGCGCGCGGACGAGGCTTCGCTCCTTGGCCTCCACGAAAGCGCGGTAGAGCGACGGCCCGATCCACGGATGGGCGTCGTACGCGTCCTTGCGGATGGCGACGGTGTGCATCATCGGAAAGATGCGGTGCCGGCGCCAGTAGGCCTCCTCCACGGGCATGAAATCCTCGATCAGGCGGCGGATGCGGGGATCGCGCGCCTGGAACAGGTCCGGCGGATGGGCGCAGATGACGGCGTCGAGGTCGCCGGCGAGCAGCATCTCCATCAGCGAGCGGTCCGCGATCTCGGTGTAGGGGATTCCCTCGGGCAGCTTGCCCTTGACCTGGCTCTCGCGCGCCGGCCGGTTGATGCCGGCGCGGACCCATTCGATCCCGGTCAGGGGGATGCCGACATCGTGGGCCAGCCACGCCCGGACGTAGACGATGGCGGTCTGCACCCATTCGGGGATGCCGACGCGCTTGCCCGCCAGCTCCTCCGGCGCCCGAAGGGGGCTGTCGGCGGTGACGTAGATCGCGTGCTGGCGGAAGAAGCGGGAGGGGAACACGGGAATCCCCGTGATGTTGGTGTCGCCCTGGGAAATGAGGGAGACGAAGCGCGCCATGGACATCTCCGAGACCTCCCACTCCCGGTAGTCGGTGAAGCGGGCGAAGATGTCCTCCACCGGCAGGTCCACATGGGTGATCTCGATGCCGGGCGCCTTCACCTTGCCAGAGGTGAGGTCGCGCACGTGGTCGTAATCGCTGATGGCGAGGCTCAGGCGGATGTCGGCCATGTCAGGGCCTCCCCTCCCTGCGCGTGAACCGCAAGCGGACCTTCGCGCGCCCCGCCGCCCGCCCCCTGACGCTGGCGCCGCCCCGGCTCATCCATCCTTCTTCATGTGCAACGTGCGCTGCGGAAACGGTATGGTGATGCCGGCGGCGTCGAACGCCTCCTTCACCCGGCGCGTAAGGTCGAAGCGCAGGGGCCAGTAATCCGAGGCCGCGCACCACAAACGGAATTGCATCTCCACCGCGTTGTCCCCGAGATTGGCGACCATCATCTCGGGCGCCGGATCGCTGTTCACCCGTTGGTCGTCGTCGATCAGGGCCTTGACCGTATCGAACGCCTTGCCGATGTCGTCGCCGTAGTCGATACCGACCACGAGATCGAGCCTTCGCGTCGGATTGCGGCTGAAGTTCTTCACCGCCACGCCCCAGAGCTGTCCGTTGGGAACGACGATATGGACGTTGTCCGGGGTATTGAGCAGCGTGGTGAACAGGGTAATCGCCTCGACGGTGCCGGCCACGCCCGCCGCCTCGATGAATTGCCCCACCCGGAACGGCCGGAACAGGAGCAGCATGACCCCCGCCGCCAGGTTGCTGAGGGTGCCCTGGAGGGCGAGGCCGACGGCGAGGCCAGCGGCGCCCAGGACGGCGATGAGGCCCGCCGTCGTGATCCCGAACCGCTCGAGGACGATGACCACCGTGAGGACGATGATGCCGTAGCGCACCAGGCTGGTGAGGAAGGGACGCAGCGTCGCGTCGATCCGCCCGCTCCTGGAAAGCGCGGAACTGGTTGCGCGCTGGGCCCACCGGGCCGCCACGAAGCCGACGATCAGGATGAGGATGGCGGCGAGGATGCTCAGCCCGTAGGCGCCGACCACGGCGACGGCCCGGTCAAGCGTGTCCGTGACGGAGTCTTCCATGGCGGGGATACCTGTTTCCGTGGTCCATGCGCTGCGAAGGAAACGGCGTCGCGGGACGCGCTATCCCGTATACCCGATCCCGTGTCGCCGGGCCTAGCCCAAAAGCGTGCGGCCCGGGAGGCCGGCGCGCAGCGCGGTCACCTCGATCTCCACCAGCTTGCCTTCGGCCGAGTAACCCTCGACGAAGCGGACCTCGAACAGGGGCGGGAAAACCGGGACCACCCGGCGGAACAGGTCCCTCACGGCGGCCGCGGTTTCGCTTGCGTGCAGGTAGCACGAAACCTGGGCTACGCGATCCCATCCGGTGCCCTCCTCGGCAAGGTATGCGGTGATGCGGGGGAGGATGTCCGTCGTGACCTGATCCGCGAGGCTTGGCAGGACCACGGTCTGGCCCGACAGCACCATGAGCGGCCCGCAGGCGATCCACCGGCAGGGGGTGCGCGGCGGGTCGTTCTCCCGCACGCGCTTCCCGAGTCCCGGGGCGGATCTCAGCGCGATCAGGTCCATGGCGACGGCGGCGTCGGAGGAGAACAGGCGGGGCGCGATGTAGCTCGAGGTGGCGGCCCGCGCCGGCCCCGCCAGCACTGCCGACCGCACCGCGCTCGCCGCGTCCCGGGCGGCGCGGTCGCGGGCGAAGAGCCGGCTGCGCACGGTGTCGGCAAGCGTCAGCCGGTGGGCGGCGAGGGCCGCCTCGAACCGTTCGAACAAGGCCCGCGCCTCGGCCTCGGCGCCTCCCCCGGGCGGGGCCTCGCCCGACAGCTCCACGAATTCCAGGCCGAGCCGGTCGACGATGGCAACGCGCATGATTGCCTCCCCCAAGGATGAACCCGGGCGATTATGCCCCGGATGGGGCGGGGACGGCTCTCCCGATGGGGGGGAATGGCTGGGGGACCTGGATTCGAACCAGGACTGCTCGGTCCAGAGCCGAGAGTTCTACCGTTAAACTATCCCCCATCCGGGGTCCGGGCGGGCCATCGCCCGGCGAAGGCGGGCCTTTTATCACATCGTTGCGCCATTGAACAGGCGCAAGCCCGGCGCCGCGGCCGTCTCGGCCCCGGGCCCCGCCCCGCTCTTTCCCCTTCGCGACCCCGCGCAGTTTCGGTACCATTTCCCCCATGAAGGCGGGACAGGCCAAGCTGCGACGGGGGCCCGGACGCCGCGTCCGGGCACGGTCGCGGGGCGACGCCGGCGCCGATCCGGACGAGGCGCCCTCCTTCGCGGCCCTCGACCTCGGCACCAACAACTGCCGGCTGCTGGTGGCGCGGCCGGCGGGGACCGCCTTCCGCGTGGTCGACGCCTTTTCCCGCATCGTCCGCCTCGGAGAGGGGCTGGACCGTCGCGGCCGTTTGTCCGAGGCGGCCATGGACCGCACCATCGAGGCGCTCAAGGTCTGCGCCGCCAAGATGGCGCGCAAGCATGTCGTCTGCGCCCGCAGCGTCGCCACCGAGGCCTGCCGCCGCGCCGCTAACTGCGGCGATTTCCTCGAGCGCGTGAGGTCCCGGACCGGCCTCGATCTCGAGATCATCGCCACCGACGAGGAAGCGCGACTCGCGCTGCTCGGCTGCGCACCGCTGCTCGTCGAGGGCCAGCCCTACGCGATCGTGTTCGATATCGGCGGAGGCTCGACCGAGATCATGTGGGTGGAGCGTACCGACGACGCCCCGGCGCGCCTGCTCGACAGCCTTTCGGTCCCGCTCGGCGTCGTCAACCTGTCGGAAACCTTCGGCGGAGACCGACTGGAGGAATCGCAGTTCTCGGCCATGGTGGACCTTGCCGCCGACGCGCTCGCGGTGTTCGAGGCCCGCAACGCCATCGCGTCCAGGGTCGCCGCCGGGACGGTCCAGATGCTGGGCACGTCGGGGACCGTGACCACGCTCGCGGGGGTGCACATGGGACTGCGGGCATACGACCGCAACCTGGTCGACGGCTCCTACCTCGATTTCAACGATGTCGCCCTGGTCACCCGCCGCCTGCTGGCTCTCGATTGCGCCGGGCGGGCGACGGAACCGTGCATCGGCACGGATCGAGCCGATCTCGTGCTGGCCGGCTGCGCCATCCTCGAGGCCGTCTGCCGGGCCTGGCCGGTCGGGCGGCTCAGGGTTGCCGACCGTGGCCTGCGCGAGGGCATCCTTCTCACCCTGATGGGACGCGATACCGCCGTCGCCGGGGCGGCCTGAGCCGCCATGGCGCGTCGCGCGGGCTCCGGCGGCAAGGGTCGCATGCCCGAGGGGCGCGCGGCGCGGGCCGGACAGGCCACGCGATTGCGCCGGAGCAGGGGGCGCGGGGCGTCCTCGAGCCGATGGCTTGCCCGCCAGATCCGCGATCCTTATGTCGCCGCTGCCCGCAACCTTGGATTGCGTTCCCGCGCCGCGTTCAAGCTCGCGGAACTCGACGACCGCTTCCATTTCCTCAAGCCCGGCGCGCGGGTGGTCGATCTGGGTGCCGCGCCGGGGGGATGGTCGCGGGTGGCCGCCGAGAGGGTCGGCGCTGCCGCCAAGGGGGGAGCCGCGGGCCGGGTAGTGGCCATCGACCTCGTGGAGATGGAACCGATCCCCGGGGTGGTATGCCTCACCCTCGATTTCCTGTCAGAGGAGGCGCCGGCCCGGCTGCGCGAAGCCCTGGAGGGGCAAGCCGACGTCGTGTTGTCGGACATGTCGGCGCCGGCCACCGGCCATACGCGGACCGACCACCTCCGTATCATGGCGCTCCTCGAGGCGGCCTACGACTTCGCCCGCGTGGTCCTGGCGCCGGGCGGCGTCTTCATCGGCAAGGTCCTGCGCGGGGGCGCCGAACGGACGCTTCTCGATACCCTGAAGAGGGACTTCGAGGAGGTCCGCCACGCCAAGCCGCCCGCTAGCCGCAAGGATTCGGCCGAGATCTACGTGGTGGCCCGGGGATTCCGCGACCGGATCGCCGACGACGATGTCGGGCCGGTGCCGGGCTAGGAATTCAGGAACTCCCGAAGGTGGCTTTCCAGCTCATGGATCTCGAGGCCAGTCAGGTCCTTGGCGAGCTCGCCCGCCACCAGCCGCGAGGCGTGTGGATCGAGCGCCTTGCGCAGGTCCCCCAGCGTCATCGGCGGCGCCACGATCACCAGCCGGTCGAACCGCTTCTCGAGCGCGGCCCGATTCACGAGTGCCGCCATCTCCCTCGCGAACTTCTGCTTCTCGAACCGGTGCCAGTCGATGGGCGGGCTCATGGCGTGCCGGCCGCTCCCGACCGACTCCACCACCCGACCCGGCCTGTCGGTGCCGAGGTCCCGCGTGGGAATCTTGGCCGCCCGGTGCGAGGCGCGGCTCACGCCGGTAAGGCCCGTGCCGGGCCCGCCGTTGGCGACGATATGGGCGCGGGCCCCGTCGCAGATCAGGATCCAAGTGGTCTTCTTCCGGCGCACGATCATGTCTTATCCTTGAAAAACAAGCGGCTCGATCGATTCCTTCCGGCCGGTCACGCCCATAGAATGGGATCCCCCAAGGCGCTTGGCAAGGAAGCACCGATGTGTATCATAGCGCGCCAACCCCAGCACTGAGGTGGGCATGAACATCCGGGAAGCTCTGACCTTCGATGACGTGCTGCTCGAGCCGGCCGCGTCGAAGGTGCTGCCCGCCGAAGCCGATACCCGAACGCGACTGACGTCCACCATCGAACTCGGCATCCCGCTTCTCTCCTCGGCCATGGACACCGTGACCGAGAGCCGGATGGCCATCGCCATGGCCCAGGCCGGCGGGCTCGGGGTCATCCACAAGAACCTCGACATCGCCGCCCAGGCCGACGAGGTGAGGGCGGTCAAGAAATTCGAATCGGGGATGGTGGTCAATCCCGTGACCATTCCGCCGAACGCGACGCTGGCCGTTGCCCTGGCCTTGATGGCGGACCATCGCATCTCCGGCATCCCGGTGGTGGAGCGGGGTAACGGGGACGCGCGCCAGCCGGGCAGACTGGTGGGCATTCTCACCAACCGCGATGTCCGGTTCGCCACCGACATGGAGCAACCGGTCGCCCAGCTCATGACCAAGGACAACCTCGTGACCGTACGCGAGGGCGTGGACATGGAGGGTGCGAAGCGTCTCCTCCATCAGCACCGCATCGAGAAGCTCTTGGTGGTAGACGCGGAATACCGCTGCATCGGCCTGATCACCGTCAAGGATATCGAGAAGGCACGGCTCCACCCGCGGGCCTGCAAGGACGAGAAGGGCCGCTTGCGGGTGGCCGCGGCCACCGGGGTCGGCCAGGCGGGCCTGGCCCGTGCCGAGGCCTTGCTCGCGGTGGAGGTGGACGTGGTCGTGGTGGATACCGCCCATGGCCATTCGAGGGGCGTCATCGAGGCGATCCGCGGCATCAAGCGTCTTTCAAACCGGGCCCAGGTGGTTGCCGGCAACATCGCCACCGCCGAGGCGGCCAAGGCGCTGATCGATGCCGGAACCGACGCCGTCAAGGTCGGGATCGGGCCGGGGTCGATCTGCACGACCCGGATCGTGGCCGGTGTCGGCGTCCCTCAGTTCACGGCCGTCCTCGACGTCGCCGAGGCGTGCCGCACACAGGGAATCCCGGTGATCGCCGACGGCGGAATCAAGTATTCGGGCGATCTCGCCAAGGCGATCGCGGCCGGTGCCGACTGCGCCATGGTGGGATCCCTGCTCGCGGGGACGGATGAAAGCCCGGGCGAGGTGTACCTGTATCAGGGACGGTCCTACAAGGCTTATCGCGGCATGGGATCGGTCGGCGCCATGGCCCGGGGATCGGCCGACCGTTATTTCCAGGAAGAGGTGAGCGATGCCCTCAAGCTGGTGCCCGAGGGGGTCGAGGGCCGGGTGCCATACAAGGGGCCGGCCGCGACGGTGATCCATCAGCTCATCGGTGGTCTTGCCGCCGCCATGGGCTACACCGGCAATGCGACGATCGCGGAAATGCAGCGGAACTGCGCCTTCGTGAAGATCACCGGCGCGGGACTGCGCGAGAGCCACGTCCACGATATCGATATCACCCGCGAGATACCCAACTACCGGGGCGAGGGATAGAGCACCATCCGGTCGGATACGGCTCCAACGCGCCCCGATGGAATCCCCTTCCAACGCCGTCCTCATCCTCGACTTCGGATCGCAGGTCACACAGCTGATCGCAAGGCGGGTACGCGAGGCCGGCGTCTACTGCGAGATCGTGCCCTACGACAAGGGCTCCCAGGCAATCGCGAGGCTCGATCCGCCGGCGATCATCCTTTCCGGAGGCCCCGCCTCGGTTACCGCGGGCAGGGCGCCGCGGGCACCCCAGCAGGTCTTCACCCTGGGCGTGCCGGTACTGGGAATCTGCTATGGCCAGCAGACCATGGTCGCGCAGCTGGGCGGCCAGGTGGAGAACGCCCTCCACCGGGAGTTCGGGCGCGCCTTCATCGAGATCGTCAAGGCGGCGCCGCTATTCGAAGGGCTGTGGGAGGTGGGCGGCCGCGAGCAGGTATGGATGAGCCACGGCGACCGCGTCATCGCCTTACCGCCGGGATTCTCGGCCATTGCCCGGACAGGGGATGCTCCCTTCGCCGCCATCGCCGACATCGACCGCCGCTTCTACGGCGTCCAGTTCCATCCCGAAGTGATCCATACCCCCGATGGGGCGCGGCTGATCCAGAATTTCCTGTTTCGCGTGGCCGGGCTCAAGGGTGACTGGACCATGAGCGCCTTCCGCGAGCGCGCGATCAGGGCGATCCGCGATCAGGTCGGCAGCGGCCGTGTCGTCTGCGGCGTGTCGGGCGGCGTCGATTCCTCGGTGACGGCGGTGCTCATCCATGAAGCCATCGGCGACCAGCTGACCTGTGTGTTCGTGGACACCGGGCTGTTGCGAGCGGGGGAAGGCCAGGAGGTCGTCTCGGTCTTCCGCGGGCACTACAACATCCCGCTGGTCGTCAGGGATGCCGGTACGCTGTTCCTGGAAAAGCTTGGCGGCGTGACCGATCCCGAGGAGAAGCGCAAGATCATCGGCGCAACGTTCATCGACGTCTTCGAGGAGGAGGCGAGCAGGCTGGATGGCACCGATTTTTTGGCACAGGGGACCCTCTATCCGGACGTGATCGAATCGGTCTCGTTTGCCGGCGGGCCCAGTGCCACCATCAAGTCCCATCACAACGTCGGCGGTCTGCCGGAGCGGATGCGTCTCCGTCTGGTCGAACCCCTCCGCGAGCTCTTCAAGGACGAAGTGCGCGCGCTCGGGCGCGAACTGGGATTGCCCGAAACCATGGTGGGCCGCCATCCTTTCCCGGGACCCGGCCTCGCGATTCGCATTCCTGGGGGGGTCACCCGGGACAAGCTGGAGGTCCTCCGCATGGCGGATGACATCTTCCTCCAGGAGATCCGCAGGGCCGGCCTCTACGACGCGATTTGGCAGGCATTCGCCGTGCTGCTGCCGGTGCGGACCGTGGGCGTAATGGGCGACGAGCGGTCTTACGAGCATGTCCTTGCCCTTCGCGCGGTCACCTCGACCGATGGCATGACCGCCGACTACTACCCGTTCGATCACGCATTCCTCGGTCGCACGGCCAACCGGATCGTCAACGAGGTGCGGGGCGTGAACCGTGTCGTCTACGACGTCACGTCGAAGCCGCCGGGCACCATCGAGTGGGAATGAATCGGGTGCCGAGGCACCCAATGACGGAAGGAGCTCCAGTCATGACAAACGAGATTCGCGCGTCCCACATCCTCCTCATGTATGAGGGCTCGGCGCGTTCCACGGCAAGTCGCACGAAGGACGAGGCACGAAGGGGGATCGAGGTGCTGGCCGAACGTGTCGGCGCCGGAGAGGATTTCGATGCCTTGGCAAAGGAGGTATCCGATTGTCCGTCTGGGGCGAGGGGGGGAGACCTCGGACGATTCAGGCGGGGCATGATGGTAGCCGCGTTCGAGGATACCGCCTTCGCGCTGGATGTGGGTCAAACCTCGGGTGTCGTAGAGACCGATTTCGGCTATCACCTCATCCGTCGCACCGGATGAGTTCGCCGGCGCCCGTGGTTTCCTTCGGGACGATGTCGAACGAATCCGGACTCAGGGAGAGACGAGCCGCGCGTCCCGCTCGAATACGGCCAGTGCTTCGGCCAGGGAGTCGGCTTGTGCGACCCGGCTGCCTCCCTTGATCACGACGAACTTGCCGACGCGGCGGGACGGCGCCGGGAACTTCACGATGGAGTAAAGCGGGTGCGCCCGGGCATGCACGAATATGGAGAACTGCGCCATTCCGTGCTCATGGTCGATGGCATAGGCCTTCCACTCGCCGGAGATCACGCGCCGGCTGTATAGCGACAACAGGAGATTGAGCTCATGGCGCGAGAAGCACACGAGCCGTTTCCGGCGCCGGTAATCGGCGAGGCGGTACACCGTGCCCATCGGCGGTCTGGCGCCCTCCCGTAGCGGTTCAGATCTCCTGCCGGAGCGGTTGGTTTGTATCGACTCTGTCCCATTTTCAGGGCAATTTCCAGCATTCCGTTACGCCCGCCCGGCGGAAACGGGCCGGGAACCGGGCAGGCGGGCAGGCGCCATCGGCGGCCGGGTGAATTGCGTCGGTCCGGTCCGGTGGTTATGGTAGCCGCGCGGGCAGCATGGCGTTGTATGGCGATGGACAATTTTATCGACGAGATCGAAGAGGAACTGAAACGCGACCGCCACCTCGAGTTGTGGCGGAAGTACGGCAAATTCGCCGTGGCTGCGGCGCTCATCGTGGTCATTGCGGTTGCCGCGTTCGTAGGCTGGCGCCAGTACCAGGCCAATCGTCAGGCGGAGGCGGGACTCCGATATGCCGAAGCGATCGGGCTTGCCGCGCGCGGTCAGTCGGGCGAGGCCTTGGCCGCGTTCAAGGCTCTGGGGGATGACGGTCCTGCGGGATACGCCGACCTCGCCCGCTTCCAGCAGGCGGCGATTCACGCCAGGCAGGGCGACGAGGCCGCCGCCGCGGCCGTCTACGATTCGATCGCCAGGGACGCGTCGGTCGATCCGGCAATTCGGGAACTTGCCCTGATCCTCTATGCGCTCGCGGCCGCCGACCGGGCCGAGCCTCGCGCCCTCGAGGAGCGGCTGAAGCCGCTGACGACGCCGGCGAATCCGTGGCGGCATTCGGCGCTCGAGGTGACGGCGATCCTGGCCCAGCGTCGGGGCGACGCCGAGGGCGCCCGGGGAATCTACCAGCGCCTCGCCGATGATCCAGCGGCCCCGCCCGGGGTGCGCGCCCGGGCGGCCGAGTTCCTCGCGGTCCTCGGCAAGTAGGGGGTTGGCCAGATGATCCGGTTCCCCATCCGGGCCATGGTTTCCGGGGTGATGATGTCGGCATCCCTGGGTCTATCCGGCTGCATCTTCGCCGAGCCCACGGATCCGCCGCTTCCCGGCGAACGGATTCCCGTCATGCTTTATGACACGGGCATCCGGCCCGATCCCGAGCTCGCTTCGGTTCCCGTGACCGTGGCGCCGCCGGTCGCCAATGCGGCCTGGCCGCAGACCGGCGGCAACGCCAGCCATTCCCTCTATCACCTGGAACTGGGACCCCTGCCGAAGCGGGTCTTTCGGGTGGATGCCGGAGAGGAGTCCTCCGATGAGGAGCGGCTGCTTGCCCAGCCGGTGGTCGATGAAGAGGGCAGGCTTTTCGTCCTCGACGTCGAGGCCAAGGTCACGGCATTCGATGGCGACAGCGGGCGGCGGCTGTGGCGGCGCGACCTGCGGGGTGACAATGACCGCGATGGCACACTGGGCGCCGGGCTCGCGGTTGATCGCGGGCGCGTGATCGTGACAACGGGGTTCGCCCAGGTGATTGCCCTGGACGCCGGTACGGGCAAGACAATCTGGCGCCGGATCGTGACGGCGCCACTGCGCGCGGCGCCGACCGTAGCCGAAGGGCGCATCTTTGCCGTTTCGATCGACAATCAGACCCATGCGCTCGATGCCACCACCGGAGACTTGCTGTGGACGCACCGCGGGGCGCCGGAACTCGCCTCCCTCCTGGGCGGTGCGGCGCCCGCCTACCAGGCGGGGATCGTGGTGGTCGCGTATTCGTCGGGCGAACTGTTTGGATTGCGCGCGAGCAACGGCACGGAGATGTGGTCCGACTACGTGGCCCGGCCCCGGCGCACCAGCGCGGTTTCCCACATCGCCGATATCCGCGCCTCCCCGGTGATTGACCGCGGCCTGGTATACGCGGTCAGCAACTCCGGGCGCATGGTGGCGCTCAACCTCACCAATGGAACGCGACGGTGGGAGCGTCAGGTCGCCGCGGTACAGAATCCCTGGTCGGCGGGGGACTTTCTTTACGTTGTCACCACCGACGGATTGCTTCTCTGCATGAGCCGCGATGACGGGCGAATCCGCTGGGTGCGGTCGGTGCCGCGCTACGCGGACGAACGGCGCCAGCGCGGCCTTGTCACCTGGAGCGGCCCGATCCTCGCCGGCGATCGCCTGATCCTCGCGGGCTCGAACGAGGAGGTCCTCTCGATCTCGCCCTATACGGGAGATCTGCTCGGGCGCATCCAGATGCCGGACCCGGTCTCGATCCCGCCGCTGGTGGCCCGCAACACCCTCTATTTCCTGACCGACGACGCCGAGCTCATCGCCTGGCGCTGATCCGATGACGGCGACGGTGGCCATTCTCGGGCGCCCCAATGTGGGAAAGTCCACGCTTTTCAATCGTCTGGTCGGCAAGCGGATGGCCATCGTCGAGCCACGGCCGGGTGTCACGCGCGACTGGAAAAGCGGGGAGGCCCGCCTCGGCGATCTGCGCTTCGTGGTGCTGGACACGCCGGGCCTGGATGCAGCGCCCAAGGGGACTCTCGAAGCGGCCATGCGTGCCCAGGCGGAGCGGGCACTCGCGCGATCCCGGGTGGCGCTCCTGGTATTCGACGGCCGTGGGGGCGTGACGCCCGTCGATACGCATTTCGCGCGGTGGCTACGCGAAAGCGGCAAGCCGGTAATTCTCGTCGCCAACAAATGCGAGGCCGCCGCAGGAGCGGCGGGCGCCCTCGAGGGCTTCGCGCTCGGGCTCGGGGATCCCGTCATGATCTCGGCGGAGCATGGGGAAGGCATGGGGGCGCTCTATGAGGCGCTGGCGCCGTTCCTGGACGACGGCGGTGGCGGCTTGGGGGGTCCGGTAGGGCAAGATTCCGGCGCAACGGAAGGCGTCCGCGACGTTCCGGAGGACGGCCCCCTCCGGCTTGCCATCGTGGGGCGGCCCAATGTCGGGAAATCGACCCTGGTGAACTGTCTGGTCGGCGAGGAGCGGGTTCTCACGGGGCCGGAGCCCGGCATTACCCGGGACGCCATACCCGTTGACTGGGTCTACCAGGGTCGGCGGATCCGGCTTGTCGACACCGCGGGGCTCAGGCGCCGGGCGCGGGCGACGGAGCGGCTCGAGCGGATGACCGTGGCCGCCACCGACCGGGCCATACGTCTCGCGGAGGTGGTGATCCTGGTCGTGGACGCGGGCGTCATGTTGGAACGCCAGGATCTCGCCATCGCGCGTCGGGTGGCGGAGGAAGGCCGCGCCCTTGTGATTGCCGTCAACAAGTGGGACCTCATGGCGAGCCCCGCCCAGGCCATTCGGAGGCTGCACGATCGGATCGAGCGTTCCCTACCCCAGAGCAAGGGGGTCGCAACCGTGACGATGTCGGCGCTCACGGGGGAAAATACCGACAGGCTCATGCCTGCCGTTCTAAGGGCCCACGAAACCTGGACTCGTCGCATTCCCACGGGGGCGCTCAATCGCTGGCTCCGGGCGATGGTCGAAGCCCACCCTCCTCCGGCCGCCCGCGGTCGACCGTTGAGGCTGCGCTATGTGACCCAGACCAAGGCCCGGCCCCCGACCTTTGTTCTGTTCACAAGCCGTCCTCAGGCATTGCCGGAAAGCTACCTCCGCTATCTGGAGAACGGCCTGAGGGAAGCGTTCGGACTGGCCGGAACGCCGTTGCGACTCACCCTGCGTCGGGGCCGCAACCCTTACGTCGAGGACAGCTGACCCCCCGCATCGATGAGGTCCCGGGCTCGGACCACGGCGCCGTTCAGGGCGCAGCCGACCTCGGCGAGCGGAATGAACGCCGGCGCGACCGCCTCCGGGGGCTGCAGGATTTCCGGATTCTCCCCGGGAAAGGCCTCGGCCCGCATCCGTGTCCGGGTAGCGCCCGGATTGATCAGGTTGGCCCGGACCGCCGTGTTGGCCAGTTCCGCCGCCCAGGTTCGGACGAGGACCTCGAGGGCGCCCTTGCTGGCCGCGTAGGCGCCCCAGTAGGCGTGGTGCCCGTCGGCGGCGCCCGAAGTCACGAATATCGCCCGTCCCGCCGGGGACAGCCGCAGGAGGGGGTCGGTCGCCCGGATCAACCGGAAATTGGCGGTGAGATTGATGGCCATGACCGCGTTCCAGGCATCGGGCTCCACATGCCCCACGGGTGTCAACGGTCCCAGGATCCCGGCGTTGCCCACCACCACGTCGAGCCGGCCGAATCGCTCGTAGAGTGCCGCGCCCATGCGGTCGATCACGTCGAAATCGGTGAGGTCGGTGGGCAACAATGTCGCCGATCCGCCCCTGGCGCGGATGGAATCGTCCACATCCTCGAGGCCGCCCTGGGTCCGGGCGACAAGGACGACATGGGCGCCCGCGTCGGCGAACGCCCGCGCAACGGCGGCGCCGATGCCCCGCGAGGCACCCGTGATGAGAGCGATGCGTCCTACCAGCCGCCCCGCGGCCCCGGTCATCGCCTGCCGCCGACGATCTCGGTGAGGAATGAGAGCTGGCCGCCGTCCGCGCCCCCCTCATGATCGGTGAGACGGATGGGATAATCACCGGAGAAGCAGGCGTCGCAATACTGGGGGCGGGTGTCGTCGCGGCCAGGCTCTCCCATGGCCCGATACAGGCCGTCCATGGAAACGAAGGCGAGTGAATCGACTCCAATCACCTTGCGCATCTCCTCGAGAGACATGTTGGCGGCCATGAGTTCGGACCGTTGGGGCGTATCCACGCCGTAGAAGCACGAATGCGTCGTGGGCGGGCTCGCAATCCGCATGTGGACTTCCCGGGCACCGGCTCCACGCATCATCTCGACGATCTTGAGGGACGTGGTGCCGCGCACGATGCTGTCATCGACCAGGATCACGCGCTTTCCCTCCACGTGGGCGCGATTGGCGTTGTGCTTGAGTTTCACGCCGAGATGACGGATCTGGTCCGACGGCTCTATGAAGGTGCGTCCCACATAATGATTGCGAATGATGCCAAGCTCGAACGGGACCGACGATTCGGCGGCGTATCCGATGGCCGCGGGAACGCCCGAGTCCGGAACCGGAATGACGACGTCCGCATCGATATGACTCTCGCGTGCGAGTTCCGCCCCGATACGCTTGCGCATCTCATAGACGCTGAGCCCATCGAGGACGCTGTCAGGACGGGCAAAGTAGATGTACTCAAAGATGCAGTGCCTGGCCGGCTGCGGCGGATACGGCTTGAGACTCTCAAGGCCGGTCTCCGTGACGATGACCAATTCACCGGCCTCGATGTCGCGCACGAACCTAGCACCGATGATGTCGAGAGCGCATGTCTCGGACGCCAGAATATAGGCATTGTCGATACGACCCAGAACCAAGGGCCGTACTCCCATCGGGTCCCTAACGCCAATCATCGCGTCGCGGGTCAAGGCCACCAACGAATACGCCCCATCCAATTGCCTGAGCGCATCGATCATGCGATCGACCACGGTCACGTAACGCGAAGTGGCGATCAGGTGGACGATGACCTCGGTATCGGTAGTCGACTGGAAGAGGCTGCCCCGCTTGACGAGGTCACGACGCAAGGACACGGCGTTGGTCAGGTTGCCGTTATGACCGATGGCAAAGCCGCCGAACTCAAAATCGGCGAACAGAGGCTGGATGTTCCTTTCCACCGTATCGCCGGTGGTGGAATAGCGGTTGTGGCCGATGGCCGACCGCCCGGGCAAGCGCGCAATGGCCTCTTTCGAGGAAAAATTGTCGGCGACGTGACCGAGTCCGCGGAGCGAGTGGAATCGCTCGCTGTCGAACGTGACCATACCGGCCGCCTCCTGGCCACGGTGCTGGAGGGCATGGAGACCGAGTGCGGTGAAGGCTGCGGCATCGTCATGGCCGAACACGCCGAACACGCCGCATTCCTCGTGGAAAGCGTCGTCAAAGGGGCCAATTGTCGGTAGAGGATATGGAGCCACGCTGCCTCCGGTCTGGGTCAACACTTTACCTATTGGGTGCCTTCGATCAAGCGCTCCATGTCGCGGCGCTCCGATGGCCGATATCCCTCGCGGCCATCTGGGCCGTCCCCGCTCGGTCCGGCGGCGGGTACCGGTGCGGGACCAGGCGTCACGATCCTGGGGAACTTGCTTGTTACCGTTTCCGGCAGGAGGGCGAGGAGGAATTCCGAGCCTGCAGAGAGAACCGGGATGGCTTTCGCGTTGCGGAACCACCTCGGCTGGTCGGACGGGCCGATGGCCCAGCTCGACAGCATGAACAGGACGACGACGATGAGGAAACCGCGCAATAGCCCGAAGACAAAGCCGAGGGTACGGTCCACCGCGCCCGCCGCCGAGCCATGTACGAGCCTCGTAACCTGGTGGGAGACGATGGAGAGCGCGATGAGCGTCACGAAGAACAACGTCGCTCCCGTTGCAATATCGGCGGCCAGGGGCCATGGGACCAGATCGCGTCCGTAGGGCCTGAGCGGCATGAACCCGACCAGGGTCGCAAAGATGGCCCCGGCCCAACTTATGATCGACAGGAGCTCCTTGACGAGACCGCGCATGAGCGCGAACAGTCCCGAAATGAGAATGACCCCGGCGACCGCGAGATCGGTGACGGTTTCAGCGGCCATATCCTAGCCTTCACGCTGCCCGGACCACGTCCGGGAGATGGTCTGCCGGGGGCGATCGCGCGGCCCGCGCCGAGGGGCCCTGCCGGGCCGGCGACCCTCCAGGCCGAACAGAGGCAGCAATTCCGGAAGGACCCGGAGTTCCGTGGTCCGGAGGGTGCCCGGGAGACGACCGGAACCCCTTTCCGGAGCCACCGGTACCACTGCCGAGAGAAATCCCAGCTTGGCCGCCTCCTTCAGCCGGGCCCCGCCGCCACTTACCGGCCGTATTTCGCCCGAAAGGCCGACTTCCCCGAAGAACAGTGTGCGGTCCGGGGCGGCCTTGCCCGCCAGCGCCGAAACCAGCGCTGCCGCCACGGCGAGGTCGGCGGCGGGCTCCGACACGCGCAAACCCCCGGCGACGCTCAGATAGACATCGCGGCCGGTCAGTTCAAGCCCACAGCGCGCGTCGAGCACCGCGATCACCATGGCCAGCCGGGCGGCGTCCCAGCCGACCACGGCGCGGCGTGGGGTGGCGAGCGGGGAAGGCGCGACCAGGGCCTGTATCTCCACCAGTACCGGGCGCGTGCCCTCCATGCCCGCAAAGACCGCCGACCCCGGGACCGGCTCCGAACCGGGCACGTCCGCTTCCGATCCCGCGGCGCCTCGGCCCAGGAACATGGCGGACGGATTGCGGACCTCCGCCAGGCCGGCATCGGACATCTCGAACACACCGATCTCGTCGGTGGGCCCAAATCGGTTCTTCACGGCACGCAATATCCTGAAGTGGTAGCCCCGCTCGCCCTCGAAATAGAGCACCGTGTCCACCATGTGTTCGAGCACCCGGGGGCCCGCGATCTGACCGTCCTTTGTGACGTGGCCGACCATCACGACGGCCACGGCCTTCCGCTTGGCGAGGGCGATCAGCGACTGCGCCGTGGCGCGCACCTGCGCGACGGTGCCGGGTGCCGATTCGAGCGTACCGACGTGCATGGTCTGGATCGAATCGATGACGACGAGGGCAGGGATCTCCGCCGGCGGAAGGGCTTCGACGGTAGCCACGATATCGGCTGCCGAGGTGGACGCCGCGAGGCGCACCGGCGCGTCGGCAAGCCCGATGCGCGCCGCGCGCATCCGCAACTGGTCCAATGCCTCCTCGCCCGAGACGTAGAGAGCGCACCCGCCCGCCTTCGACAGGGCGGCACATGCCTGCAGCAACAGGGTGGATTTCCCGATCCCCGGATCGCCGGCGATCAGCACCGCGGACGCCGGCACCAGACCCCCGCCGAGGACGCGATCGAGTTCGCCGATACCGATTGGCCGGTGTCCGGCGACCTTGCCCGTCCGCTTCAGTGTCTCGAGAACGAGCCCGCGGCCCTTTTCGGATCCTGCGACCGAGCCCGGCGCCGGGGCGGGTTCCTCGATGACCGCGTTCCAGGCACCGCAGGAATCGCAGCGTCCGCTCCACTTTGGATGCTCCGCTCCGCATTCCTGGCAGACGAATCGAGAGGGGCTTCGTGCCAAGCTACCGCTCCCGGCGTTGCGGACGCTGCCGCAAACCCTTCGGTGGCCCGGTCACCGCGACACCTGCATCCGGATGGGGCCCTCCGCGCGGCCGTGGATGAACTGATCCACGTACGGATTGTCCGTGCGATCGATCTCCGATACCGAACCCGACCAGATGATCCGGCCATCGTGCAACATGGCGATGCGATGGGCAATCTTTCGCGCACTGGCGAGGTCATGGGTGATCGAGAGGGTGGTGGCGCCGAGCTCGCGCACGCATTTGACGACAAGATCGTTGATCACATCGCCCATGATGGGATCGAGCCCGGTCGTGGGCTCATCGAAGAAGATGATCTCCGGCTCGGTCGCGATCGCGCGGGCCAGGGCGACCCGCTTCTGCATGCCGCCGGAGAGCTCCGCCGGGAAGAGATTACCCACTTCGGGGCCGAGCCCCACGGCGGCGAGCTTCTCCAGTGCGATCCCCTTCGCCTTGTCGCGTTCCATCCCCCGCGCCTGGATCAGGCCGAAGGCGACGTTTTCCCAGACCGGAAGGCTATCGAACAGTGCCGAACCCTGAAACAGCATGCCGAACTTGCGCATGAGCTGGTCGCGCTCGGCGCTGGGTAGTCCCACCGTCTCGATGCCATCGATCTCGATGGATCCGGCGTCGGGCCTCATGATGCCGAGGATGCATTTGAGCATCACCGACTTGCCTGTGCCCGATCCGCCGATCACGACGACCGACTCGCCGACGTCAACGTCGAGATCGACCCCGTCAAGGACCTGCTTGTGGCCGAAGGCCTTGCGCACGCCCCTGAGTCGTATCTTCGGGACGCTCTCGTTCATCGAGAGAAGAACAACTCCGTGATGATGTAGTTGAATACCAGGATGAGGATCAGCGCCGATACAACGGCGTTGATCGTGGCCGTGCCGACCCCCTGGGCGCCGCCGCGGGAGTGGTAGCCGTGATAGCAGCCCATGAGAGAGATCACGAAACCGAAACACGCGGCCTTGACCAGACCGGACACGACGTCCTTGACCTCGAGAAATTCAAAAGTGTTGGTGAGATAGTTCGCCGGGTTGAAACCTAGCTTGTTGACTCCGATGAGAAAACCGCCGAATACCCCGATGATGTCGGCCACCAGGACGAGAATAGGCATCATGGCAAGGCCGGCGACGAGTCGGGGCGCCACAAGATATTTGAACGGGTTCGTCGAAAGGGTGGTCAACGCATCGATCTGCTCCGTGACCTTCATGGTACCAATTTCCGCCGCCATCGAGGCGCCGATGCGGCCGGCGACCATCAGGCCCGCGAGAACGGGCCCCAACTCCCGTGTCATCGAAAGCACCACCACCGTTGCGACGGCGCCTTCGGCGGAGAATCGGGAGAACCCCGAATAGCTCTGCAGCGCGAGGACCATGCCGGTGAAGATGGCGGTGAGCCCCACCACGGGAAGCGAGTAGTAGCCGATATCGACCATTTGCCGCGCGACGAGCCGGTAATAGAAGGGTGGCGTCGCGCAGTGGCGGAGCGAGTGGGCGGTGAAAATGGAGAGTCGTCCGACGGTGGCCAGGAAGCCCAGGAAGACGCGACCCACGGGCGCGAGCACCCGGACCAGGAGGCTGTTGTTCTCTCCGGAGGCGGCGATGGTCATGACCCCGGTCCGCCCAGGTAGCGGCGGACATAGCGGTGGCCCAGCGCGGTGAGAATCTCATAGGCGATGGTGCCGGCCTCGTCGGCAAGGGCATCCACGGGATGGTCGGGACTGATCAGATCGACCAGTGCTCCCGGCCGCGCCAAGTGGGTGGGAACGTCGGTCACATCGACGGTGATCAGATCCATGGAAACGCGTCCCACCACCGGTATCCGGACCCCGCCCAGGACGGCGCTTGCATTGCCGGACAGCGAGCGAAGATAGCCGTCGGCATAGCCCACGCCGACGGTGGCGATCCGTCGGCCCCTCTCCGCACGGTGGGTCGCACCATAACCAACGGTCAAGGGGGTGTCAATTACGCGGGTCTGAAGGATTTTTCCTTGTAGCCGAATGACTTGCGCCATCGGATTCGGCACGCCCCGTTGCGGTGCGACGCCATAGAGCGCGGCGCCTGGACGGGCTAGATCGAAATGGAAATCGGGTCCCAGGAAGATACCGGAGGAATTGGCGAGGCTGTTCCGCGCGGTTGCAGCGGGCGCAAGCGCGGCAAGGGCATCGCGAAAGCGGGTGTGCTGCTCCCTGTTAAGGGGATGGTCGGTCTGCTCGGCACAGCTAAGATGACTCATGACGCCGGCAAGGTGGATCCCCTCGAATGCGTCGCGCCGGGCGGCGAGATCCGCCACGTCGGCCGGGGCAAGGCCGAGCCGGTTCATGCCGGTATCCACATGAATCATGGCAGGCAGCGGCTTTCCGTGCTTGCGTGCCTCCGCATTCCAGTCCGCGAGCTGTCCGGGGTGGTTGAGAACGGGAATCAGGCGGCTTGCCGCCAGCGCCGGCGCACTGGCACGGTCTGCTCCGTTGAAGACGTAGATGCGGGCCTCGGGCAGCAAGGTGCGCAGGGCGCTGCCCTCGTCCAGAAGTGCGACAAAATAGCTTCGGCATCCTGCCGTCCACAGCGCCGGCGCGACCCGTGCCACGCCGAGGCCGTAGGCGTCCGCCTTCACCACCGCCCCGCATTCCGTCCCGCTTTCGGCCAGCTTGGACGCAAGGCGCCGCCAATTTGCGGCGATGGCGTCGAGGTCGATGGTCAACAGGCCGCCGGCGCCTCCCAATGCGCCGGTTGCTTCGTCAGAAGGGGACATCCTGGTCGGGCAGATGGTCGTCGGCGATGAAATCCGAGAATCTCGTGAGTTCGCCCTGGAACACGAGCTTCAAGGTACCGGTCGGCCCATGGCGCTGCTTACCGATGATGATCTCCGCAAGGTTGTGGACCCGCTCCATCTGAGCCTTCCACTCATCGTGCTTGTCCGTGCCCTCCTCCGGCTGCTGGCGTTCCAGATAGTACTCCTCCCGGTAGATGAACATCACGACATCCGCGTCCTGCTCGATCGAGCCCGATTCGCGGAGATCCGCGAGCTGGGGACGCTTGTCCTCGCGCTGCTCGACGGCGCGGGATAATTGGCTGAGGGCCAGCACCGGGACGTCGAGTTCCTTGGCAAGCGCCTTGAGCCCGCGGGTGATCTCGGAGATTTCCTGCACGCGATTGTCGTTCGGCCGGCTTGCCACCGGGCGCAGCAGCTGGAGGTAGTCGACGACGATCAGCGACAGCGCGTGCTGCCGTTTGAGACGGCGTGCCCGAGTGCGGAGCTGAGCCACGGACAGGGCCGGCGTGTCGTCGATGAAGAAGGGTAGCCGCGCAAGCTCCTGATTGGCCTCCACCACCTTCTGGAAATCGGCGTCGGACAGCTCGCCCTTGCGGATGCGGTCGGAACTGACCCCCGAGGCTTCTGCAAGGATACGGGTAGCCAGCTGCTCGGCCGACATCTCGAGCGAGAAGAATCCGACCACGGCACCGTCGGCGACCGTCCTTTGGCCCGATTCATCGATCTCGTAGCGGCACAGGCGGGACGCGTTGTAGGCGATGTTGGTCGCAAGCGCGGTCTTGCCCATGGACGGACGGCCCGCCAGCACGACAAGGTCGGAAGCCTGGAGGCCGCCGAGCATCCTATCCATATCGGCGAAGCCCGTGGTCGTTCCGGTGAGTCGGCCTTCGCGCTTGTAGGCGGCCTCGGCCATCTCGATGGCGCGGGTCAATACCTCGGTGAACTCCCGGAATCCGCCCTCGTACTCGCCGGTGGTCGCGAGGTCGAACAAATGTTGCTCTGCCGCCTCGATTTGTTGGTTGGCCGTGGTTTCGACATCAGGGCTGATGGCGCCTTCCCGAATCTCCTCGCTCAGGGCAACAAGCCGTCGCCGCAGGTGCAGGTCGAAGACGGTACGCCCATAGTCCCGGGCGTTGATGACGGTCACCGCGGAAGCGGCCAGCCGCGCGAGGTACTTGGCGCCGCCGACATCGGCAAGGGCCTCGTCCCCCTCGAAGACGTTCTTGAGCGTCACGGGATTGGCGATCTGATGGCGCTCGATCAGCCTCGCCGCGGCCTCGAAGATGCGGCCGTGCACGGGATCGAAGAAGTGCTCCTTGCGCAGGAATTCCGATACCCTGTGGTAGGCTTCGTTGTTGATGAGGATGGCACCGAGGAGCGCCTGCTCCGCCTCGAAATTGTGGGGAATCTGCCGCCAGCCCTCGCCGGGCGGTTCGCCGTGAAGGTGTGTGACGTTGGGCCCCGAGGTGATATCAGCCATGGCCGTGCACGTTTACAGAGACTTGGCCGCTCGGCAAGCGGCATTCGCCACTTGGCGAATCCGCGCGCAAAAGCCTAACAGGAAAACGATCCACAGGCTAATAGTCGTGGGGAAATCCCGCGGGGCCGCCCCGTTGCGTTGAGGGCCGTGCTGCCCGGCGCCTGCTCAGGCGGCGCGGTCGGACCGCGCCCCGTGGGCACGCTCCCAATCGGAGATGTAGTCTCGGGTGAGTGGAACCGCCTCCTGGTCGCGCGCCAGCTGCATCTGGAACACCATGTGTCCCTGATTGCGGAAGGCGAGCTCGGCGCCAGCCAGGTAGAACTCCCACATGCGGTAGAATCGATCGTCGTAAAGCCCCTTGATCTGCTCGCGGTTCGCGGCAAAGCGTTCCCTCCACGCCCGCAGGGTTTCCGCATAGTGGAGCCGCAGAATCTCGATATCCGTGACGAACAGACCCTGCCGCTCGACCACAGAAAGCACCTCCGACAGCGCCGGCGAATAACCGCCCGGGAAGATGTACTTTCTCAGCCATGGATTGGTGATCCCGGGGCCGTCGGATCGGCCGATGGAATGCAGCAAGGCGATCCCGTCCGGCGCGAGCAGGTTGCGGACCTTGCGGAAGAATGCCGGGTAGTGGGGGGCACCCACGTGTTCGAACATGCCGACGGATACGATCCGGTCGTATTGGGCCTCCTCGAGCCGGTAGTCGCGAAGATGGAATTGCACCTTGCCGGACAGCCCTTCCTTGGCGGCGCGCTCGCGCGCGAGCTTGACCTGTTCCTCCGAGAGGCTGATACCGGTGACCCGGGCTCCGGTTTCAGCGGCAAGATACAGGGCGAGACCACCCCAGCCGCAACCGATGTCGAGCACCCGCAGCCCCGGCCGGTCAAGGAGCAGCTTGGCCGCGATGTGGCATTTCTTGTTGCGTTGAGCCGCCTCCAACGACTGGCCCGGGGTGTTGAAGTAGGCACAGGAATATTGCAGGTCGGAATCGAGGAACAGCGCGTAGAGCGTTCGCGAGAGATCGTAGTGATGCGCCGCATTCTGGCGCGCCCGGGAGACGGGATTGAACTGCTGAATCAGGCGACCGAAGTGGCCTATGGAATCGAAGGTCCGGTAGAACGGGAGCGCCTGTAGATTGGGTTCGTTGAGGGTGGTGATGAACAGGAAATCATACAAGCTGCCTTCCTCGACGCTCAGGGTCCCGTCCATATAGGCTTCGCCCAGATGGAGTGCGGGATTGATCACCAACTTGCGGTGGAGCACGGGATCGTGAAGGCGAATAGCGGCCTTGGGGGCGGTCCCGTCTCCGCACTCGTGGCGGTTGCCGTCGGCATCGATCAGTGCAAGGGAACCAGTACGAATGATCTTTTCGAATAGCTTCGCCAGCAGCATGCCATCCTCCCCTGAACAGTTGCCGCCCCGGCCCGTGGCCTCCTACCTCTCGGGGACATTCTCCGCCCGGGCTTCTGGCTCCGAGGCGGAATCCGGCCCAGCGGCATCCTCGTGCTCGTCACCGGTAGCGACCGATGAGGCCGACATGGCCGCGCGGGTTTCATCGTCGGCGGCACGCTCGGCTTCCTGCATCTCGGCGATCAGGGAGCGCCCCTGAGCCTGGAGTTCGGCCTCCTCGACCGAGCGGGCAACGTTCACGGTTATCCCGACGGTGACCTCGGGATGCAGCGCGATGCGCACCTTGTGAAGCCCGATGGTCTTGATCGGCTCGTCGAGGCGCACTTGGGTGCGATCAATGGCCGCGCCCTGGTCGGCCATGGCCTGTGCGATGTCCCGCGGTCGTACGGAGCCGTAGAGCTGCCCGGAATCGCTGGCTTGGCGTACGAGGACGATGGACGCCCCGTCGATATTCGTCCCGGCACTCTCCGCAGTCTCACGGCGATCGGCGTTGGCAGCTTCGAGTTCAGCGCGCTTGGTTTCGAAGTAGGTCAGGTTATCCTTGGTCGCCCGCAATGCCTTCCTTTGAGGCAGGAGATAGTTCCGCGCGAATCCCGGCTTCACCTTGACCACGTCGCCCATCTTGCCGAGTTTCTCGATCCGCTCGAGGAGAATGACATCCATCGTTACGTTCCTTCGTCGTCAACTGCGGGGCCGGTTGTCCTCGGACGCAAACCCGGCCGGGAGTGGGGCCGTTCACGGCACGGCCAACAGGGGCATCCGTCACCCGAAGAGGACTGCCGGGTAAATCGTGGATAGAACCGATCCTCGACCTTTCCTCGGCGCCACAAGGGCTACCCCGCCGCGGGCTCGATCAACGAGCAGGGGACCAACCCCGTCGGGGCAAGGCTCACGGCAATAACCTAAAACCGGTTGAATTCTAACAGTGATCCCGTCATGGCAGCAACCACTCCAACGACCTTGTCCACCCGCAAACGGGGCGCTTTGAGGCATTCCAGATCCTTACATGGCTGCCATCCAGCCGGCAAGGAGAGCGAACCGTGACTACTTCACGGCGAACGGGATGAGGGCAAGGTGCCGCGCCCGTTTTATGGCCCTCGCAAGCTCGCGTTGCTTCTTGGTGGAAACGGCGGTGATCCGACTCGGCACGATCTTGCCGCGCTCGGAGATGAAGCGCTGGATGAGTCGAACGTCCTTGTAATCGATCTTGGGTGCGGTTGCCCCCGAAAACGGGCAGGTCTTCCGGCGGCGGAAGAACGGGCGACGCGACGCCGGGCTTCTCATTTGCCACCCCCGGCTTCCGAGGACCGTTCTTGACCGCGAGACTCGCTGTCATCGGATGGTGCGCGCGCCCGGCGTGGCCCGTCGTCCCGGGCGCGATCGTCGCGGCGGCCGCGCCCGCCGCGGCCTCCACGGTCATCGCGACTCTTGAGGATTGCCGAGGGACCCTCCTCGAGGGTGTCCACGCGCACGGTCAGATATCGCAGAACGTCGTCATGGAGGCGCATCTGGCGCTCCAGCTCGAAGATAGCGGCCGGCGGGGCATCGATATTGAGCAATGCGTAGTGGCCTTTCCGGTTCTTCTTGATCCGATAGGCCAGATTCCGCAGGCCCCAGTATTCCTTCTTGGCAACCTTACCGCCGGAATTGGTAATGACGTCCGCGAACGTCTCCGCAAGCGATTCCGCCTGCGAGCTTGAGATGTCCTGACGTGCAATGAACACGCTTTCGTAAAGCGCCATCAAGCAACACTCCTTTCGGCTGTTCCCGGGCTGGTGCCGGGCGCGACACCACGTGCCGACGGCCTTCCGGCCCTAGCCGGCCCGCGCTTGCGGCCGGCAAGGAATGTCAAGGGCGCGAAATATACACGAACCGCCCGGGAGCGCAAGGGCGACGGGCGCAATGCCCGCCTGACGGTCGGTGGCGCTTGACACCGAGGGGCGGGCCGCTATCACTCATGGCCCATATGGGGCGAGAAGGGAGCTCCTGACGCTGTGGGCGACGCATTCATTTTTCCGGGACAGGGGTCCCAGGCCGTGGGAATGGGGAAGAACCTGGCGGAGGCCTTCCCCGCCGCGCGCGAAGTGTTCGCGGAGGTCGACGATGCCCTCGGGCAGCACCTGACGCGCATCATGTTCGAGGGACCCGACGAAGAGCTCACCCTGACCGAGAATGCACAGCCGGCCCTGATGGCGGTGAGCATGGCGGTCGTCCGTGTCCTCGAGAAGGAAGGCGGCCGGGTGCTTTCGCGATCCGCGCGCTTTGTGGCGGGACATTCCCTCGGCGAGTATTCGGCGCTCGCCGCCGCCGGAGTGTTCGGGCTTGCGGACACCGCAAGACTGCTTCGGACCCGGGGGCGAGCCATGCAGGAGGCGGCGCCGGTGGGCGAGGGGGCCATGGCGGCGATCCTGGGCCTCGACCTCGATGCGGTTCTGGCCATTGCCCGGGCCGCGGCCGAGGCCGATGTCTGCGCAGCCGCCAACGATAACGCGCCGGGCCAGGTCGTCGTGAGCGGTCACCGGCGGGCGGTGGAGCGTGCCATCGCGATTGCGTCCACGCGGGGGGCCCGGCGTGCCATCCTTTTACCGGTTTCCGCGCCCTTCCATTGTGCGCTCATGGCGCCCGCCGCGGAGGTCATGGCTGAGGCGCTCGCGGCCATTCCGGTCGCGGCGCCGGCCGTCCCGGTGGTGTCCAACGTCCGTGCCGAGGCCGTGACGGCGCCTGCGGAGATCCTGGAACTCCTGGTCACGCAGGTAACGGGAATGGTGCGGTGGCGGGAATCGGTCCTCTGGATGAGGGACCGGGGGATCGAGCGTGTTGTCGAGATTGGCCCGGGCAAGGTACTTTCCGGACTGGCTCGGCGCATCGATCCGGACTTGCAGTCGATCTCCCTTGCCACGGTGGAGGACATCGATACGTTTCTTTAGCGTGGCGGCGGAAAGGAAAGTCATGTTCGACCTTGGCGGTAAGAGGGCACTCGTCACGGGCGCAAGCGGCGGAATCGGCGGCGCGATCGCCCGCGCCTTGCATGGCGCGGGAGCCGAGGTCGCTTTGTCGGGGACAAGGAGCGAGGCACTTTCCGCTCTTACCGCCGAGTTGGGTGGCCGGGTGCACAGCGTGCCGGCGGATCTGGGGTCGTCCGATGGTGCGGAGACCCTCGTGCGTGAGGCGAGTTCCGCAATGGGCGGCATCGATATCCTCATCAACAACGCGGGGCTGACCCGCGATGCATTGGCCGTTCGGATGAAGGACGATGACTGGCAGCGGGTATTGGATATCAACCTGACGGCTGCTTTCAAGCTGATGCGAGCGGCGCTGAAGAATATGATGAAGGCGCGGTGGGGCCGAATCGTCTCCATTTCCTCGGTGGTGGGGGTGACGGGAAACGCGGGCCAGGCAAATTACGCCGCCTCCAAGGCCGGGTTGATTGCATTGACGAAGTCGCTGGCCCTTGAGGTTGCGGGTCGCGGCATCACGGTCAACTGCATCGCGCCCGGGTTTATCACGACCGCCATGACGGACGCGCTCAAGGAGGATGTGCGCGAGCGCTTGTTGTCCGCTATTCCGACCGGCCGATTCGGCACGCCGGCCGATGTCGCCGCCGCGACCCTCTATCTTGCCAGTGAAGAGGCGTCCTACGTCACCGGTCAGACCCTGCACGTCAACGGTGGAATGGCCATGGTGTAGGGGCGGATTTGTCGATTTTTCGGAGCCCTTTCGAGGCGTCCGGGGAGGCTGGCCAAGGCTGAAAAAGTGTGTTACCAACGGGCACTTTCGCCCGTCCGGGGAGGGCCGGGCGGAGACGTGCCGAATGGGCGCGGGACAAACCGGCGGCATTCCTGACGGGATCATAAATCCGAGGAAAGAGACAACAATGAGCGATATTGCTGAACGCGTGACCAAGATCGTCGTCGAGCACTTGGGTGTCGACGAGAGCAAGGTCACGGAAAATGCTAGCTTTATTGACGATCTTGGTGCCGACAGCCTGGATACCGTCGAGCTGGTAATGGCTTTCGAGGAGGAGTTCGGCTGCGAGATTCCCGACGACGCAGCCGAGAAGATCCTCACTGTCAAGGATGCCATCGCATATATCGAGGCAAACTCCTGAGCCCCGGCAGCGGGCGTCAATTCCTTCCGGCATAGAGGGCCACGGTCCTACGCGCCATGAGACGTGTCGTCGTTACCGGCCTCGGCCTCGTTTCGCCCTTGGGGTGTGGGGTGGAGCCAACGTGGTCGCGGCTCATCGGTGGCGAATCGGGCATTCGTGCAATCCAGACGTTTGACGTTTCGGACCTGCCGTGCAAGATCGCCGGCCAGGTTCCGCGCGGCGAGACCGCCGATGGGAAGTTCAATCCGGACGACTGGGTCGAACCGAAGGAACAGCGCAAAATGGATCCGTTCATCGTTTTCGCGATGGCGGCGGCGATCCAGGCTGTGGAGGATGCGGGATGGAAGCCAGATGATCCCGCGGCACTCGACCGGACGGGCGTGATGATTGGATCGGGAATCGGGGGGCTTCAGTCCATCTCTGAGGCGGCCATCACGCTTCTCGAGCGTGGGACACGGCGTATCAGCCCGTTCTTCATACCGTCGGCCCTGATCAACCTGGCCTCGGGTCATGTGTCCATCAGATACGGGTTCCGCGGACCCAACCATTCGGTGGTCACCGCCTGCGCGACGGGGGCTCATGCCATTGGCGATGCTGCCCGAATGATCGAGATGGATGATGCCGACGTGATGATTGCGGGCGGCACGGAAGCAGCGGTCTGCCGATTGGGGCTCGCCGGGTTTTCGGCGGCGCGAGCGCTGTCGACCGGCTTCAACGATACGCCGGAACGGGCGTCTCGACCTTGGGATAGGGATCGGGACGGATTCGTGATGGGAGAGGGGGCCGGCGTCGTCGTACTCGAAGAGTATGAACACGCGAAGCAGCGCGGGGCCAGGGCGTATGCCGAGATCATCGGCTACGGCATGTCGGGAGACGCCCATCACGTTACCGCGCCCGCGCCTGACGGCGACGGCGGCTATCGTGCCATGACGGCGGCTCTGCGGCGCGCGCATATCGCGGTCGAAGAGATCGACTACGTGAACGCACACGGCACGTCGACCCCGTTGGGCGATGAGATCGAGCTCGGAGCCGTGAAACGGCTGTTCGGGGATCACGCCTACAAGATCTGCATGTCCTCGACGAAGTCGGCGATCGGTCATCTCCTCGGCGCGGCCGGCAGTGTCGAGGCCATCTTCTCGGTGCTCGCCATTCGCGATGGCATCATTCCACCTACCCTCAATCTTGAAAACCCATCCGAGGGGTGCGACATCGATCTCGTGCCGCACCGAGCAAGGGAGAGGAAACTGCGCGCCGCGCTCTCCAATTCTTTCGGATTCGGCGGGACCAACGCCTCCCTCGTGTTTTCCGCCGTCAGCTGAGGTTGCGATGACAGGCATGGCCCGCTGGCTTGCCATCGCGGCCGCGGTTTCCCTAGTCGCCGGCGTGATGGCGCTGCTGGCGCTCTTTTCCGCGTTCAATGCGGCGGGTCCCCTGACCGGGAAGGTCAGTGTCGTCATCCCCAAGGGGGTGGGAGTGAACGGGATCGCCGTGGAACTCAGAGATCGAGGCGTGATCCGATCCGCGCTCATTTTCGAGCTGGGAGTGCGGCTCACCGGAAACCAGGGACGTCTCAGGGCGGGAGAGTATGAATTTCCGGGAGGCGCGAGCGCGAGCGGGGCGATGGCGATCCTGTTGTCGGGGAGAACCGTCGTGCACAAGGTGACGATACCGGAGGGCCTGACCTCCGCCCAAGCGGTGCGGTTGGTGGCAGAGGCCCGTGGGCTCGATGGTCCCGTCGGGGCGCCCCCTGCGGAAGGCATGCTGTTGCCCGATACCTACCACTTTAGCCATGGCGACAGTCGGGTCGAGCTCATGGCCCGCATGCAGCGAGCGATGGAGGCGGAAATCGACCGGTTGTGGCTCGATCGAGCGCCCGATCTCCCCCTGAATTCGCCCCGGGACGCCGTGATCCTCGCCTCGATCGTCGAGAAGGAGACGGCTCGTGCAGCGGAACGACCCCTGATCGCCGGCGTCTTCTACAATCGCATGCGCCGCGGCATGGCGCTGCAGTCCGATCCGACGGTCGCCTACGGGGTGGCCCTCGCGGAGGGCCGGCCCGGACGCGTCCTCGATCGAGCCCTCACGCGCCAGGACCTCGAATCGCCGGGACCATACAATACGTATCTCAATCGCGGCCTGCCACCCACACCTATTGCAAACCCCGGGCGCGCCTCGCTTACTGCGGTCCTTCATCCTGGTCAGACCGAAGCCCTCTATTTCGTCGCCGACGGTAGGGGAGGGCACGTGTTCGCCCGTACGCTCGCGGAGCATAATCGCAACGTTCGCCGTTGGCGGCGGCTCCGTGATGATGCCATTTCGCCCCGCCAGTCGGACACACCCAAGCCCCTGAGAAACGGCATCCGGAAGGTACCGGAGATGCCCTGAGGGTCTGCTGCCGCCGCTAGATGGCGGGTTTCCTGGGCAGGCGCGCGAGAATGGGATCGGTGAGACCCGGGGGTAGGGCGGCGACGGTCCAGACGAGAGCGTACAGGGGCCACGGAAAGGCGATACGGCTCCGATCGGCCGCCAACCCCCGCCGGATGATGGCGGCGGCACGCTCGGCGGTGAGCAGGAACGGCATCGGGTAGGGATTGCTCGCGGTCAAGGGGGTCTTGACGAAGCCTGGGCAGATCACCGAGACGCGAATGCCGGCGCGACCAGCAATGCCGCGCAGTCCTTCGCCCAGGGAGCGCACCGCCGCCTTGCTTGCCGCATAGGCAGGCGCGCCGGGGAGGCCGCGAAATCCTGCGAGGGAACTCATCAATGCGATCTGGCCGCGAGGTCCGCCGCCGGGGGCGGCAATCCCTCGCATCGCCTCCATCGCCGGAATCAACGTGTTGATCGCTCCGCCCACGTTCACGGCGAATATCCGTTCGATTTGCTCGCGGGGCTCGCTTTCCGACGCACCGGTGCCTCCTCGTTTTTCTCGGCGACCCGTACCGCCCGAGATCCCGGCGCTCGCGATCACGAGGTCAATGGGCCCCACGGCAAATGCCTGCGTCACCCACGCGGTCATGCCCTGCCGGTCGGTGACATCCTGTTCTCGAATGTGTGCCGTGGCGCCGCGGGCGGAACAGGCCGCCCCCACCTCCGCGAGGCGGGCAGGATTGCGGCCGCCGAGATGCAGTGTTATCCCTTGAGCGGCGTAGCACCGGGCGAGCGCCGCGCCGATTCCGGATGAGGCCCCGGTGATGAGGATGCTCTTGGGGTGATGCAGATTCATTGGTGCCTGCCGCGGTCATTGGTTGGGCAAGGCCACGGTCCGGCGATGCATCCGATGGGAAGGCCATTCATGGCTTGTTGCCCTGCATTCCCCAGGATATAGTAGCCATTCGTTTTTTGAGCACAATACCTCGGTGACTAGAGGGGGCCGTGCCGATCGCCAGCATGACGGGATTCGCGCGGGGGGAAGGCGAATTCAAAGAGTATTCATGGCGCTGGGAAGTGCGAAGCGTCAATAACCGCGGCCTCGACCTTCGCGTGCGGATGCCTCCGGGGATGGAGGCATTCGAGATCGCGGTGCGGGACCAGGCAGCCAAGCGGTTCAGGCGCGGCAGCTTCAGTATCTCTCTCAATCTTACGCGCTCACCTGGGCTTTCGGGTTATCGCTTGAACGAGAGATTGCTTGAGCGCGCCATTTCTATCGCCGAAGCGGTGCGTGCCCGCACCGGTTCCCCACCGCCCCAGGTGGACGGCCTGTTACGCCTGCGGGGGGTACTGGAACCGGAGGAACCGGAAGACAGCGACGAGGAACGTGCCGCCCGTGAGGTGGCCATGATCGAAAGCCTTGGGCGGACGCTTGATGCCGTCGCCCGTGCCCGGATCGAGGAAGGTGCTCACCTTCAAGGGGCGCTTCTGGGCCTGATTTCGGAGATCGCGGCCCTCACGGGCCGTGCCCGGACCCTTGCGAGTCTCCAGCCCGAGGCAATCCGCGCCCGCGTCACCGCGCAGATTGCCGAGCTCCTCGCCCAAGCGCCTTCCATGGCCGAGGAGCGCCTTGCCCAGGAGGTTGCCCTTCTTGTCGGCAAGGCAGATGTGCGCGAGGAGATCGATCGGTTGGACGCCCACGTCGTCCAGGCGCGGGAAATCGTCGAGGAGGGGGGGAGCATTGGACGGCGGCTCGACTTTCTCGCGCAGGAGCTCAATCGCGAGGCCAATACCCTGTGCTCCAAGGCACAGGATATCGAGTTGACGCGCATCGGGCTCGCTCTCAAGGCCGCGATCGAGCAGTTCCGGGAGCAGGTCCAAAATATCGAATAGGGGAGACGGGGTGGCACGCCGATCTCGTGGCGAGGTAATCGATGGCGTCGGGATTCGCCGACGAGGGCTGATGCTGGTGTTGTCTTCGCCGTCCGGAGCCGGAAAGACGACGATCTCGCGGCTTCTACTGGATCAGGACGAAAACCTCGAGATGTCGGTTTCGGTCACCACCCGGCCGAAGCGGCCGGGCGAAGTGGAGGGCATCGACTACCGATTCGTCGATCCCACGGATTTCAATCTCATGGTCAACCGGGGCGAGTTTCTTGAGCATGCCAAGGTGTTCGGGCATTACTACGGCACCCCCAGAAGGACTGTGGAGGCGGCGCTCGCCGAAGGTCGCGACGTGTTGTTCGACATCGATTGGCAGGGCACGCAGCAGCTTGTCGAGAATGCGCGTGGTGACGTCGTTACCGTCTTCATCCTGCCGCCCTCCACGCTGGAACTGGAACGCCGCCTCAGGAGCCGCGCCCAGGATCCGCCGGACGTGGTGGCAAGCCGGATGGCAAGGGCGGCTGATGAGATGAGCCATTATCGGGAGTATGATTACATTGTCGTCAATCGCGATATCGAAGAAAGCGTCGGGTCCGTTCGTGCGGTGCTCGCCGCCGAACGGTTGAAGCGTGATCGCCTCGTGGGTCTCGGGGATTTCGTGAAGTCGCTGCGCGAGGGCCGTTAGCGAACCCCTTCCGCGTTTGTATCTCACGAAGAATCCCCACACGTCGACCGGTCACCGCTGTGCCTGCCGGGCCTTATCCGCGGCAAGGGCACGAGCGAGGGCGGCAAACGCGGGGACCGTCAATTCCTCGGCCCGAGCCGTCGGGGCAAGCCCGGCCGCGGCGATGAGCGGCTCCGTCGGTGCTCCCGGAGTGGCGGCCCTGAGGCTCGTGCGTAACATCTTGCGCCGCTGCCCAAAGGCGGCGCGTGTGACCTCTTCGAACTCTGCCCACGGAGCGGGCGCAAGGGGGATGGGGCGCGGCGTCATGCGGACGACGGTGGAGGTGACCCTGGGCGGAGGCGTGAAGGCGCGCGGGCTAATCTCGAAGCAAGGTTCCACCTCAGTCAGCCACTGGCATAGGACCGAAAGACGTCCATACGCCTTGGTACGAGGCCGGGCAAACAGGCGCTCGGCGACCTCTTTCTGAAGGGTCACGACCAGTCGCTCATAAAGCTGGGGACTGGCCGCGATCTGGCGCATCCACTTGACCAGGAGGACAGTCGCAACGTTATACGGCAGGTTGGAGATAAGCATGATCCCTTGAAGGGGGACACCGACTTGAGTGAGGAGTTCGGGCTCGTGAACCTCCAATGCATCGGCCTCGACGAGGACGAGTCGGCCGCGTGCGGCTTCCTCTAGCGACGCCAAAGCCCCGCGACATCGTAGATCCTTCTCAATGGCGATGACTCGGCGGGCGCCGGCACGGAGAATCGCGCGAGTAAGCCCGCCGGGTCCTGGTCCAACCTCGATAACGGTCCTTTCTTCAAGCCGCCCCGCGATTCGCGCGATTCTTGCCGTGAGATTGAGGTCAAGGAGGAAATGCTGTCCAAGGCCCTTGCGGGCGGCTAGTCGGTGGGCCGCGATCAGTTCGCGGAGCGGCGGCAGCGAAGCGATGTCCGTGCTGTCCTCAGGCAACGGTGCGGCCATCGTGGACGCGTGCGCGATTGGCGGCAATGGTGCATGCAAGCCTCAGGGCGGACACCAGGCTCGATTCGTTCGCAACGCCCTTGCCCGCAATCTCCAGTGCGGTACCGTGATCCGGCGAGGTGCGGACGATGGGAAGCCCCAGCGTGACATCCACGCCGTGTTCGAAATCGAGCGTCTTGAGTGGGATCAAGGCTTGGTCGTGGTACATGCAGACAGCGGCGTCGTAGCCGGCTCGTGCGTGAACCTCGAAGAGACTGTCTGCGGGCACCGGTCCGGAGACGTCGATTCCTTCGGCGCGAAGAGACGCGACGGCAGGAGCGATAACATCGATGTCCTCGCGGCCGAGCAGGCCACCCTCTCCGGCATGGGGATTGAGTCCGGCAATTACCAGGCGCGGGTGCGGAATTGCGAAGTCGCTGATGAGCGCGGCGGTCGCGACGCGGCCCGCATGGGTAATGGCTTCCGTGGATAGGCTGGAGATTGCCTCTCGAAGGGGCAGGTGGACGGTCACCGGTACGACCCGCAACCCCGGGCAAGCGAGCATCATTACGGGCTTGGCGGTACCGGTGAGCTCTCCGAGATACTCCGTATGCCCGGGGTGGGAAAAACCCGCTCGCAACAAGACTTCTTTGTTGATGGGATTGGTAACCATGGCAGCGGCCTCTCCTGAACGAACCGCATCGACGGCCCTACGGATCGAGGCAAGCACTGTCGCGGTGTTGGCGGGATCGGGCCTGCCCGGGGTCACTCTCCGTTCGAGCGGTAGGGGCAGCACCGGCAAGGCCGCACCGAACGTAGCCAGGGTCTCGCCGGGACACGCGATCGGATGCACCGGCACCTCAACCCTCAATCCGACGGCGATGTCGGCAAGACGAGAAGGATCATCGATCACATAGAACGGCGGCACGCCGTTCATGGATCGCCCCAGCCAGGCCTTGAGGGTGATCTCCGCCGAAATGCCGGCGGGCTCGCCCATGGTGAGAGCAAGCGGCTTCCAGTTGGTTTGCCCAGTCATGTGCGGATGTCCAGGAACGCAGATTCGCGGAGATCCCGGAGATGGCGCCTGGCTCGCATTTCCAGGCGCTGGACCACAAGGTTGCGGCGTACCTGCTCATGGCTGGGAATGTTCGCCTTGGGCTCTTCCCGGTTACACACCATGAGCAGGCGCAGACCCTCCGGAGTCTGAACCGGGCGGGAGGGCATGCCGACCTCGAGGTTTCCCACGGTCGATCGCAAATCCTCCGGAAGTTCGTCGAGCTTGATGATGCCGAGGTCTCCCAATACATCGCTGCTCAATTCCTTCGCGACACTGGTGAAGTCCTCACAGCCTCGCACTGTTGCTCGGATTGTCTTCGCCAACTCGTGCTGGCTTGCTTCATCCGCCGCGGCGGTACCCGAGGGAAGCGGAATAACGATCTGACGCAGAGAGAGCAGGGTCTTGCCCGTCTGTGCCGCGGGGGCTTGTCTGCGGTCACGGATCAACATGATGTAGTAGCCCGATGCCGTGCGGATTGGCTCGGTGACGGTGCGCGCAGGCATGTTAAGCAGGATATTGCCTACTTCCGGCTCGAGCTCACCGGGCTGGACCCACCCCAAATCCCCGCCGTTTTGAGCAGAGGAGCTCTCGGAAAACTGGAACGCCAGCAACGGGAAGCTTGCTCCACGCTTGATCTCTTCAAAAATGCGCATGGCATTGCTTCGAGCCGCAGGCTCCTCACTCGGGGAATCCACCGCGATGAATATCTCCGCAAGAAGGAGCCGCGGTTTGTCGGCATTCTCCTTTATGCGCTCGAGTGCAACCTCCACTTCCGCGTCGGTAACATTGATCGTCCTTGCGAAGAGTCGGCGTACCACCTGGGACCAGGCCAGATTCGCTCTGACCTGATGATCGAGGGTGCGCCGATCGATGCCGCGCGACTTGAGAAAATCCGGGAGCCGTCCCGGTGGAAGATTGTTCTGACGTTCGATCACTCCCAATGCAGCGTCCAGATCCTTCTCGGGTACGGTGATTCCAAGTCGCTTCGCCTCCTGCAGCTGAAGTGCCTCCTCGACCAGAGAATTGAGAACTCGTGGCGCAAGGCGTTGCCGGGCCTCTTGGGTATCCGCGAGATTGGAGGAACGAATGATGAGATTGAGGCGCTGCTCGAGATCATAGGCGGAGATCGCCTCGTCATTGACTACCGCGACGATGCCCACGACTTGCTGCGCGAATGCCCGAGCGGTGAGTCCCACAGGTTCCGAGAGGTAGACGGTGGACAACAGAAGAACCACCGCGACATGCCAAGAGATGTTCGGGCGTCCAGCGCGTGCGCCGTAATCGAATTTGGCATCCAGGGTACGGTGAAACAATGACATCACCCGGGGACTCCATTTGCCTCGCCTGTCCTCCAGACGGGGCCGCTCGCGAAGGATACAGGCGTGAGCGCCTTCAGTTCAACTGCCGGTGCCGAATTCGCCCAGATGCTTGAAGATGACCTGGAAGAACAAAGTGTCGGATGGCTGAAGATCGCGGTCTTCGGTGAAGTTCCGCGTGAAAGACGCCTTGAAGATGAGGCATTCGTCCTGATACTGAAAACCGATTCCCTCCGCGATGGTACCACCATCCTTGGTAAGGTCCTCCGTAATGAACGCGCTTCCCCTCCACCGACGGCTGATCCGGTAGTTGAGCCCGAGTCGCAATTCCTCGCGGTCCCCAAATTCTCCGGTACCGGCATCCTCGCTTATGAAGAAGTAATTGGCATTTATCCGGAAGCCGGGCGGCCCCCCGGTCAATTGAATGTCGGTCCGATTCGCCTTGGGACCATCCGGATCAATGCGGAAACGGTAAAGGAAATCGAGATACTCGCTCGGCGCGATTCTCAGCCGCCCTACCACATCGGATGCCTGATCGCGAAGTCCGGATTCCGGCGGGAAGATCGACTTCGATTGAAGTCGATAGCTTTGGCCGAGGAAGGCCTCGATCGCACCGCCATCGTTTCCATAGAGCCCCCAATTGACGCCATAGATGAAGCGTTGACCGCTCTCCACCCGGTCAATGCCAGTGAACCGGGTGGGCGAAAACAGATTGGTGTCGTCGAATTCGATATCCTGACTGTCCTCATTGGGGATCTTGTCCGGATTACCACCATTGGGTGCGATCACGACCGCCGCGATGGGCTCAAGGAGGTGGGTTGCCGTCTTCTCCGGCCGGATGAAGGGATACCGCCACTGGAACATGAGTTGAGGAAAGACGCGTCCAACAATGCCGTCCTTGGTCTCGCCGCCCCCCGTCAGAACGTCATCGACCGAGTAGAGATCCGACTGGAGGGTCGCAGAAACGGAATAGAGCTCACCGGTCCAGCCGGTGAATGGCAGGTGCCAACCCGTCTTGAGTGACATACGCCGGCTGTCGGCTCCCTGATCTCGATATATCGAGCGGAAGCTCGTGTCTGCTGTGATGAACGAGCCGCTCGCGGTCGGCCTCGAGACATAGTTCAATTCGGCGAATGGAAGCACGAGAGGACTCTCCCCAGGGTCGTCAGTCTCGCGCAGTCCTTGAAATCTGTAGCCTGAAAGTTGGGCGTAACTCGGCCCCTTGAATCCTTCCGTATTGAAACTCGTCGTTAGGGTCTGATTCGACGGTACCGGAAAATCGTAAAGCCTGAGATAGGTATCGTCACTGGCGTGTTCCAGCTGAAACTTTGTCCGCCAGATGCGGTCGATGTCGAATCGTCCACGTGCGGTGAGATGACCCCGCGTCTCGGATCCGCCGATCTTGACGTCGCCCTCGCGGCGATCCGGATTTGTGATACTGCCTTCCACATCGAGATATCCGTTGGTGAAATGGCGCCGATACTCCGCCGCCAGCACCCATGCCTCGTCGGTGTTGATGATCGGGGTAACGGTGACGTCCTCATTAGGGGCGAGTTCCAGAAAGAATGGGAGCTTTACGACGAGGCCGAACACCGAGTCGCTCGCATAGCTCGGCGCCAATAGACCGCTCCGGCGCTTCACCTTCGGATCCGGATGGGAAAAGTAAGGCGTGTAGGCCACCGGGATCCCAAAAATCTCCAGAACCGCATCCTTGTATATGATGTCCTTCCGCGCACCATCGTGGATGACACGCACCGCCCGGACACGCCAAAGCGGCGCCCGCTCGGGGTCGTCCTTGCAAAGATCGCATGGCGAGAAGACGGCCTTGTTGAGGGTGGTTACCACACCGCCGGTTCTCTGACCTCCCGCCGCGGCCAGGCGAGAGTTGTCCGTGAACAACATGCGGAATCCATGGACGACGCCATCCTTCAACCCCTGCGTGAATTCCGCGTGATCGGCAAACATCACGTCGCCATTCGGCTCCAAGATCGCGACGTTTCCATTGGCGGTAACGAGGTCTTGGCTCTCGCTGTAGATCACTTCGTCCGCCCGCAGTACCCGCTCGCCGTGTGCGATCTCGACACTGCCGCGGGCGGTGGCGATGCCTTCGTTCTCGTCGTACGTGACCTCATCCGCACGTAATAGGACATATGGCTCGACAGCGGCTGGACCGTCGGAACCGTTTGCCGTTGGCGGGACTGCATCCTGGGCGTAGGTCAACAGCGGCGCGAGGAAGAAAAGGCATAGGCTCAGCATCATACCAATGGCGTGCTGAACATTGCCGGCGAGGCCGTGTCGTCGGCCTCGGGTCCGTGCTAGTACGAAGGCCCCTCGCACCCCCCCCATTCGTCAACCATCCTCGATGTGCAAAAGGATGGTCAGTCCGATAAGCGTGGTCGTGGTCGCCGGTGTCCAAGCGGCTAGTGCCGGCGGGATCGTCGCGGACAGTCCCAAGGCAACGACAACATCGGAGAGAAAGAAGACAAAGAAACTGAAAAGTACGCCGGCCGTGAGCAGGAGCGCTGCCCCTCCACGCCGTGCCATTCGCAAGGAAAAGCTGGCAGCAATCAGAACCATGGCCGCAAGCATGATCGGCGTCGCGAAAAGGGAGTACCAGTGGACGCGGTGCCGGGTCGCGGCGAACCCTGCCTGCTCGAGCAAGCCGATAAAGCTCGGAAGTCTCCAAAAGGACAGGGTCTCCGGCGGCGCGAAGCTGTCCTGGATCTTCTCGGGGGTCCAGTCGGTCGGAAGACGGTAGTCCGCCTCCTTGCGGGACGGCCGGTCGGGGCCGGTGACAAGGACGTTCGTGATGCGCCAGGTCCCGTCTTCAAGGGTTGCCTCATCGGCATCGAGCCGCCCCGCGAAACGGTGCTCGGAATCGTACAAAAAGACGGTCACTTCCTTCAATACCATGTCGGCCGGGGCCATTCGAAGGGCATGGATAACGGATTCCTGTTGCGTCCCGCCTTGGCGAAGCCATAAGCCGCTCTCGGATATCGACAATAGCTCATCCTGGCCCTTGAAGTACTCGGACTCGAGGCGCTCGTAACGCAAGAGCAGAGTGGCGCTGAACGGATTGAATGCTGCAATTGCAAACATGCCTACCAGAACGGAGACGGCGATTGCAGGAAGGAGAAACTGCCATACGGAAACCCCGGACGCGCGTGCCACGATCAATTCGCTGGACCGTGTAAGCTTCCAAAAGGCAAACATCCCGCCGAACAACGCAGCGAATGGGACAATTCGTTCCATCGTATGGGGAAGTTTGAGAATCGCGAGTTCGATGATCAGCGGAAAAGTAATTTCAGGCTTGCCGCTCCCGCGGCGCAGGAACTCGAGGATATCGATAAGGAAGATGATGGCCCCGAGGGCAAGAAGCACAAGGCCAAATCCACCGAGAAACCGGCGTGCGATGTAGAGCGAAAGCGTTCTTGACATGCCCGCGACATGTATCATGTTGCGCTGGCCCCCGGTGTCGTCCGCTTGATGGCAAAGGGCGATCGGCGCCTTTGACGCATCAGCAGCCATACACAGGCGATGATTACCGAGGCTGGAAGGAGGTACATGAATGGGACAACGGTTTCATCCGTGCCTGCGAGGCTATGGAGGCTCACGTTCCCGGCCTGGACGAGCACCATAGCGGTACTCGCCCCCACAAGGCGTCGGGTCTGTCCGCGGCGATTGAAATCACCCGTCAGCAGGGCGACCATGACGATGAGGACGAACGATGGCGCGAGCCAGGGGGCGACCAGCCTTTGGTGCCCTTCCGCAAGCAATTTCAGTCGAGACCGCGCATTCGTCGCCGCGTGCGGACCAGTTGTCGGGGCCCTGAAGAGTTCATGGATGAATCGTTCTCGTGGCTCCCGCCAACGCGGACCAGGGATATCCTCGGTGGTATCGAGGTCAAGCGTGTAGCGATCGAAATAGAGGATCGAAAGCTCCTCCCGCGGTCCTTTCACGATCTGGCGGTTGCCGTTGACCATCACGACGCGGGGGCCCTCGTTCGTCTGGACGAGCGCCCCGCGTTCCGCCATCATGGTGACCGGTGGCCCGCTTTCGCGCCGATCATGGATAAGGATGCCCAGGAGTTCCCCGTTGGGGGCACGCTCGCGCACGTAAACCGTCATCCCCTTGCCGATCTCGTTGAATGCACCCTCGCGCAGTAGCACCTGAGAATAATTGTAACGAATCGCATGCTGCAGATCTTTGAAGTTTCGATAGGCGAGCGGCATATAGTAAAGATTCAAGGCATAGCTGATGAGTAGCACCAGCCCGGACAGGATGAGAGCAGGCCCGGCCAGCGCAAAATGGCTAAGTCCACAGGTCCGCCAAACCACGAGTTCACTGTCAAGGATCATTCGGCTGTAGGTAAACGCCACCGTACCGAATAGGACGATGGGGAGGAGCACCGACGTATACATCGGCAAGACAAGGAAGGCTAATTGGAAAAGCGTGGATGCCGGGAGTCCCCGATTGAGAACCAGGTCCACGAACCGGAGTGATTGCGACATCCATACAATGCCGGCAATGACCAAGACGGCGGTCACAAGCGGCCATGCCAATTGCCGCATCATGTAGCGGTAGATCCGGTTCATTGGCCCCATTATATCCGGTGGGCATGACGCCGCCATCCTTAAGGCGGATCAGGCGCCGACAGCGGACTGGGTCGAGGCCCACACCTGCCCGTTGGCATTGGATTCGGGGGAGGCCACGGCTACACTCCGGGCGGGATTGGAAGCCCGTGATCGGATTCCCATAGGGCCATGGAGGAGGGCCGCGCATGAAGGTGACGTTCAGCAAACCCGGACTTCCAAGGATCGGGGCAATGGTGGTGTTTGGGGTCCAGGCGGGGCAATCGGCCCGTCTGACCACGACGGGCGAGGTCCTCGACAGGAAGTCCGGCGGTGCCATATCCCGGGCGCTGAAGGCGAGCCGATTCAAGGGAGAGAAGGGCCGGTGCTTCGTGGTCCTCGCGCCGGAACGCCTGCGAGTCAGCCGAATCTTGGTGGTCGGGCTCGGCAAGGCAGGGGACATCACCGACCTCACCATCGAGGAGGCGGGCGGCGTGGCGGAGGCCGAGGTGGCCCGTGCCGGCGATGAAACCTGTGCGATGGCTGCGGAGCCGCCAAAGGGCTGCAACCTTGGCGCCGGGGAATTTGCCGCCCATGCGGCATTCGGGGCGCAACTCCGAAGCTACCGTTTCGACAAGTACCGGACGAAGGAGAAGGCGGAAGAGAAATCCAGGCTTGCACGGATTACCGTTCTTACCCCGGACATCGCCTCCGCGCGTCGCATCTTCGGGAGGCTTGAGGCGGTGGCTCGCGGCGTATCCTTTACGCGCGATCTCGTATCCGAGCCGGGCAATGTGATTTACCCCGAAACCCTAGCCGCGCAAGCTCGCAAGCTCTCCCGTTTGGGGGTACGGGTCCAGATCCTTGACGAGAAGCGAATGAGGGCTCTCGGCTTTGGCGCCCTCCTGGGCGTTGCTCAAGGCAGCACCCATCCGCCGCGGCTCGTCATCATGCGCTGGAATGGCGGATCGAGGACGGGACAAGGGGCCCCGCCGGTGGCTCTCGTCGGCAAGGGCGTCACATTCGATTCGGGAGGCATCTCCATCAAGCCCTCCAAGGGAATGGAAGACATGAAATGGGACATGGCGGGGGCCGGGGCGGTAATTGGCGTGATGTTAGCCCTTGCCGCGCGCAAGGCCAAGGTCAACGCGGTGGGGATCGTCGGGTTGGTGGAAAACATGCCGTCGGGCACGGCTCAGCGGCCTGGCGACATCGTCAAGTCCTACTCCGGACAGACCATCGAGGTCCTCAACACCGACGCGGAGGGACGGCTCGTCCTCGCCGACGCACTTTGGTATTGCCAGAAGCGGTTCAAGCCGCGCTGCATGATTGATCTTGCGACTCTGACAGGTGCCATCATCGTCAGCCTAGGCCATGTGCATGCGGGCCTGTTTGCGAACAACGACGAACTGGCCGAGCGATTGATGGCTGCAGGAAAGGCCGTGGGGGAGAGGCTGTGGCGATTGCCATTGGACACCGCTTACGACAAGCAAATGGACTCCAAGGTGGCCGACGTCCAGAATATCTCTTCGGGTGGCGGCGCTGGGTCGATCACGGCCGCCCAGTTCTTGCAGCGCTTCGTCCGCGATGTTCCCTGGGCCCATCTTGACATTGCTGGAATGGCATGGTCATCCAAGGATGCGCCGACGGTTCCACAGGGAGGGACGGGGTTCGGGGTGCGGCTTCTCGATCGCCTAGTCATGGACTATTTCGAGGATCGCTAGCATCTCCGTGACCGAGATCTCCTTCTATCACCTTGAACGCTCCAGCCTGGAGAGGGCACTCCCGCGGCTTCTTGAGAAGGTATTGGCTAGCGGGAAGCGGGCCGTTGTCAAGGCTGGCTCTGAGGAACGCGTGGAGGCGCTCAGCACGGCACTCTGGGTATACGAACAGGGCTCGTTCCTCCCCCATGGCTCCAGCCGCGACGGCTACGGGCCGGACCAGCCCGTCTGGCTCACCGACGGGGACGACAACCCCAATGGTGCATCGGTGCTGATTCTCACCGACGCGACGGAAACCGACCGCATGGAGTCATTCGAGCGCTGCCTTGAGCTCTTCGACGGGCGCGACGAGGGCACCCTCGCAAGCGTGCGGGCACACTGGAAGGCTTATGCTCAGTCTGGCCATGCCTTGACCTACTGGCGCCAAACCGCGGCGGGAGGGTGGGAAAGGCAGGAAATTTGATCCTGCAATCATTCGCGGAAGCGGGAGGCAGCCGTCACTTGCCCTTGCCCCGCGATCCGTCTATAAGGCCTGCCGCGACATCCTCAAGGAAGCTGCCAACGCATGGCCATCGAACGCACCCTTTCCATCCTCAAGCCCGATGCCACACGCCGCAACCTTACCGGCGAAATCAATGCGCGCTTGGAGAAGGCGGGCCTCCGGGTTGTGGCCCAGAAGCGGATACGCCTGAGTCGGGAACAGGCGGAGCGGTTTTACGCGGTCCACCGGGAGCGATCGTTCTTCAGCGACCTGTGTGCGTTCATGATCTCGGGCCCCGTAGTCGTTCAGGTCCTGGAGGGCGAGAACGCCATTGCCCGGAATCGGGAGATCATGGGCGTGACGAATCCGGCGAGTGCCGCCGAGGGAACCATTCGAAAGGATTTCGGACAATCCATCGAGGCCAATTCGGTACATGGCTCCGACGGCCCAGAGACGGCGGAGCGTGAGGTCGCATTCTTCTTCGCGGATATCGATATCGTGGGCTGATTCGCGAAGCTTCGCGGTACCGCCCCGCTTGCTCCTAGAGTAGGACGACCGCCATCAGCGCGAGTACGGCCGCCGTGGCACCGGCGGCCCAGAGCAGCAGTCTAACGAAGTTGCGCCACATCTCCTCATGGCTCTTGTAGTCGTGCTTGTGGTCCATCTATTCCGGTCTCCCAGGGCTTGCCGACTCTCGGCCGGCGCGGGGTGGGATGATCGCGCCGGCTGACATGGGATGCTACGGCCTTCCTCCGTCACAGGGAGCGATCAGCGCCCGGTCCGGACTGGGGTCCGAGCCCAGAATACGGACGCGGTCGCCTTCGACTCGGACCCGTCCTTCGGCGATCATCCGGAGGGCCATCGGATAGATCTGATGCTCGACCGCGAGAATTCGCTCGGCGAGTGTCTGGGCGTTGTCACCGTCGAGGACAGGAACAGCACCCTGGACAATAATGGGACCAGAATCCGTTTCCGCACGGACGAAGTGAACCGTACATCCCGCAATTCGCACGCCCGCTGCAATTGCCTGGGCCTGGGCATTGAGTCCACGAAACGACGGCAGGAGCGAGGGATGGATATTGACCAGGCGATTGCGCCATGCCTCGACGAAGCGCCTGGAGAGAACCCGCATGAAGCCAGCGAGACAGAGGAATTCGCATCCCGCCTCGATCAGGGCGGCATTCAACGCGGCATCGAAGCCCTCACGGTCTGAAAATTCCGTGTGATCGATCACTCGTGCAGCGACACGGGCCGCCGCGGCACGTTTGAGGCCGGGGGCGTGGGGCCGGTTGGAGATGACGGCAACGATCTCGGCCGGGAAGTCCGGATCGGCGGCGTGGTCCAATAGCGCCTGGAGGTTCGTCCCCGATCCCGAAATAAGGACGCCTGTCTTCAGACGCGCCATGCCGAGTCTGCCCCTTCGACCAGCGTTCGACGGCCGCCATCCGGATTGGCTTCCACCAGGCCGATGCGCCATACGGTTTCGCCTGCCGTGGTCAAAGCAGCCGCCACCCGATCTGCCGCGTCGGGCGCAGTGATTACAACCATGCCAATGCCGCAGTTGAAGGTGCGGGCAAGCTCTTCCGCATCCACGGAACCCGCCGCCTTGAGCCAGCCGAATACCGGCGGGAGCGGCCAGGTACGAGCGTCAAGGACGACACGCATCCGGTCCGGGATTATTCGTGGAACGTTTTCGATCAATCCACCCCCGGTGATATGGGCAAGTCCCCTTATTCCGTTATCCCGCAAGGTTGTCAGCACCGGATTCACATAAATGCGCGTGGGCGTGAGGAGGGCTTCGCCCATGGTTTTATCGGGTGCGAAGGGCGCCGTGTCGGCCCACGCGAGCCCGTGTTGAGCAACGATACGACGTACTAGGGAAAATCCATTTGAATGGATTCCACTTGAGGCTAACCCGAGCACGACGTCGCCGCTCGTCACCGATGTGGGGTCGAAGATCCGGTCGCGTTCCACCGCTCCCACGGCAAATCCGGCCAGGTCGTAGTCCCCGACGCCGTACATTCCCGGCATTTCCGCCGTCTCGCCGCCGATCAGGGAGCAACCGGCTTCGATGCAGGCCGATGCAATCCCGGCAATCACCTCGGTGGCCTGGTCGACGTTGAGGACGCCCGTTGCAAAGTAATCAAGAAAGAACAGGGGCTCGGCGCCCTGTACCACTAGATCATTCACACACATCGCGACTAGGTCGATACCGACCGAGCCGTGGCTACCCGTTTCTATGGCCAGGCGCAACTTGGTTCCCACGCCGTCGGTGGTGGCGACGAGAACCGGATCGCGGTACCCGGCCGCCTTGAGGTCGAACAGTGCCCCAAACCCGCCGAGTGCCGCGGCCGTTCCGGGCCGCGCGGTTGCCCATGCCAGTGGCGCGATTCGCCGGACGAGGGCGTTCCCGGCTTCGATATCGACCCCGGCCTCCTTGTAGGTTGCCCGCTTAGTGGGTTCCACGTGGTCTCATCCGTGATAGATTGCGCCCCGGCACGATAACCCAGCCGTCGCGGGACTGCGGCGGCAAAGATAGTGTATCCGCGACGGTTTGTAATGACTCAATCGCATGCCTTGGAGTCGCGGCCGGGCGCGCGCGCGGGGGGCCGGCGGACGAGATTTGGCGCCTGGCTCGCGGCGGTGGCACTCGTCGGCTGTTTGGGCGCACCGGGCGTGCCACCCGCGTTGAGCGCGACCGACGTGTTTATCGTCCAAGGCGTCGATGTTGATGTGACCGCCGACACCGCTGCCCAGGCCCGCGACCGCGCCCTGGTTCAGGGGCAGGCGGTGGCCCTGCGCCGGCTGTTTTCCCGTCTTGCCTTGGCCGCCCACGGGGACCGGCTACCCGAAGTCGCGCCGGAACGCGTCACCAATCTGGTGAGAGACTTCGAGGTTGCCAACGAGAAGACCTCGACCACACGTTATCTGGCCACCCTCAGGGTACGCTTCAAGCCGGACCCCATACGCAATCTTCTCAGGGAACACGAGGTCGGTTTTGCCGAGACCCCCAGCAAGCCTCTCCTTGTGCTTCCTGTTTATGGTGTCGCCCGCGCGCTCGCGCTATGGGATGAGCCCAATCCCTGGCGTGAGGCTTGGCTCATGCTGCGGGTTGCGGACGGACTCGTGCCTCTTGTCCATCCCCTGGGTGACCTCCAGGATATCGCCTCGATCGGTCCCGAACAGGCTGTCGATGGAAACAGGGAGCGGCTGAAGGCCATTGCAGCCCGTTACGGGGCATCCGACGTCCTGATCATGCGGGCCGAGCCTCGGACGCCGGAGGCACCGTCGGGTATCGACGCTCCAGAGCCCTGGCTCCAGGTAACCATCAGTCGCCTTGGCACCGCCTCGCCCGAGCAAACACGGGTGGAAAGCTTTCGAAGGCAGGGAGAGGCCGACGATTTGGAATTCCTAATGAATGTCGCATCGCGCATTGTGACTGAAATCGAGGAACAGTGGAAACGAGACAACCTCCTGCGCTTCGATACCTCGGGCGAGATTTCAGTCGTGATTCCCATCTCTTCCCTTGCCCAGTGGTTGACGGTGAAGCAAAGACTCCGCGAAGTGCCTTTCATCCGACGGAGTGATCTTCTCTACCTCTCGAGACAGAGGGCGGCGGTCCGCCTCAATTTCATTGGGGATCGGGAGCAGTTGCGTTTGGCTCTGCTGCAGAAGGACCTGATCCTGGAAAGGGGACCGACATCATGGACGATGCATCTCGATAGCGGCTGGCCGGCAGAGGGCCCCGAGCCTAATGGCGCATCGTCGATAGGGCGGGACAAACCGTCAATCCCATGAACATCCCCAATCTCATCAGCCTGGCTCGGCTGCTATCCGTGCCCATCCTCGTATGGGCCATCGTAGATGGCCGTATGGGGCTGGCATTCTGGCTGTTCGCAGTCGCCGGCCTGTCCGACGCCGTGGATGGGTTCATCGCCAAGCGCTTCGGATCTCAGTCGGTCGTAGGTGGCTACCTCGATCCCCTTGCCGATAAGGCGCTCCTGATGAGCGTCTATATCACGCTCGGGAGCGAGGGGTACCTGCCCAACTGGATCGTCATCCTGGTGGTGTCCCGGGATGTGATGATAATCGGTGGGGTGTTGCTCTATCACACGCTCACGCACAACCTCGCGATGACGCCGATTCTTATAAGTAAGATCAATACGTTGGCTCAGATTCTTCTGGCTGCATTTACGCTCGGGTCCTATGCGATGGAGGTCGAAATCAATATCGCCTATATCGCCCTGGTCTGGCTTGTCGCGGTGACCACCATCCTGTCAGGGGCAAGCTACCTGGTCCGCTGGGTCCGGAAGGCGGCCACGATGGAGGATGCGCCATGATCGTATCGCGGCGTGATTTCATCTGGGCGGCCGCCCTTCTGTTTACGTTGTTCGGGCTCCATCTGCTGAGCCCGATTCTCCTTCCATTCGTCGTTGGCGCCGCAGTGGCCTACTTCTTTGATCCCGTGGTGGAGCGGCTGAATCGGCGAAGAATGAGCCGCGCACTCGGCGCATGGCTCGTCCTAATCGTGTTCTTCCTTCTAGCGGGTCTTCTTCTGTTTTTCCTGTTCCCACTGCTGGAGTCGCAAATCGTCGAGTTGGCGCGGAGGCTTCCACATCTCCTACGCGTACTCCAGGATCGGATCGCCGCCTTCATCGGGACCGTCGGCGCGGAACTCAGTCCCGCCGACATCGAACGGATTAAGGATGCCGCTGGTGGAGTCGTGGACGATGCCGCGAAGATCGTCGGCAATCTGCTTGGGGATTTGTGGAACAGCGGTCTCGCGCTCGTGAATTTACTGTCTCTGATCTTCATTTCGCCGCTGGTGGCTTTCTACATGTTGCGCGACTGGGATCGCATCGTCACCAAGATCGATAGTTGGTTACCTCGACAGCATGCCGACACGATCCGGGCTCTTGCCCGAGAGTGCGACGACATGATCAGCGCGTTCATCCGTGGAGCGGGGACGGTGTGCCTGATTCTTGCCGTTTATTACGGAGTCGCGCTGACGGTGATTGGCCTCGAATTCGGCTTGGCAATCGGTATCGTGGCGGGACTGATTTCTTTCATACCCTTCGTAGGCGCAGCGGCGGGCTTCGTGGCCGCGGTGGGTGTCGCGGTCGTTCAATTCGGGGATATGCTTCCCGTCGTAATGACGGCAGGGGTGTTCGTGGTGGGCCAGGCCCTTGAAGGCAATTTCCTGACGCCCGCCCTGATCGGCGGTCGCATTCGTCTGCACCCCGTGTGGGTGATCTTTGCAATACTGGCAGGCGGCCTCCTATTCGGATTCGTGGGCGTGCTTCTGGCGGTTCCGGTTGCGGCCGTGATCGGTGTCCTCTTTCGCTACGGCATTGCCCGCTACCTCGAGAGTCGCCTCTACCTTGGCGTGCGTGGATCAGATATCGATGGGGAGGGGCAATCCCTGTGACATCCGGAAGGTTCCGCTCGAGGCAACCCGGAGGACGCCTCCGCGTGGCTCAGTATCCGCTCCCGTTCGCGCATCGTCCGAGCCTTCTTGGCGAAGACTTCCTGGTGGGTTCCTGCAATGCCGAGGCCATCGCCTGGATCGATCGGTGGCCGGATTGGCCGCATGCGGCGCTGATGGTCGTGGGGCCCCCAGGCGCGGGGAAGACCCATCTCGCAGCCGTCTTTGCCGCCCGCAGCGGAGCCGTGATGGCCGGATCCCGGACAATGACCGCGAGGAGTGTCGGAGCCCTCGCCAATGCGGATGCGATCATACTTGATGATGCCGACGGCCTGTTCGCGGGGTCTGAGGCGGAGACGTCCCTGTTTCATCTATTGAACCGCCTTGTGGGCACCAGGGGGCGGCTCTTGCTTACCGCTCGCACCGCGCCTGCGCGTTGGGACCTGTCGCTTCCCGATCTGTCATCCCGGCTGAATGCGCTCCCCATGGCCCTGATCGGAGCACCGGACGACTCGCTCTTGAGCGCATTGCTGCTGAAGCAGTTCGCGGACCGCCAACTGCAGGTCGGGGATGATGAGATACGGTTCCTGGTAGCGCGAATGGAGCGGAGTTTCGATGCCGCCCGACGGATCGTTGGTGCCATTGACAGGCGGGCGCTGGCCGAAGGACGTCCCATCACCATTCCCTTGCTGCGGAGCCTTTTGCCAAACGAAGACTGAACCGCTCGATCATTCAGGCCCTCAGCTTCGATTTGGCGGTATGACGAGAGCTTCGAGGTGACCGCAACCGGACGTAACGTTCGACCATTTCGCCGCATCCAGCATCAGGACCGCCAGTGCCGCCGTCGGCAATCCCCGGCGAAGGAGAGCCACCGTCTCCTCGGCCCCAGAGGCGAGGCTGAGCGCAAGATCGTGAAGTCCGGGGTTATGCCCAATCAGGAGAACCGACGGGATATCCTCCGGCAGCGCGGCGATGCGGCGAAACAGTTCCTCGGCGGAGGCAAGGTAGATTTCACGTTGATATTGGACCATCAGGGGCACGGTTGGGCGGCTTGCCTTTGTGTACGCTGTGTTCAGGATATCGAAAGTCTGCCGTGTCCGTGCCGCGGGGGAGGCAAGCACCAGCGCGGGCTGCCAAGACCGTGCGGCAAGTTGGGTTCCGATCCAGGCCGCTGCGCGCTGGCCCCGTCGGGTCAGCGGGCGATCGAAATCGGCATTCTGCGGATCGGCCCAACTGGATTTTCCGTGGCGCAGAAGATATAACGTCTTCGGCATCGGGGTGTGGGTTTCCGGATAACGGCATGGGGCATGGGTCGCGGAACTTTAGGCTTTCTTGGGCCCGAATGCGACCCTCGGAGGTGGTGGATGGCTTCTGATGCGGCAAGTGGAAGCATGGCCCGGGCGATCTCTTCGGGCCCGTCGGAATTGGGGCCCATCCCGGAGGAAGTGGCCCTTGACGCGATTGATCCAAATTCCCCGAAGCGCTTTCTCAATCGGGAACTCTCATGGCTCGCTTTCAATAAGCGGGTTATCGAAGAGGCCATGAACGAAAGCCATCCGCTTCTGGAGCGGGTGCGATTCCTCTCCATCTCAGCGAGCAATCTCAACGAGTTCTATATGGTACGTGTGGCCGGACTCATGGCTCAGTTGAAGGCCGGCTACGCGAGTGTATCCGAGGACGGGCTGACCGTTCGGGAACAGCTTGCCGCGATCAGTCGAGGAGCGGGCCTGGTGCTGGAACAGCAACAGGCCTGTTGGTGCATTCTGAGGGAGAAACTCGCCAGGGCGGGAATCATCGTTGCGCGTCGCGACGAATTGTCCGACGCGGAAAGAGCGTGGCTCGAGCGTCATTTCATGGAGCAGATGTTTCCGGTGTTGACGCCCATCGCGATTGACCCTGCGCATCCCTTTCCCTTCATTACCAACCTCGGGCTGAGCCTTGTCCTGCAATTGCGCCAAACCCGGAACGAAGAGCGGATGCGGGCCCTGCTCCCCTTGCCCCCGCAGGTTCCCAGGTTCATCAGATTGCCCGGACCGGTCATCCGCTTCATTGCGATCGAGAGCGTCTTCGGCCTCTTCCTCGGGCATCTGTTCCCGGGTTTCGAAATCGAGGGGCATGGACTCTTCAGAATCATCCGTGATAGCGAGGTGGAGATCGAGGAGGAGGCGGAAGACCTCGTGCGCGTTATCTCCTCTGCCTTGGAGCGCCGCCGCCGGGGGTCGGTCATCCGACTTACCTTGTCGAAGCGTACGCCGCGAGAACTCCGCTCGTTCATCGTGAACGAGCTCAAGGTGGCAGGCTCCGATGTGTTCGACGTCGATGGTCTGTTGGGCCTCGCCGATATCAGGGAGATCATCGTCGACGAACGGCCGGACCTTCTGTTTCCTCCGTTCAGTTCGCGGTTCCCGGAGCGCATCGCAGGCTTTGGCGGTGACGCGTTTGCCGCAATTCGCGAGAAGGATCTCATCGTTCACCATCCGTTTGAGAGCTTCGATGTTGTCCTCCGGTTCCTGCGGCAGGCTGCCCGGGACCCGGCCGTGGTATCGATCAAGCAGACGTTGTATCGCACGAGCAAGGACTCACCCGTCGTCAAGGCGCTCATCGAGGCCGCCGAGGCAGGAAAATCCGTGACCGCCATGGTCGAGCTCAAGGCGCGGTTCGACGAGGAAGCCAATATCCGGTGGAGCCGCGACCTCGAACGCGCCGGCGTCCAGGTCGTGTTCGGCTTCATCAATATCAAGACCCATGCCAAGGTGTCTCTTGTGACACGGCGCGAGGGCGCCGGCCTGAGAAGCTATGTGCATTTCGGTACCGGCAATTACCATCCGGTGACCGCGCGCCTGTACACCGATCTGTCCCTGTTCACCTGCGATCCTGCGCTGTGCCGCGATGCGGCACGCCTGTTCAACCTGATGACCGGGTATGCGCGGCCTGAGATGTTTGAGAAACTTGCCGCCTCGCCTCTCGATCTGCGAGAGACGATCATGGACCTTATCGAGAGCGAGATCGCCCATGCCAAGGCCGGGCGGCCCGCGGCCATCTGGGCGAAGATGAACCAGCTGGTCGATGGTGATGTGATCGATGCGCTCTACCGCGCATCGCAGGCCGGAGTGCGGATTGATCTGATCGTGCGAGGGATTTGCTGCCTGCGGCCGGGGGTGCCGGGGTTGTCCCAGAACATTCGGGTGCGAAGCATCGTCGGCCGCTTTCTCGAGCATTCGCGAATCATCTGCTTCGGAGGGGGCCACGGGCTTCCGTCACCCGATGCGAAGGTGTTCATATCGTCCGCGGACTGGATGCCGCGCAATCTGAATTGGCGAATCGAGACCCTAGTCTCCATAGAGAACCCAACCGTGCATGCGCAGGTCCTCGACCAGATCATGGTCGCTAATCTGAGGGACAACGTGCAGGCCTGGATTCTTCGATCGGATGGCACCTATCGCCGCATTGAGACCTCCGGTGAGCGGTTCTGCGCCCATGAGTACTTCCTGACGCATCCGTCGCTTTCGGGAAGGACAATCAGGGAACCCGCACCCGGCAGCATTCTCAAGCGGTTTATCTGGAAGGGCTGAAGCGCGTGTCCCAGCCGCGTGTCATACCGTTGGCCGCCGCCCACGGCAGCCAGCCCCTCACTGCCGTCATAGACATCGGCTCCAACTCGGTGCGCATGGTTGTGTTCTCCGGCACCGGACGGGCGCCGGTGCCGATATTCAATGAGCGGACTCTTTGCGGGCTTGGGCGTTCGCTCAATGCGACGGGGCGGCTCGATCCTCACGGGGTCGAGACCGCGCTCAAGCATCTTGCGCGCTTTGCGGCCCTTACCAAGGCAATGGATGTGAGTACCAAGGAGGTGCTTGCGACCGAGGCCGTGCGCGCGGCGGCCGATGGCGACGCCTTCGTGGCGGAGGCGGAGGTCGCCTTGGGGGCCCCGATAACCATTCTCGACGGCGAGACCGAGGCCGAGGCCTCGGCCCTGGGCGTTGTTTCGGGAATCCCGGACGCCGACGGGATCATGGGGGACCTCGGGGGTGGGAGCCTCGAGGTTGTGGCCCTTGACCGGGGTGTGCCGGGCACGCGGGCGACCCTTCCGCTTGGGTCCCTCAGACTGAGGGAGGACGTGCAGGGAGCCACCGACAAGGCGCGCAAACTCGTGGATGCGGCGTTGAAACAAGTGGACTGGCTGGGGGAGATTCGGGGGCGAACGTTCTATCCGGTCGGCGGTGCCTGGCGCGCGTTCGCGAGCGTGCATATGGGGCATTATGACTATCCGCTGCACATAATCGACCAGTACAGCCTCAGTCGCGCAGAGGCGTTGTCGCTCCTGACGCTGGTCTCCGGCCTGAGCTTGCGTTCACTCGCGAAAATTCCACGAGTGCCGAAGGCGCGACTGGCCACCTTGCCAACAGCCGCCGTCGTCATGGAGAGATTGATCAGCCTTGTGCGCCCCGCACGTATCGTGTTCTCGGCGAATGGCCTGAGGGAAGGCTGGCTTTACCGTCGTCTGCCCATGGCATGCCGCGCGGAGGACCCACTCATCGCGGGATGTAGCGATTACGCTGCCCGTACATCCCGCTTCAGATTCCCAAGCGAAGCACTGAGCGATTGGATCACACCGTTATTTCCCAATCAATCCCCACGGCAGGCACGTCTCTTGTACGCGGCCGCGATTCTTTCCGACATCGGGTGGCGCGACCATCCGGACTACCGCGCCCAAGACATGTTCAGCCGAGTGCTCCACCTTCCGGTTACGGGGTTGGACCACGCGGAGCGCGTGATCTTGGCGTTCGCGGTGAGCGCAAGTTATGGAGGCGGGCGAAGGGGTCCCGCCCATGGCTTGGTCCGACCATTGATCAACGACCGGGAATTGGACTTCGCGATGAATCTGGGTCGAGCGCTCCGTTTAGCACGCACTCTTTCAGGCGGTGCCATGGAGATGTTGCACGCGGCGCAGTTGGAACTCACCCCCACCCATGTCGTGCTGCGGCTGCCCAAGGGGGCAAGCTATCTGGTAAGCGATACGACCGCCCGGCGATTCTCGGTCCTGGCTCAGGGTCTCCATCGCCGCGCCCGGGTCGTTGCCTAGCCGTGCACCCCGGGGGCTTGGAATGATGGCCGCCTTGTCGGAAGGTTCTATGGATCTCGCGGGTCGAGGTCCAGGAGCCGGATTGCGTTTCCTTCGGCCGCAAGCGCCAGTTCTCCATGCTTGAGACGCAGCGCAT
>DASWKZ010000256.1:0-1793 GCA_036396355.1 Alphaproteobacteria bacterium
AAGGCGGTGGACGGCCCGGTCGCCAACCTCATGGGCCCGGCCGGCGCGGTGGCCGCCGATCTCGGCCTGCAGTCCCTCGGCGCCGCCGCCGCCATCCCCGGCATCGTGCTGCTGGCCTGGGGCGTCCGGGTGCTGGCGGGACGGGGGCTGGCGCGGCCCTGGCTGCGCGCGACGCTCCTGCCCCTGGCGCTTTTGCTCGCCGCGGCCGGGCTCGCCGGCATGACGCCGCCCGAGGGCTGGACGCTGCGCGCCGGGCTCGGCGGCTTCGCCGGCCAGCTGGCCCTCGGCGAGCTCGCGGCGGGCGCGGGATGGCTCGGCTTCGCCGGCGGGATCCGGATCCTCGGCCTCGCCTGCGCCGGGCTCGGCGCGGCGCTGGCGCTCTACGTGCTCGGCTTCACCCTCGGCGACTGGTCGAGCGGCGGGCGCCTGGCGTGGCGGAGCGCCCGGGCCGGCGGGCGCCTGGCGCGGGCGGGCTCGGACCTCGGCCGGCGCGCCGCCGCCACCGCCCGGCGCCGGATCGGCGGGCGCCGCCCCCGCGTCGAGCCGCGCATCGCCCGGCCGGGGCGCCGCGGGGCCCCCTTCGCCCCGGCCCCGGATCGTCCGTCCCCCGATGCCGAGGACGAGGACGAGTTGCCCATCGACATCGCCCCCCGGGCGTCCCGCACGCCCCCCGGGCGGCGCGCCGCCGAGGGCCGCCAGGCGACGCTGAACCTCGTCCCCGACGACGACTACCGGCTGCCCGCCCTCGACCTCCTGGAGCCCTCGCCCGAGCACGCCGAGGACCGGGAGGCGACCCGCGAGTCCCTGGAGGCCAATGCCCGGCTGCTCACCGGCGTGCTCGAGGATTTCGGGGTGCGCGGCGAGATCATCAAGGTGCGCCCGGGCCCCGTGGTCACCATGTACGAGCTGGAGCCGGCGCCGGGGATCAAGTCGTCGCGCGTCATCGGGCTCGCCGACGACATCGCGCGCTCCATGAGCGCGGTCAGCGTGCGCATCGCCGTGGTGCCGGGGCGCAACGTCATCGGCATCGAGCTGCCCAACGCCCGCCGCGAGACCGTGTATCTCCGCGAGCTTCTGGCCTCGGAGGCCTACGAGCGCACCGCCTCCAAGCTGACGCTGGCGCTGGGCAAGGACATCAGCGGCGCGCCGGTGATGGCCGACCTCGCGCGCATGCCCCATCTCCTGATCGCCGGCACCACCGGCTCCGGCAAGTCGGTCGCCATCAACACCATGATCCTGTCGCTGCTCTACCGGCTCACCCCCGAGGAATGCCGGTTCATCATGATCGACCCCAAGATGCTGGAGCTCTCGGTCTACGACGACATCCCCCACCTGCTGGCGCCGGTGGTCACCGAGCCCGGCAAGGCCGTCGTCGCGCTGCGCTGGACGGCGAAGGAGATGGAGCGCCGCTACCGCTGCATGTCGGAGATCGGCGTGCGCAACATCACCGGCTACAACCAGCGCCTGGCCGAGGCCCGGCGCAAGGGCAGGCGGCTCACCCGCCGGGTGCAGACCGGATTCGATCCCGAGACCGGCCGGCCCATGATCGAGGAGCAGGAGCTCGACCTCAAGCCGCTGCCGTTCATCGTCGTGGTGGTCGACGAGATGGCCGACCTCATGCTGGTCGCCGGCAAGGAGATCGAGGCCACCATGCAGCGCCTGTCCCAGATGGCGCGGGCCGCCGGCATCCACATCATCATGGCCACCCAGCGCCCGTCGGTGGACGTGATCACCGGCACCATCAAGGCCAACTTCCCGACCCGGATCAGCTTCCAGGTCACCTCCAAGGTCGA
>DASWKZ010000257.1:0-2478 GCA_036396355.1 Alphaproteobacteria bacterium
ATCGAGGAGATGCTCGACGACGCGCTGGTCCCGAGGATGGAGGCGCGGCTGGACGGGCTCGCCGGGGAGGCGCGAGCGGCGCTGCGGGCCCAGGGCATCAATGAGACCGACATCGCCGTCGCCCGCCGCGCCCACATCCGCTACCGCGGCACCGACACCGCCCTGATCGTCCCCTTCGGGGACCGCGCGGCCCTCGCCCGCGCCTTCGCCGAGGCCCACGCGCGGCGCTTCGGCTTCACCATGGCCGGGACGCCCCTGGTGGTGGAGGCGGTCTCGGTCGAGGCAGTGGGCGCCTCGGGCGCCGGCGGCGATCCCGCCCGCGCCGCCGAGGCCGGGGAGGCATCGCCCGTCGCCACCGCGCAGGCCCATATCGAAGGCAAATCCCGCGAGGTCCCCGTCTTCCTCCGCGCCCGCCTCGGCGCCGGGGCGGAGATCGACGGCCCCGCCATCCTCGTCGAGGACGGCGCCACCACCGTCATCGAGCCCGGCTGGCGCGCGCGGGTGACGGAGAGGGGGCATCTCGTCATGCGCCGCGCCGAGCCGCTGCCGCGCCCCCCGGCGCTGGGCACCGGCGCCGACCCGGTGCTCCTGGAGGTCTTCAACAACCTGTTCATGTCGATCGCCGAGGAGATGGGCGTGGCGCTCGCCAACACCGCGCAGTCGGTCAACATCAAGGAGCGGCTCGACTTCTCCTGCGCGGTGTTCGACGGCGACGGCCGCCTCATCGCCAATGCGCCGCACATGCCGGTGCATCTGGGCTCCATGGGCGAATCGGTGCGGGCGGTGATCCGCCGCTCGGGCGCGGCGGCCGCGCGGCCGGGCGCGCCGGATCCGGCGGCCCGCGCGCGGCCCATGGGACCGGGCGACGTCTACGTCCACAACGCGCCCTATGACGGCGGCACCCACCTCCCCGACATCACCGTCATCCGCCCGGTCTACGGGACGGGCGAGGACCGGCCCATGTTCTTCGTCGCCGCCCGCGGCCACCACGCCGATATCGGCGGCACCCATCCCGGCTCGATGCCGCCGGCCTCCACCTCCATCGACGAGGAGGGGATCCTGTTCGAGGGCGACCTCCTGGTGGACGGCGGCGTGTTCCGGGAGGAGGCACTGCGCGCGCGGCTCGCCGCCGGGCCGTGGCCCGTGCGCAACCCCGACCAGAACGTCGCCGACCTCAAGGCCCAGGTGGCGGCCTGCGCCCGCGGCGCGGACGAGCTCGATCGCATGGTCGAAACCTTCGGCCTCGACGTGGTGCGCGCCTATATGGGCCACGTCCAGGACAACGCCGAGGAGGCCGTGCGCGGCGTCATCGCCAGGCTGGAGGAGGGCGCGTTCGCGGTGCCCATGGACGACGGCGGCACCATCCGCGTCGCCGTCTCGGTCGACCGCGGGGCGCGGGCGGCCACGGTGGATTTCACCGGCACCTCGGGGCCGTCGGCCACCAACTTCAACGCGCCGGCGGCGGTCACCCGCGCCTGCGTGCTCTACGCCTTCCGCGCCCTGGTGGCCGAGCCCATCCCCATGAACGACGGCTGCCTCCGGCCGATCCGCATCGTCATCCCCGAGGGCTCGCTGCTCGCCCCGGTGCCGCCGGCGGCGGTGGTGGCCGGCAACGTCGAGACCTCGCAGTGCATCGTCGATGCCATCCTCGCGGCGGTCGGGCGCCTCGCCGCCTCCCAGGGCACCATGAACAACGTCACCTTCGGCGATGCCCGCTACCAGTATTACGAGACCCTGTGCGGCGGCGCCGGCGCCGGGCCGGGCTTCGACGGCGCGAGCGCCGTGCATACCCACATGACCAATTCGCGGCTCACCGACGCCGAGGTGCTGGAATGGCGCTATCCGGTGCTGATCGAGCGCTTCGCCATCCGCCGCGGCTCGGGGGGCGAGGGCCGGTGGCGCGGCGGCGACGGCGTGGTGCGCCGCATCCGCTTCCGCGAGGCGATGGCGGCGGCGGTGCTGTCCAACCGGCGCCGGACGCGGCCCTTCGGGCTTTGCGGCGGAGAAGGCGGGCTCGCCGGGGTCAACCGGGTCGAGCGCACAGACGGCACGGTGGAAACCCTCGGCCCCACCGCCGAGGTCGCCGTCGGGCCCGGAGACGTGCTGGTCATCGAAACCCCGGGCGGCGGCGGCTACGGCGCACGCGACTGATCCCGCGCGGCGCGAACGGTGGAGAATAGCGATCGGCAATAGGAAACCGTGGCGGCGGCCCAAGAGGCCGCCTTGCGGACAAGACGTGCGGTTCAGCCCGCGCTCGGCGTCGAATCCTCGGGCGACGATTCGGCGGCGCCGGAATCCCCGACATCGAGCTTCTTGTCCTCCGGCGCGCCGTCCGCTCGCTCCCCGGCCTTGCGGTCGGACGCCTTTTCGGCACCCGTCCGGCCGAATCGAATCCGGTTTTCGCGGGCAGCACGGCGCTCGGCGTCGCGAGAGCGGTTCTTGCGGTACTGATTGAGGTTGACGACTTCGCCCATGGGC
>DASWKZ010000258.1:0-12445 GCA_036396355.1 Alphaproteobacteria bacterium
AAGGACACCCGTGGCATGATCCGACAGCACCAGTTCGACAAGGTCGAGCTGGTCTCCGTCACCCGGCCCGAGGACTCCGGGGCCGAGCACGAGCGCATGACGGCCGCCGCCGAGGAGGTGCTGAAGCGGCTCGGGCTGCCCTACCGCGTGGTGACCCTCTCCACCGGCGACATGGGGTTCGCGGCGCGCAAGACCTACGACATCGAGGTATGGCTGCCGGGGCAGGGGCGCTACCGGGAAATCTCCAGCTGCTCCGACTGCGGCGATTTCCAGGCCCGCCGCATGGGCGCCCGCTACCGCCCCAAGGGCGAAGGAAAGGGCACCCGCTTCGTGCACACCCTCAACGGCTCGGGCCTCGCCGTCGGGCGCACGCTGATCGCGGTCATGGAGAACGGCCAGACCGCCGAGGGCGGCGTGTGCATCCCGGAGGCCCTGCGCCCCTACATGGGCGGGCTCGACCGGATCGGGCCCGGGTCCTAGGGAGGGTGCCATTGCCGGCGGCCTCGCTCGACCTCAAACGGGCCCGCATCCTGGTCACCAACGACGACGGCATCGGCGCGCAGGGGCTGCGTATCCTGGCGCGCATCGCGCGCGCCCTCAGCCCCGACGTGTGGGTGGTGGCGCCCGAAGTGGAGCAGTCCGCCGCCAGCCATTCCCTCACCGTGCGCACGCCGCTGCGCGTGAACAGGCTCGCCGCCCGGCGCTTCGCCGTGAGCGGCACCCCCACCGACTGCGTACTCGTCGCCGTCGGACAGATTCTGGGCCAGAGGCCACCGGACCTCGTGCTCAGCGGCATCAACCAGGGTGGCAACCTGGCCGAGGACATCAGCCACTCGGGCACCGTCGCCGCCGCCATGCAGGCCGCCGTCATGGGCATTCCCGGCATCGCGTTCAGCCAGATCATCTCGCCCCAGCATCCGGTGCGGTGGTCGACGGCCGAGCACTTCGCCCCCGATCTCGTCCGCCGGCTCGCCTCGGTACCTTGGAAGCACGACGTGCTGATCAACGTGAACTTCCCCGACCGGCCCGCCGGCGACGTCACCGGCATCGAGGTCACGCGCCAGGGCCGCCGGCGCCAGATCGAGCGCATCACCGAATCCTTCGACCCGTTCGGGCAGGCCTATTACTGGATCGGCAGCCCCCGCAAGGAGGAGGCCGGCGCCAGCCGGGCCGACGTCGACGCCGCCGCCCGCGGCGCCGTCTCGGTGACGCCGCTCAACCTCGATCTCACCGACCGCGCCGCCGCCCGGGTCCTGCGGAGCGTGTTCCCGTGACGGCGGAGCCGCGCCAGATCCGCCTGATCATGGAGCTCAGGGCCGAGGGGGTGACCGATTCGCGGGTGCTCGGCGCCATCGAGCGCACCCCGCGCGAGGCCTTCGTGCCGCTGCAGTTCCGCGACCGCGCCTACGAGAACACGGCGCTCCCCATCGGCGAGGGCCAGACCATCAGCCAGCCCCTCGTCGTCGGCCTGATGACCCAGGCGCTCGAGCTGGAGCCGGGCATGAAGGTGCTCGAGGTCGGCACCGGCTGCGGCTACCAGGCGGCGGTGCTGTCGAGGCTCTGCCGCCGGGTCTATTCCATCGAGCGCCACCGCACGCTCCTGGTCGAGACCACCAAGCGCCTGGCCGCGCTCGGCTACCACAACATCGTCACCATCTGCGGCGACGGCACCAGGGGATGGCCCGAGCAGGCGCCCTTCGACCGCATCATCGTGACCGCCGCCGCCCGGGACGACGTGCCGTTGGCGCTGCTCGAGCAGCTCGCGCCCGGCGGCATTCTCGTCGCGCCGGTGGGCCCGTCGCCGTCCGACCAGTACATCTATCGCTACCGCAAGGCCGAGGACGGCGCCGTCTCGCGCGAGCGGCTGTGGTCCGTCCGGTTCGTGCCGCTGGTGGCCAATGGCCGCCGGGATGACGGTGCTGCCGGTTGAGCCCCGGCCCCGCGCCGTTGAGCCGAAGGGCGCCCTCGCATATTCTCCGCCCATGTCCGGAGCCGCCCACAGATCATGGCGCCGACGCCGCGCGCGCGCGGCCGTCCTCGCCGCGGCCGTCGCCGTCCTCGCCGCCGGCTGCGTGCGCTCCGGCCCGCCCGCCCCGCTGGTGGATCACTCCGGCATCTACTACACGGCGCCCGCCCGCGCCCCGGCGACGGGACGGGCCGGCCCCACGCGCCCCCCCGCCGGCCGCACCGAGCGGCGGCGGGCCGCGCCCGCGGCGGAGGTGGCGCCGCTGCCCGCGACCGGGACCCTGACGACGCGCGGCGCCGCCACCCTGCGGGTGGGAAGGGGCGAGACCCTGTTCAGCATCGCCCGGCGCGAAAAGGTGCCGATCCGGGCGCTCATCGAGGCCAACGGCCTGAAGCCCCCCTATCACCTGCGGGCGGGACAGACGCTGCGCGTCCCGGCGGTGCGCGTCTACGTGGTCGCGCGCGGCGACACCGTCTACGGCATCGCCCGCCGGTTCGACGTCGGCAAGGCCGACATCATCCGCGAGAACGGCCTCGCGCCCCCCGATTACGGGCTGGTGGTCGGCCAGCAGGTGGTCCTGCCGTGGGAGCCCCGGGCACCGGCCGTCGCCGCGCGCGCCGATCCCGCGGCCGAGGCGGCGGCGCCGGCAAGGCCGGCGGTCGCGGCGCCGAAGCCTTCGCCGAGCCCCAAGCCGCAGACGCCCGAACCTCCGCCGCCGCCGTCCGTGGCCACCGCGGCGCGTCCCGCCCCGCCGCCGGAACCGCCGCCACCGGCGCCCCCTCGGTCCGCCGGGGTCCGCGCCCTGGCCCCGGCCGATCCGCCGGCGCGGGCCGGCAAGACCTTCCTGTGGCCGGTGCGCGGAACCGTGGTGTCGGGCTTCGGCGCCAAGGGCGGCGGACTCTACAACGAGGGCATCAACATCGCCGCCCGCGAGGGCGAGATCGTGCGCGCGGCCGAGAACGGCGTCGTCGCCTATGCCGGGAACGAGCTGCGCGGCTACGGCAACCTACTGCTCATCCGCCACGCGGGAGGCTGGGTTTCGGCCTACGCCCATAACGGCGCGCTGCTGGTGAGCCGGGGGCAGACGGTGCACCGCGGCCAGCCGATCGCCCGCGTCGGGCGCACCGGCGCGGTCGCCAGGCCCCAGCTCCATTTCGAGCTCCGCCGCGGCCGCCAGGCGGTGGATCCCACGCGCTACCTCGGCGATCCGACGGCGTGATCGGCGCCGGCCGGCCCCGTCAAGCGAGCTTCCGGCCGAGCCGCCCGGCGACGTCCTGGATGTACTGCCAGGCGACGCGACCGGAGCGCGCGCCCCGCGTCACCGACCATTCATTGGCCCCGGCCAGCAGCTCGTCGCGCCCGATGCGCAGCTTGAAATGGCGGGCGTAGGTCTCGACGATGGCGAAATACGTGTCCTGGTCGCACATGTGGAACCCGAGCCACAGGCCGAACCGGTCCGACAGCGAGACCTTCTCGTCGACGGCCTCGGCCGGATTGACGGCGGTCGAACGCTCGTTCTCGATCATGTCCCGCGGCATGAGGTGCCGCCGGTTCGAGGTCGCATAGAAGATCACGTTCTCCGGGCGGCCCTCGATGCCGCCCTCGAGCAAGGCCTTGAGGGACTTGAAGGTGGCATCGTGGCCGTCGAACGACAGGTCGTCGCAGAACACGATGAAGCGGCGGCGGCGCGTCCGCAGCGCCGCCAGCAGCCGGGGCAGGCTGGCGATGTCCTCGCGGTGGATCTCGACCAGCGCCAGGCGGCCCGCCGCGCGCTTGCGGCCGAGGCGGTCGTTGACCGCGGCGTGGACGGCCTTGACCAGGGAGCTCTTTCCCATCCCGCGCGCGCCCCACAGCAGCGCGTTGTTGGCCGGGAGCCCGCGCGCGAAGCGCAGCGTGTTCTCCAGCAGGAGGTCGCGCTGGCCGTCGATGCCCCTGAGGAGCCCCAGCGCCACGCGGTTGACGCGCGCGACCGGCTGCAGCCGGCCGTCCTCCGCCCGCCACACGAAGGCGTCCTCCTCGGTGGGTCCGATTCCGCCGTCGGACGCCGGCGCGATGCGCTCCAGCGCGTCGGCGATCCGCTTGAGCAGGGCTCGGGTTTCCTGATCGCTCATGGCTCCGCGCGTCCCCCGGCCACGACCGGCGGATGGCCCGCGCGGCGTCGCGCAGGATGGCCCGTCTATTGCGCTGGATCAAGGACTTAAAGGCCACGCCTCAGGTCAGGTTTCATTTGCAACTGCCCATGGGATGGCTATAGTCCGCCTAACTCCGGCGCTGGCAAGGCGTCGCCAACCCGAAGCGGGAGACCCGAATGCTCATCTCTCCGGCCTATGCCCAGGCGCCCGGCGGCGTGGCGGGGTTCGACATCATGACGATCGTGCCCCTGATCCTGATCTTCGTCGTCTTCTATTTCCTGCTGATCCGTCCCCAGCAGAAGAAGGTGAAGGAGCACCGGTCCATGCTTTCGACGCTGCGCCGCGGCGACAAGGTGGTGACCAACGGGGGAATCATCGGCCGGATCACGCGGGTGGTGAGCGACAACGAGCTCCAGCTCGAGATCGCCGAGGGCGTCCGGGTGCAGGTAGCCCGCAGCATGATCTCCAGCGTCTATGTCCGCGGAGACGCCGATGAGGAGGAGGAGGAACCTCGCAAGGGCAGAAATGACCGGAAGTCGGCCAACGACAAGTAGAGTCGGCGGACCATCCCCCGAGGCGGCGGGGCCCAGGCAATGATTCATTTCGGGCGCTGGAAGATCATCGCGGTGCTGACGGTGTGCGCGCTCGGCTTCCTGTTCGCCGTGCCCAACCTCATCCCCAAGTCGCAGCTGGAATCGATGCCCGGCTGGTTCCCCAAGAATCAGCTCAATCTCGGGCTGGATCTGCGCGGCGGCTCGCACCTCCTCCTCGAGGTCGACATCCAGAGCGTCTTCCGCGAACGGCTCTCCAACCTGGTCCAGGCCATGCGCACGGAGCTGCGCCAGGAGCGCATCGCCTACCGCGACATCGGCGTCGCGGGGGAGGTCGCCGCCGTCACCATCCTCAAGCCCGACGAACCCGCCGGCGGCCGGGGCGGTGAGACCAATCTCGAGAAGGCCCGGCGCATCCTCCGCGACATCGAGCAGGGCACCGAGATCACGACCGAGCGCAACGGGCGGATTCTCGTGCGCTACACGGAGGACGCCGTGCGCGAGCGCCGCGACCAGGCGCTGGACCAGTCGGTCGAGATCGTGCGCCGCCGGGTGGACGAGTTCGGAACCACCGAGCCGACCATCCAGCGCCAGGGGGAGGACCGCATCCTGGTGCAGCTTCCCGGCGTCGACGACCCGGAGCGCGTCAAGCGCCTGATCGGGCGCACCGCCAAGATGACCTTCCACCTGGTGGACGACCGCTACACCCCGGGCGCGCCGCTGCCGGCGACGCCGCCGGCCGGAAGCATGTTCGCCACCATGGACGGCAGCCCCGACACCGGCGGCCGGCCGGTCACCTACGTGATCAAGCGGCGGATCATGGTCTCCGGCGACACGCTGGTCGATGCCCAGCCCACCTACGACCAGGGGCAGCCGGTGGTCAGCTTCCGCTTCGATTCCATCGGCGCCCGCCAGTTCGGGCGCGTTACCCAGGAGAACGTCGGCCGCCCCTTCGCCATCCTGCTGGACGGCAAGGTGATCAGCGCGCCGGTGATCCGCGAGCCGATCCTCGGGGGCAGCGGCATCATCACCGGCGGCTTCACGGTGGAGGAGGCGAGGGACCTCGCCGTCCTCCTGCGGGCGGGCGCGCTGCCCGCTCCCATGACCATCCTCGAGGAGCGAACCGTGGGCCCGGACCTCGGCGCCGATTCGGTGGCGGCCGGGGAGATCGCCTGCCTGATCGGGCTCGTTCTCGTGATGGTGTTCATGGTGATGGCGTATTCCGTGTTCGGCGTCTTCGCCAATGTCGCGCTGTTCCTCAATCTCGTCGTCATCACCGGCGCGTTGTCGCTGCTCCAGGCGACCCTGACGCTCCCCGGCATCGCCGGCATCGTGCTGACCATCGGCATGGCGGTGGACGCCAACGTGCTGATCTTCGAGCGCATCCGCGAGGAGGTGAAGTCGGGACGCACTCCGCTTTCCGCGGTCGACGCCGGATACCGGCGGGCCCTCACGACGATCATCGATTCGAACCTGACGACCCTGATCGCGGCGCTCCTCCTCTTCCAGTTCGGGTCGGGCCCGGTGAGGGGATTCGCGGTCACCCTCTCCATCGGCCTGATGACGTCCATGTTCACGGCGATCATGGTCACCCGGCTCATGGTGATCCTCTATCTGCGGCGTCAGCGGTTCCGGGCGCTGCCGATCTAGGAGTTCCGCGCCATGGCCCTGTTCCCCCTCAGGCTGGTTCCCGCCGACACGCACATCGATTTCATCGGCCGGCGCACGGTGGCCTACGCGGTGTCGGCCGCCATCGTCCTGCTGTCGATCGGCGCCTATCTGGTCAACGGGCTCAACTACGGGATCGACTTCAAGGGTGGCATCCTCATCGAGGTCCGCACCCCCGGTCCCGCCAATCTCGACGAGCTGCGCGGCAGGCTGGCCGGCCTCGGACTGGGCGAGGTCGCCCTCCAGGAGTTCGGGACCGAAACCGACGTCCTGATCCGGATCGAGCGCCAGGCCGGGGGAGAGGAAGCCCAGCAGGCCGCCGTGGAGAAGGTCAAGGAGGCGCTCGCCGACACCGTGCGGAATTACCGCCGCACGGAATTCGTCGGGCCCAAGGTCGGCGGCGAGCTCATCGAGGCCGGGATCATCGCCGTGGTCCTGTCGCTCCTCGGCATCATGGCCTATGTGTGGTTCCGGTTCGAGTGGCAGTTCTCCGTCGCCGCCATCGTCGCCCTCACCCACGACGTGATCGCGACCATCGGCCTGTTCTCGGTTCTCGGCCTCGAGTTCAACCTGTCCTCGGTCGCCGCGGTGCTCACCATCGCCGGCTACTCCATCAACGACACGGTGGTGATCTTCGACCGGGTGCGGGAGAACCTGCGCAAGTACAAGACCATGGAGATCGTCCAGCTCCTCAACCTCTCGATCAACGAAACCCTGTCGCGGACGATCCTGACGTCGTTCACGACGCTTCTGGCCGTCACCGCGATCTTTGCCTTCGGCGGGCCCGTCATCCGCGATTTCAGCCTGGCATTGATCTTCGGCATCTTCATCGGGACCTATTCCACCGTCTACGTCGCCTCCGCGCTCGTCATCTACCTGAACATCCGCGAGAGCATCTCGCGGGGCGACGTCGGTACCGCCGCCGAGCGTGAATCGCGAGGCTGAGCCAGCCGGTCGTGTCCGGATGGCCCCGGGGCCGCCGGGCAGGGTCCCGCCGAGGGAATGGTCCATGGATCTCCAGCGACTCGTGCCCGAAGGCAAACCCGTCATTCAGGCCTATGGCGACATGGGGTTCCGCATCTCCGGGGAACGCATCGAAGGTGCGGTCCTGGTCTTCGCCGAAGGCATCATGCGCCTCGACATCGCCGCGTTCGGCGACCTCGGCCCGTGGCACCTCGACCCGGTGCTGGGAAGGGAACCCGCCGTCGATATCCTCCTGATCGGGTGCGGGGAGCGCGCGGGCGTGCTGGGCGAACGGGAGCAGGCCCGGCTCCGCGCGCAAAACATCGCCGTCGAGGTCATGGGCACGGGGGCGGCGTGCCGCACCCTCAATTTCCTGATGGCGGAGGGCCGCCGGGTGGCGGCGCTGCTGCTGCCGGTGCCGTGAGCCGCCCCGCCCGTGACGGGCCTCGGGCGCACGGGGCGCCCCTCGGGGCGCCCCGAACGATGCCGGGGGTGCGGACGCCTCAGGTGAGGTGGACGGCCACCATCGAGTACGACATCGGAATCGACAGCACCGTATTGGTGCGCGAGAACAGCATCGCCGTCCGCGCGGCCGCCGGCTTCACCTCGGCGCTGGCCTCGACCATGCCGAGGGCCTTCTGCTGGTTGGGCCATATGACGAACCAGACGTTGAAGGCCATGATCAGCCCGAACCACATGCCGAAGCCGATGCTCATATGGGCGGCGCTCCCGGAGGTGAACCCGAGCGCCAGCGCGTCGCCGATGTAGCCCAGCTGCCACGCCTGGAGGAGCCCCCAGACGATGGTCGACAACGCCGCCCAGCGGAACCAGAACAGCGCCGCCGGCGCGATCACCTTGCCGATCGCCGGTTTCTGCTCGTCCGGGATCTTGGCCATGTTGGGAATCTGGACGAAGTTGAAGTACCACAGGAGTCCGATCCACATGATGCCGCTGAGGACGTGGAACCAGCGGACCAGGAAGATGGCGTAAGGATCCGTGAGAAAGCCCATTGATGTCCCCCCTTCGGCCTAGAACGAGTATTTGACGATGAGCGCCATCACGATGGTGAGGGCGACCCCGAGCAGGATCGTGTTCTGCAGACTCTCCAGTGGATTTTTCATACCGCACCCCCGCTGCGATTCATTGGTTTAGTATGATAAGCGAATCGGTCTACTGTATATAGCATGCGTTGGCGCCGCGCAACGCGGCGCTGGGGGCGTCGTCGCCGGCGCGGACGGCCCCCTCCAGGTACCGCGCCGCGGCCCGCCGCCCCGACAGGACGGCGGCCTCAATGGTGCCGGGAAGGTTCGGCACTGTCCAGTCCCCCGCCAGAAAAACATTGGCCAGCCCCGAGCCCGGTCCCGTGGCAGTGGACGGCGTCCAGGTCGCGCGCCGCTCGCGCACCACCCGGAACGCCGGGATCGGGGCGCCCGCCATCCGCAAGGCGGCGACGGCGTCGGCCCACATGAGTCGGGCGGCATCGGCCGGCGCCACCCGCAGCAGGCCGCCGGCGTCGCTCGCCGTCGCCGTCAGCCACCGCCTGCGCCGGAACAGCCACTGGGCGGTGCCGCCCAGCAGGCCGAGCATGGAAGCGTGCCCCGGGAATGGCGGGATCGCCCCCGGCCGGAAATGGACGTTGACGATGGCCCGGGCCGCGCAGGCGGGGAGGGCGAGGCCGGGGAGGAGCCGGCGCGCCTCCGGTGGCGGCACGGCCAGCACCAGCCCGTCACCCGCCGCCAGCGCCGCCGCGCCCGAGGCGAAGCGCGCCGCCGAGGCCCGCCGCCCGTCGGCGGCGATCTCCAGCAGCCGGTCACCGAACCTGACCTCGGCCCCGAGCCGGGCCAGGCGCTCGAGCGCCGGCGCGACGAAGGTGCCGCTCAGGCTCTCGCGCGCCACGAAGGGCCGGAGGCCGCCCCGCCCGGCGACGGCGATCCGCCGCAGCACCGGCGCGAACGCCCGCGCCTCGACCGCGTCGGGGGCGGCGTTCATGGCCGCCAGGCAGAGCGGCGCGATGAGCCAGCGGTAGACCGGCCCCAACGGCCCGAAGGCCTCGGCGACGCTGCCCGCGGGGTCGCCGCCGAGGCGGCGCGCGAGGGCGAACAGGTCCCGCCGACGGGCCCCGGGCGGCGGCTGGCGCAGGAGCCCGAGCGGCACGTGGCCGGCGACGGGAACGGACCACGACCGGCCGCTCGCGAGATCCAGGACGGGGATGGCGTCGGCGGCGGCGACCAGCCGGTCGAGCGCGCCGCAGGCGGCGAGGTATCCGAACGCCGCGCGGTTCACCCCCAGGATCACATGGGCGCCGTTATCCAGGGTCGCCCCCAGCTCCCGGTCGGCGAACGATCGGCATCGCCCGCCGGCGGACGACGCCGCCTCGTGGAGGACCACGGTGCCGCCGGCGGCGGCGCAGTCGAGGGCGGCGGCGAGCCCGGCGAGGCCGGCCCCTGCGACATGCACCGTCAACGGCGCAACCCGGCCCGCAGGATCGCGGCGGCCGCGGCCAAGTGCCCGCCGCGACCCGACGGCCGCGGCCCGGCCAGCGGATCGCCACGGGCAAGCGCGCGCGCCTCCCGCCGCGCCCCGGCCAGCGCCGCGAACGCGGCGGCGCGCAGGCGGAAGCCGGGAAGGGACGCGGCCGCGCCGCCGCCGTCGGCGAGCAGCGTTCCGGCCTGATCGAGCGCCCGGCGAAAGACCGCCATGAGCGCCGAGTCTGCCCGCGGGCGGCCGAGGTCCTCGATGCGGGCGCCGGCCTCGGCGAACCAGCGCTCCGGCAGGTAGACCCGGCCCAGCCACCGGTAGTGGAGGCCGGCGCGGCCCACGCAGTCGATCAACTGCAGGGCGATGCCGGTGCTTTCGGCCTTCTCGGCCGGGTCGCTGTCGCCACCGGCGAGCCCGACGGCGAGCGCGGCCGCCGGGCCGGCGCCGAAGCGGCACCACGCCAGCAGTTCCGACCAGTCGCGGTAGCGCGCCTTGCGGAGATCCTGCTCCGCCGCCTGCAGGATGAGCCGCGCCGGGCGGAGATCGATGCCGCGCGCCTCGAGGCAGCGGGCGAGGGAACGGGCGGCCTCGACGCCCGCGTTCCCGGTCCCGCCGGCGGCCCCGGCCATGGCGGCGCGGCCGTCCAACGCCGCCGCCACCGCGGCCAGCGCCGCCTCCTTGCGTTCCGGCGCCAGGGCCGGATGGTCGGCGATGGCCCGGAGGGCGGCCAGGTAGCGGAACAGGACCGCGACATCGGCCCGCGCCGCCTCCGGCAGCAGGCGCCAGGCCGTCGAGTCGGCCCAGGCGTCGCTGTGCGCGTCCCGGACACCGGCTTCGGCGGCGGGGTCGATAGCGGCATCGGGGCCATCGGCAACGGACATGGCGGCATCTCTGACGGGGCGGCCTCGAAGCCATTATATTGCAGACCATGGACGGCGACAGGGCGCGAACCCACTGCGCCAGGGAAATCCGCACTCACGACCGGGACCGCTGGCTTGCCTCGTGCCTGGCGCCCCCGGCCGCGCGCGGGCGCCTCCACGCGCTCTACGGGTTCAACCTGGAGATCGCCAAGATTCGCGACGTGGTGACCGAGCCCATGCTCGGCCATATCCGCCTGCAATGGTGGCGCGAGACGGTGGAAGGGCTGGCCGCCGGCGCGTCCTCCGCCCATCCCGTGGCGGAGGCGCTGGCGCCGATGATCGCCGATGGCGCGGTGACGGCCGCCGACCTCGGCGCCCTGATCGATGCCCGCGAGGCCGACCTCGCGGAGGAGGGCCCCGCCACCGCGACGGCGTTCGTCGACTATTGCGATGCCACCTCCGGGGCGCTCAACCGTCTCGCCCTCGGCGTCCTCGGCCTCGGCGGCGACCAAGCGGCGGTCGCGGCCGGGGAGAAAATCGGCCGCGCTCACGCCATGGCCGGGCTCCTGCGCGCCGCCGCCTTCCATGCCGCCCGCGGCCGGGTGATGCTCCCCCGCGCGCTCCTCGACGCCCACGGGGTCGGCCTCCCCGCGCTGCTGGCGGGACGGCCCGGCCCCGGCCTCAAGCGAGCCGCCCGCGCCGTCGCCGACGAGGCGCGCCGGGAACTCGGCGCCGCCCGCGCGCTTCGGGGCGAGGTGCCGGCGGCGGCGCTTCCCGTGCTGGCGCTCGCGCGCTTCGCCGAGGCCTCCCTCGGACGCCTCGCGCGCGACGATTACGACCTGTTCGGGGGGCGCCTCGAGCCGCTGCCCGTCACCGGGCCTCTGCTCCTCCTCGAGACCATGGCGACGCGCCGGTACTGAATCACTCGGGCAGGATCACGTCGCCGTTCTCGGTGAGGGTGAAGCCCGGGTTCCAGGCGATCTCCCACAGGAAGCCGTCGGGATCGGCGAAGTAGCCGGCATAGCCGCCCCAGAAGGTCTCCCGCGCGGGCCTGACAAGGGTGGCGCCGGCCGCCGCGGCCTCGGCCAGGACCGCGTCGACCTCGGCGCGGCTGCGCGCGTTCTGGGCGAGCGCCATGCCGTGGAAGTCGCCGCCGTCGTCGGTCACGCCGGCGTCCCCGGCAAGCTCGGCGCGCGGCCACAGGGCAAGGACCATGCCGCCGGTCTGGAAGAAGGCGACGCCCTCCGCCTTCCGCACCGAGCGCTCCCATCCCAGCCGTTCGTAGAACGCGGCGCTGCGCCCGAGATCCACGACCCCGAGGGTGATCAGGCTGACGCGCTGCTCCATGGGTCGCCCCCCCTCCCTTACTCCGCGGCGCTGCGCGGGGCAATCCGCGCGAGCCAGGCGGCGAAATCGGCCCGGGCCCGGGCGCAATAGGCCGCGCGCCGCGCCGGCCCGTGGAGCGGCCGGCCGCGCCCGTCGGTCCCGGCGACCTCCGGGAACAGACCAAAATTGGCGTTCATGGGCTGGAAGGTCTCGGCCCGGGCGCCGCCGGTGATGTGGGCGAGGAGCGCCCCGTGGCTGGTGGTCGCGGGCGGCGGCGGGATCGACGTCCCCAAGGCCCCGGCGGCGGCGAAGCGCCCGGCCAGCAGCCCCATGGCCGCCGATTCCACGTAGCCCTCGACGCCGGTGATCTGGCCGGCGAAGCGCAGGCGCGGATCGGCCTTGAGTCGCAGCTCGCCGTCGAGCAAACGCGGCGCGTTGAGGAAGGTGTTGCGGTGGATGCCGCCGAGGCGCGCAAAGCGCGCGTTCCCGAGGCCAGGGATC
>DASWKZ010000259.1:0-10843 GCA_036396355.1 Alphaproteobacteria bacterium
TTTTAACAAAGGCCGCAGAAAATGTATCCTCGATTCAACATCATGACCCGCGGGGGAGCCCCGCCGCAACACCGTGAGACGGCTAGCGTTCCGGGGTCGGATATGGTACTCAAGGCCGGCGTAACGGGGGTGATCCGCAAGGGGCGCGATGGGGCGCCGCACTCGATTAAGAAAGCATTTAGAACCTGAGGCCAATATGAGCCGCGCGCCGTCCCAGGACGCGTGTCCAGGGGGGCTCAAGGCTGGATCAAAACGGCAGCCGGGTGAGGGGCGAGTGGTAGCGATGCGGGAGTTCGTATCCGGGGAGTTCGCCAGCCGGATGGTGGGGCTGGCCATGGCCGCGATCGCGGGAGCCGGGCTGGGCGCCTGCGCGACCGCGCCGGAGGATCCTGTCGCCAAGGCGGAGTTCGAGCGGGAGAACGATCCCATCGAGCCGTTCAACCGGGCGATGTTCGCGTTCAACCTGCAGATGGACAAGATGTTCCTGCGCCCGGCGGCCATCGCCTACCGCGAGGTCCTGCCGAGGCCGGTGCAGAAGGGCGTCCATAACTTCCTGCTGAACCTGCGCTCGCCGGTGGTGTTCGCCAACGACGTCCTGCAGTGGGAGTGGGATCGCGCCGGCAACACGGCGAGCCGCTTCGCCATCAACACCACCGTCGGCGTGCTGGGCGTGTGGGACGCCGCCGCCGAATTCGGAATCCCCGGTCATAGCGAGGACTTCGGCCAGACCTTCGGCGTGTGGGGCGTGGGCGAGGGATTCTATATCGTCCTGCCCATCCTCGGTCCGTCCAATCCGCGGGACGCCGTCGGGCTCCTCGTCGAATACCTGGTGGACCCGTTCAACATCTGGATGCGGAACGAGGACACCGAGGGCTGGATCCTCGCGCGCTCCCTTGTCACCGGCGTCGACTTCCGTGCCCGCAACCTGGAGACGCTGGACGAGATCGAGCGCACCTCCCTTGATTTCTACGTCGCGATCCGTAGTCTGTATCGTCAGCGCCGTGCCGACCAGATCCGGAACAGCAGCCCGTCCGCGGACGAGCCCGTGCCCGGGATCTCGCGCGATCCGATCAGGGCCCCCGGAGAGGGGAGTTCGGCACGGGCCGGATAGTTTTGGGATTGGCGCATGTCTGTCGCACGGCTCCTGACCGGCCTGCCGCGCCGCCTGGCGATGGCGGCCGCGTTCTCGTGCCTCGGCCTTGCCGACGCCGCGGCCGCCGACGGCAAGGCGAGCACCATGGACTTCGTCCAGGGCCTGGGCGAGCGCGTGGTGCGGGAGCTGACCTCGCCCGAGGTTTCGGATTCCGAGCGGGTCAAGAGGCTGCGCCGGATTCTGACGGAATCCTTCGATGCGCCGGCGGTGGGGCGGTTCGTGCTGGGACCCTACTACCGGCGCGCCAGCGAGGCGCAGTTCAGGGAATTCCTGAAGCTCTACGAGATCTACGTCGCCCACAACTACGCGGGGCTGTTCAAGAAATACGACGGCGAGAAGATCCGGTTCTCCCGGGAGCGGAAGCTCGGCGACGGAAGCGTCGCGGTCTACGGCGAGATCATCCAGACGTCGGGCCCCCCGGTGAACACCGAGATTCGGGTCCATCGCGCCGACGGCGGCTACAAGGCCCTCGACATCAAGGTCGAGGGCGTCAGCATGCCGCTCACCCACCGCAAGCAGTTCGCCTCCGTGATCGGCCAGCGCGGTGGCCAGGTGCAGGGGCTGATCGACGCCCTGCGCGACGTGACGGCGCGGTTCGAGGCCGAGACGCCGTCGGAGTAGGCGGCTCGGTCCCGAGCCGACGACCTCAGCCTCTCGCCAGGGGCTTGTACCTGATGCGGTGGGGCTGCTCGGCCCCGGCGCCGAGCCGGCGCCGGCGGTCGGCCTCGTAGTCGGCGTAGTTGCCCTCGAACCACTCCACCTGGCTGCCGCCCTCGAAAGCGAGGATGTGGGTGGCGATGCGGTCGAGGAACCAGCGGTCGTGGCTGACGATCACCGCCGAGCCCGCGAACGCGGCGAGCGCCTCCTCCAGGGTCCGCAAGGTGTCCACGTCGAGGTCGTTGGTGGGCTCGTCCAGCAGGAGAAGGTTGGCGCCCGTCCTCAGCATCTTGGCGAGGTGCACCCGATTGCGTTCCCCGCCGGAGAGCTGGCCCACCTTCTTCTGCTGATCGGGCCCGCGGAAGTTGAACGCCCCCACATAGGCCCGCGAGGCCACCCGCCGCCGGCCGAGATCGACCTCGTCATGGCCGCCCGAGATCTCCTCCCACACGGTAGCGTCGGGATCGAGGGAATCCCGTGACTGATCGACGTAGCCGAGCCGGACCGTTTCACCGATCCGGAGGCTGCCCGCGTCGGACGTCTCCTCGCCCGTGATCATGCGCACGAGCGTCGTCTTGCCGGCGCCGTTGGGACCGATTACCCCGACGATGCCGCCGGCGGGCAGGCGGAAGTCGAGATCCTCGATCAGCAGGCGATCGCCGTACCCCTTGGTCAGGCCCTCGGCTTCCACCACCACGTCGCCGAGGCGCGGGCCCGGGGCGATCACGATCTGGGCGGCGGCGGGCGCGGCGCGGCTCTCGGCCTCGGCGACTAGGCGATCATAGGCGGCGATCCGGGCCCGCGACTTGGTGCGCCGCGCCTCCGGCGTGGCCCGGATCCATTCGAGTTCGCGGGCGATGACGCGGGCCCGGGCGGCGCCCTCGCGCTCCTCCTGGGCGAGCCGCTTCCCCTTGGCCTCGAGCCAGGCCGAGTAGTTGCCCTCGAACGGGAGGGCGCGGCCGCGGTCGAGCTCCAGGATCCAGCCGGCGACGTTGTCGAGGAAATAGCGGTCATGGGTCACCGCCACCACGGTGCCGGGGTATTCGGCGAGGAAACGCTCGAGCCAGGCCACCGACTCGGCGTCGAGGTGGTTGGTGGGCTCGTCGAGCAGCAGCAGGTCGGGGCGGCTCAGCAGCAGGCGGCAGAGGGCCACCCGGCGGCGCTCCCCGCCCGACAGGCGCGTGACGTCGGCCTCCGCCGGCGGGCAGCGCAGGGCGTCGAGGGCGATCTCCACCCGGCGCTCGAGCTCCCAGCCGTCGGCGGCCTCGATCCGCTCCTGGAGCGCCGACTGCTCGGCGAGCAGCACATTCATCCCATCCTCGCTCGTCTCCTCGCCAAGGAGGGCGCTGACCGCCTCGAAACGGTCCAGCAGGCCCTTCACCTCCGCCACCCCTTCGAGCACGTTGCCCATGACGTCCTTGCCGGGATCGAGTTCCGGCTCCTGGGGGAGGTAGCCGACGCGCGCGCCGTCGGCGACCCAGGCCTCGCCCATGAACTCGGAATCCAGTCCGGCCATGATGCGCAGCAGCGTCGATTTGCCGGCACCGTTGCAGCCGAGTACCCCGATCTTGGCTCCCGGCAGGAACGCCAGCGTCACGTCCCTGACGATCTCGCGGTGGCCCGGATAGGTCTTGGTCAGGCCCCGCATGACGTAGATGTACTGGTAGGCGGCCATGGGCTCCTTCACGGATTCGAGGCGGAGAGAGGGCCGGCCAAGGTAGCGGATCGGCGGCCGCGGTCAAGCCGGCGCCACCGGCGCCGCCGCGGGCCTTCCCGGTGCTTCGCACCCGCCCCCGGCGCCGAACGCGCCCGGGAGGCGGAACAACCCGCGGGTAAAATAATCTGCATGAATTGATCCGGGACCGCGAAGTCCCGGAATGGCGAGCCCAACGTAATCAATACAAATTTCACTAAATAGCGAAATAATTCCGTCCCGCTTCGTCGAAAGGAGTCCTAGGCATCATTCCTTATGCATTTTTACTGGACAAGGACCACGGATTCGGGAATATATCGGCCGCGGCACGCGCCCGCCCCATGCACCGCGTCCCCCACCACCACGAGAGCCAATCCCATGCGGTTCCTCTTCGCAGACGATCACTGGATTTCCCGGGCGGGCCTGCGCCATCTGGTCGAGCTCACCGGGCACGACGTCAAGATCGTCGAGGCGACCAGCTTCGCCGAGGCGGAGGCGGCGCTCGCCTCCGCCGCCTTCGACCTGTGCCTGCTCGATACCGCGATGCCCGAGGCCGCCCCGCTCGAGGGGCTGAGACGCCTCCGTGCGGCGGCGCCGGCGGTCCCCATCATCGTCATCACCATGGCGCCGACGCGCCGGCTGGTGCTCCGGTCCATCGAGGCGGGAGCCCAGGGGTTCGTGCTCAAGACCGCCTCGGCCGAGGAGATCCGGGGTGCGATCGATCGGGTCCTGGGCGGAGAGGTCGTGCTGCCGTCCCAACTCGCCGGGCTGCCGGCGGAACTGCGGCCGGAGCCGGCGGAGGCCGAAGGCTATCCGATCCACGGCGACGCGCACGACCCGCGGACGCTGCTGACGCCGCGCCAGCGCCAGGTGCTCGACCTCATCGCCATGGGCAAGCGCAATGCCGACATCGCGGCGGACCTCGACATATCGCCGCGCACCGTGCAGATCCACGTTTCCACGATCTTCAAGCTGCTGAACGTCGGCAACCGCACCGAGGCGGCGCTGCTCGCGAGGCGCCACCAGACCGGCCAACACCTCCGCTGACCGCGGGCGGCCGCCCGCCGGCCGCGCCCGCGGCGGCGGGAGCCCGGCCCGGAGCCGGGCGATTCCCGGCGGCGTTCACTCCCCCCACACCTCGCGCGCGACCTCGACCAGGCGGCGCATCTTGGCGTATTGCTGGTCGATGGTCATCACCCCCTCGATTGAGCTCGAGAACCCGCACTGGGGCGACAGCGCCAGCCGCTCGAGGTCGACATAGCGGGCCGCCTCCATGACCCGGGCCTCGAGCGCGTCGGCCTCCTCCAGGGCACCCGACTTGGTGGTCATGGCGCCGATCACCACGCACTTGTCCTCGGGCAGCGCCGCCAGGGGCGCGAAGGAACCGGCCCGCGGCGAATCGTATTCGAGGAAATAGAAGCGGATGCGGAGCTTGCGGAACAGCCGCTCGGCAACGACGTCGTATCCCCCCTCGGCCTGCCAATGGCCGGCCTTGTTGCCGCGGCAGAGATGCATGCCGAGCGCGACCCCGTGTGGCGCGGCGTCGGCGACGGCATTGATGGCATCGGTATAGACCTCCAGCAGCGCCTGCCAGTCGTCGCCGCGCCGGGCGAGGCCGCCGCGAATCTTCGGGTCGCCCAGCTTGGCGATGGAGGTCTCGTCGATCTGGATGTAGCGGCATCCGGCCTCGGCCAGGGCCCTTATCTCTTCGGCGTAGGCGGCGGTGAGGTCGGACCAGAAATCGTCGAGATCGGGGTAGGCCTCGGCCGAGATGTTGGCGCGGCCCGCCCGGAAGTGGATGTAGGCGGGCCCCGGCAGCGTCACCTTGACGAGCGCGGATGTGGCACAGGCCGCCGTGAAGCGGAAGTCCTCGACGTTGGTGGGCCCGGCCCAGCGGACCCGGTCGACGATCCGCGGCACACGCTGGCCGATGCGGTGGCCCTTCTCGTCGGTATAGGCGAAGTCGCCGCCGAGGTCCGGCCCCTCGCGGAGCCCGGTGATGCCGCGGGTCGTGAAGCTGTCGTAATAGGAGCCGCGGCGGAACTCGCCGTCGGTGACGAGCCGGAAGCCGAGCGCCTCCTGCATGGCGACGGCGTGGCGGATTTCCTCGTCCTCGACGGTGCGCAGCTCGCGGTCGGTCAGCTCGCCGGCGCCGTGGGCGAGTCGGGCGTCCTTGAGGCGCCGCGGACGGACCAAGCTGCCGATCAGTTCGGCCCGGAACGGCGGATCGTGTGGACTATCGGCCATGATGCGGTCCTCCTGCGGCAGGGCGTTCGCCCCGCCTCCGCCGCGCCGATCGGGCTCAGCCCGGCGCCATGCCCTTCTCGGCGAGCTCGTTGCGCGCCGCCTCGGTCTTCTCGATGGGCCTCACCCCCATGCCCTTGAGCACGTGCGCGGCCTTGGTGAACTGGACGTTATCGTAGGGCACTATCTCGATGCGGTTGCCCCAGGGATCGCGGAAGTTGAGGCGGTCGCCGATCAATTCCACGTCCATCTCGGCGAGCCTCTCGCGCAGGCCCTCGCGGTCGTCCACCACGAGGCCGAAATGGCGCGCCCCGTCGGGCTCCTGGGTGCGGTCCCGGCGCAGCTGTATGAACTGGTCTCCCATGTCGATGAAGGCGTTATGGGGATTGCGGCCCCTCAGCGTGAAATCGAAGAGGGCGCCGTAGAACGCCAGCGCCTCCTCGAGGTCGCCCACCTCCAGCACCACGTGATTGATTCCAAGTATCTTTGCCTTACGGCGCATGGTCCCGTCGCCGTCCATGGTCGCCTCCCGTCGCCGGTTGCGGATACCCCGATTGTAGCGCGGCGATCGGCGAAGGCCATCCCGAAGGGCCGTCGGGGCTCCGCGGCGCTCCATTCCCCGGGCGAGATTTGCTAGGATCGGGCGTGTTTCGCATCCGCCAGGTCCACGACGACGCCACGCCCGAGAACCAGCTGGTGGTCGGCTCCGTCCTGCGCCTCTACCAGGAGGCGTTCGCCTATTATCCGCAATACGCCCAGAAGATCGCGACTCTCCTGCGCCGCCGCGCCGATCCCGATTTCGAGGTCGTCCTCCTGGTGGCCGAGGGATTCAAGGACCGCATCCTGGGGTTCGCCCTCAGCTTCCTGTTTCCCGACCTGCGCCTCGGCTACCTCGATTACATCGTGAGCGATCCCAGGCGCAGCCGGCGCGGCTACGGCACCGCGCTCTACGAGGCGACCGAGGAACTGCTGGTGGAACGCCGCTACCGTGGGCTGCTTCTCGATGTGCCGCCGGACGACGTCGACAAACTCAAGGACTCCAAGCGACTCGCGGTGAACAAGCGGCGCATGGCGCTCTACGAGCGCCTCGGCGCGCGTCCCATCGTCGGTACCGTGTACGACTCGGTCGCGACCAAGGCCAACAAGGGCTACTTCACCTATCTCCTCTACGACGATCTCGACAGCGGGCGAAAGCTCACGCGCCGTGCGCTTCGTTCCTTCATTCCGCGCCTCCTCCGCATCAAGGGCAACATGGCGCCCGAGGACCCGAAGATCCGGCGCATCGTCGCCTCGGTGAGCGACGATCCCGTGCGCCTGCGCGAGCCGCGCTACACCCGGCCCCGCCCGCCGCCGGGGGCGCTCGCCGGCGGGCAGGAAATCCAGCTGGTCTCCACGGGGGACGCGCACCAGATCCACCACCTGAGGGAGCGCGGCTATGTCGAGCGGCCGGCACGGGTCGCCTTCATCCGCCGCGGGCTCGCGCCCTTCACCCTCGCCGAGCACGCGCCCAGGCACTTCGCCCAGCGCCACATCACCGCGGTCCACGCCCCGGCGCTTTTCCGCTTCCTCAGGCGTGCCGAGACCGAGCTCAAGCCCGGCCAGCTCGTCTATCCCAACGTGTTTCCGGTCCGCAAGCCCGACCGCGTGCCCAAGAACTGGGAGATGCAGGCGGGATACTATTGTATCGACACCTTCACCCCGGTGACGGTGAACAGCTACCGCGCCGCACGCATCGCCGTGAACGCCGCGCTCACCGGCGCCGAGCTCGTGGCCCGGGGTGCGCCGCTGGCCTACGTGCTGTGCAGGCCGCCGGGCCACCACGCCGAGCGCCGGGCCTTCGGCGGGTTCTGCTACTTCAACAACGCCGCCATCGCCGCCCATCACCTGTCGCAGCGGGGACGGGTCGCGCTGCTCGACATCGACTACCACCACGGCAACGGATCCCAGGACATCTTCTATGGCCGCGCGGACGTGTTCTTCGCCTCGATCCACGGCCATCCGCGCACGGGGTATCCCTACTTCGCCGGCTACGCCGACGAGCGCGGCGAGGGCGCCGGCCTCGGCTTCAACCGCAACTTCCCGCTCTATCCCGGCGCCGACATCCACGCCTACAGCGACGCCCTGGGGCAGGCCTTGCGCCTGTTCCGGCGCTTCCGGCCGGACGTGCTCGTCGTCTCGCTCGGCTTCGACATCATGGCGGGGGATCCCACCGGCGGCTTCAACATCACCGAGCGCGGCATGCGGCGCATCGGGACTATGCTGGCCGAGGCCGGCTGGCCCATCCTGGTCGTGCAGGAGGGCGGCTATGCGCTCCGCAACCTGCGCCTGGGCGCGACCGAGTTCTTCCGGGGGCTGACGGGCCAGGGATGAGGGGCGCCGGGCCCGGGCGAGCGGGAACGGCTACCGCATGGTCTCCAGCAGGCCGAAGCGCACCGACATGAGCTCGCGGAAGCCGAGCTCGCCCTCGGCGCTCTTCTCCACCAGGGTGAGCTTCTGGCTGTCGGGCCGGCCGGTGGGAATCACCATGCGACCGCCGGGCTTGAGCTGCCCGAGGAGAGCGGGCGGCACCAGCTCGGCGCCGGCCGTGACCATGATGCGGTCAAACGGCGCGTGCTCGGCCCAGCCCGTCGAACCGTCGCCGATGCGCATTTCCACATTCCGGCAGCCCAACGTCCGCAGGCGCTCCTCGGCCGAGTTGGCGAGCTCCTCGATGATCTCGACGGTCCACACCTGCCGCACGAGCTCGGCGAGGATCGCGGCTTGGTAGCCCAGCCCGGTGCCTACCTCCAGCACCACGTCGTCGGGCCCCGGATCGAGCAGGTCAGTCATGACCGCGACGATGAAGGGCTGGGAGATGGTCTTCTCGAAGCCGATGGGCAGCGGCGTGTTCTCGTAGGCGTGGAGCGCCAGAGGCGCGGGCACGAAGGCGTGGCGCGGCACCCGTCCCATCGCCGCCAGCACGCGCGGATCGAGCTCGTGCTTGCCGATCTCGGCACCGAGGAGATCGGCGTAGATGCCGATGACCTCGACCATGTGCCGGCGCAGGGTGTTGAAGTGCTCCTCCTTCATGGGACGCTCCGCGGCTCGGGGTCGCTCGTGGGTACAGCGGCGAATGGTATCACCCGGAGGGGTGACATGGGCAACACCGCGCGGTGACGGGCGGCGGAGACCTTTGGCCGGTTGCCGCAGACGGCGGCGCCAGGCGGGCTTCAGGCGGCCAAGTGCCGCGCGATGGGGAGATAGTGCCGGTCGTGACGGATCACGTCTTTGATCGTCCCCTGATCCCGAAGCATGGCGCCCCGCCACTGGTAACGGATGGCTTCAGGAGAGGCCGGCACGCAGATCCTGCGCACCGGGCCGATGAACCGCTCGGTGCGCACATCGGCGACGGTCAGCCGCTCCACGTCGATCCCGGCCCGCTCCTTCAGGTAGCCCTTCACGTGCAAATAGATGTCGCGGGCCACCGCGAGCTTGGCCGCCGCGGTCCCGTCGTCCAGCTCGAACAATTTGAGGTCGGAGGCCCGATATTCCGGTACGGTCTGCAACCGGCATCTTTGCGACGGACCGCCCTGGGCCAGGATCGGCACCTCGAAGATCTCGGCCTCCACCCCCGAGAGCCGCACCGCGCGCAGGACCAAGGGAACCGCCAGATCGTGCATGGGATGGTAGAACTCGATCGCGTCGCAGAACACCCTGTCGGGGCGGATCTCCGCGAGCCAGTGGGCGATGGTTTCCGCCATGGCCTCGAAGAAGGCCATGTCCTTGCCCAATATCCGTTGATAGAAGGCTTCTTCGTCGTTATCGAGAAAAAAGGGGGAGTCCTCTATGCCGATGCTGCTCAGCCCCGCGACGGTTTCCGCCCTCCGAGCCCGATCCTCGTGCCCGGTCAGGAACAGGAGGGATGGGCGCGCGCGTTTGATATACCCGAGGACCGCCAACTCGTGGTTGGGGTGACTGAACACGAAGGCGGCGCGGCCCTGCGATCGCGGCAACGTCCCGCTCGGCGATTCTGCCATGTTCGGAGTCGCTCTTAGATGATCAGGGAAATCTGTTTTCCGTTTGTCGGGGAATCGTTCGGCGGGAGCTATCGGTGCAGCCTGGAGATCATTAAGCATCTCGACGCGGCATCGTTCAAGCCGAAAATCGTCCTCCACACGCCGGGGCCCGTCGAGGCCGAGCTCCGGCGGCAGGGCGTCAACTACGAACTGTTCGATCCGCCCGGCCCCCCCGGGGGTTCGTCCTATCCGGCCATGGCGCGCTGGATCGCATCCCGTCTGCCGTCCACCATCCACTACCTGCGCTCGCACCCGATCGACGTCATTCACGGTAGCGAGAACCTCGGCATCATCCTCTGGGCCCTCGCCGCGAAGGTGACCGGGCACCGGGTCGTGTGGCACGTGCACAGCCGGGCCATGTTCGCGCTCCGGCACCTCCCCCGTCTGGCCATGCGGTACGTGTGCGTCTCCGACTACGTCCGCGAGTTGCTGCCTACCCGTTTTGGCGACCTTGCCTGCGTCATTCCTAATCCCTTCGGTCCGCTTCCGGTGGTCGACCGCGAGCGAGCACGAGCCCGGCTCGTGGCCGAGCGCGGTTTCCCCTCCGGCGGGACCGTTATCGGATTCTGCGGGCGCCTCATCGACGTCAAGCGGCCCGACGTTTTCATCGAGGCGGCGCACCTGATCGCCAACGAATGCAGCGGGGAAACCGCCTTCATCCTCTTGGGCGACGGTGCCCCAGCCCGGCGTGCCGCGCTCGAGGCCCTGGCCGAGGCACGCGGGCTGGCCGGACGCGTCCATTTTCTGGGCTTCCGTCCCGACGCCGAAACCCTGATGGCGGGATTCGACATACTGCTGGTGCCGGCGGAGACCGAAGCCTTCGGGCGCGTGCTGGTCGAGGCCATGCGGGTGGGTACCCCCGTCATCGCCAGCGCTTCCGGCGGTCACGGGGAGATCCTCCGCTCCGGCGAGACCGGGTTCCTGGTCGAGGCCGGGAATCCGCGGGCCTTCGCCGATGCCGCCCTCCGCCTCATGGGCGACCAGGGACTCCACCGCCGCATCGCCGCCGAGGCCGCGCGCGCCGTCGCCGGCCGCTACGAG
>DASWKZ010000260.1:0-11040 GCA_036396355.1 Alphaproteobacteria bacterium
CGCCGAGCACACCGAGCATCAGCGTCGCCATGTCGATATCGCCGGAATGGACCACGGCGACGCGGTCGCCGCGTCCCAGCCCCCGCTCGTCGAGGGCGGCGCGGATGCCGTCCATCGCCGCCAGGAGGCGGCCATAGGTCAGGACCCCGTCCCCCTCCGGCGCATAAAGCGCGGGAGCGTCGGGCTGGATCTCCGCCCACCGCCGGATGGCGTCGCAGATGGTGTCCCTGTCGGGATCAAGCTCGAAAGGCCGCATGCGCGGTTGTTGCCCCCTCCCTCCGATTGGGGCCTCCGATTGGGGCAAGTCTACACCGCGAGCGGGCTGGTGGCGGAACCCAAATTGCGGGCGCGTTCGCGGCGATGGCGCGTTCGCGCCCGTCACCGCCGCGCGAGGCAGCCCGCCAGGGCCGCCGCCAGGTTGTCCATCAGCGTCGCATACTGGCCGGGGCCGGGCTCGAGCGCCGCGCCGAGGGGATCGAGGGTGGCGGCGCGCGCGCCGGTGCCCTCGATGACGGTGGCGAGCAGCCCGGGCTCGAACTGGGGCTCGGCGAAGGCGCAGGCGGCGCCCGATCGGCGGATGCGCGCCTTCAGCTCGATCAGGCGCTTGGCGCCGGGCGTGCGCCCGGGATCGAGGGTCACGGCGCCGATCGCCGCGAGGCCGTAGCGGCGCTCGAGGTACTGGTAGGCGTCGTGGAAGACGACGAAGGGGACGCGGCGGACCGGCGCGAGGCGAGCGGCGAGCGCCGAATCGAGGGCGCGCAGGCGCGCCTCGGCGCGCTCGGCGTTGGCGCGGTAGAGCCCGGCGCGGGCGGGATCGACGGCGGCGAGGCTGGCCGCGACGGCGCGCAGCATGGCGGCGGCGTTGCGGGGATCGAGCCAGATATGGGGATCGACGGCGGCGATGCCGGCGGCCTCGCCGTGCTCCCCTTCGTGGTGCTCCTCGCCATGGCCCTCCGCGGTTTCATGCTCGTGCCCGTGTTCGTGCTCGTCGGCCTCCCAGACGCCGCCGCGGCGCACCGGAAGCGTGCGGACGCCGTCGGCGTCGATCAGCCGGAGCTTGACGGCGCCGCCGGCGAGGGCGGCGAGCGGCCTGGCCATCCCGCCCTCCAGCGCCGGGCCCACCCACACGATGAGGCGCGCGCGGGCGAGCGCCCGCGCGTCCGACGGCCGGAGGGCGAAGCCGTGGGGCGAGGCCCCGCGCGGCAGCAAGAGGCGCGGCCGCCCCGCGCCCTCCATGACCTGTGCGACGAGGGAATGGATGGGCGCGATGCTGGCGATGACCGCCGGCGGCGCCTCGGCGGCACCGGTCGGGGCGGCGGGGCCGACGGCAGGCGCCGCCGCGAGGGCGGCCCCCAGAATCGCGAAAAGGGGGCGGATCGTGGCCGGCCCTCGGCGCGGGCACACCCGGCGGGGGCGCGGGGCCCGCGGCGGCGCGGATTCGGTGGCGGACGGGTCGCGCGGCATTGGCTTTCCCCGGGCAATTTTGTTATAATATAACGTATTCTTTTAACCCGGATTCCGCTCCGCTGTCGAGGCCGTTATGCGCCGCAAGACCCCCCGGAGGCCCAGGAAGCCGCGCAACCCGGTGGCGCGGGCGCTCCGGCGCCTGCGCCCCAAGCGGGTGCCGAGCGCCGGGGCCTACTCGCGCAAGGGCCGCCGCCCGCGTCCCGACGAGCCGGCGGAATGACCGCGGGAGGATAGGAAAATCCTCCCATTTAACGCCATGCGCGTCCCCCTCCCCCGACTCGATCGGGGGATTGACCGGGGGATCGACCCGCGCATCCATGCCGGTGCGCCGTCACGGAAGAAACCTTGGACCCGCTGATCGAGTCCGCGGGGGACGATGGGGGAAAGCGCAGGGCGGTGCCGCCCCGACGCCTATTTCCTCTTGCCGGTCCAGTCCGGCGCCTTGCCCGACTGCTTGAGCGCCTTGCCGTCCTTGACCAGCTCCTTGATGGCGCCGGCGACGGGCATGGTGATGCCGGCGGCATCGGCCATCCGCGAGACGATCTGCATGTCCTTCAGCGCCCAGGTGAAGGTGATCATGTCCCAGTCCTCGAGCGCGGCCGACTTGCCCGAGCTGATCAGGAGTGCCTCGCGCAGCTTGGGCAAATCGATGCCGGTGGCGGCGGCGAGCCTGCCGGCCTCGATCAGCGCGATGCCGTTCACCCACAACAGCATGTTGTTCATGGTCTTGGCGACCTGGCCGTGGCCGACCCGCCCCACATGGACGATGTCCGAGCAGAAGGGGGCGTAGACCGGCCGCGCGCGCTTCGCCACCTCGTCCGTGGCGCCGAACAGCGCCAGCAGCGTGCCCTCGTCGGCGGCCCAGCCGCCCCGGCAGATGGGGGCGTCCAGCACCTCGACGCCCTTCTTCGCGGCCTCGGCCTCGATGCGCTGCACGGTCTCGGGCGCGACGGTCGACGAGACGGCGATCACCGAGCCCGGCTTCAGGGTCTCCAACAGCCCGCCCGGGCCCAGGGTCACGGCCAGCGCCTCGTCGTCGAAGCCGACGGCGATGATGACGAAGTCGGTCGCCTTGCCCAGTGCCGCCGCGCCGTCGGCGCTCGCAGCACCCGCCTCCTCGGCGCGCTTGACCATGTCGGGGTCGATGTCGGTGACGGTGACCGGGAAGCCGGCCGCGATGAGGTGCTTGAGCATGGCGTAGCCCATGCGGCCGGGCCCCACCATCCCCACGGTCTCCTGGGCCATCGCGCTGTCCTTGCTCGCCTGGTTGCCGCCTCGCGTGCGGAGGCCGCAGTCTAGTCAGCACGATCCGCGGCGGCAAGGGAGGGCGTGGAGGTCAGGCGGCGACGTCGATGAACTCGACCACGGAGGACGGCGGCGGCACCGGCAGGCCTTCCTCACTTCAGCCCCTCGATATGGAACGTCATGGCCTCCTGAATGAGGGTCATCACTTCGTCCCGCGTCGCGCCCGCGGCGACGCATCCCGGCAGGTCGGGCACGTAGGCGCCGTAGCTCTCCGGTCCCTTCTCGATGATCACCGCGTAGCGCACGGCTCAATCCTCCTTCAGGCCTGCCTGCTTTAGGACCGCGCGGCGACCCGGAGAAGGCGCCGGGCCGCGGGGCCCCGCTCACGGATGGAAGGTCGCCCGCACCCGTTCCGCGTGCGCGCGCAGCTCGTCCTCCCCCGACGCCGCCAGGCCGTCCAGCAGCGCCGCGTAGGTGCAGGCCCTGAATTCGACCTCGGCTCCCTCGACCTCGCGGGCGAAGCGCTGCGCCTCCGAGGCGTGGGCGTCCCTGTCGGCGGCGGCGATCGGCGTCCCGTCCGGCCAGGCGACCGGCTCCGCGTAGAGATAGACGAGCACGGCCGCCTTTTCCCAGCGCTCGCCCTCGGTGCGCAACGCGAAGGCGTGCTTGACCAGCTGCGCCGCGTCCAGCCTCTCGAACGACACCGCTTCCTCGACCAGCCGGTCGCGCATGGACTCGAAGGGCTTCATGCCCTTGCCCCATTCGTCGCGCCAGAACAGGTTCGGGAAGGTGGAGAGGGGCTTCTCCCGGAACGGCTCGTACCTCGTCGATTCGATGCCGACGACATGGGTCTCGGTCTCCATGAGGACATCGAGCCAGGACTGGTCCCCCGCCGGCCACCACGGGAACCGCGCGCACTCCTCGAGCCCGACGCGCTCGGCCGGCCAGCCGCAGGCCTCGGTCCCCGGAATCGGGGGGAGGCGCTCGGGGCCGATCAGGAACAGCCCGAAGGTGTTGGCGACCAGCGCGGCGGAGGAGTCGGGACCGGTCAGGTCGCTGCCCGCGAGGAAGCTCCCGGCCGCCCGCTCGTAGGCGGCCAGGATCGCCTCCCTGGGCAGGTAGTCGAAGAGCGGGCCCTCCATCGGCGGACCTTAGCACGGAACGGGCCGGCGCGGCGGCGCTTCACACCAGCCCCGCCTCGCGCGCGGCGACCCACAGCAGGCGCAGGGCCAGCAGCGTCAGGATGAAGCGGAACACCGAGCGGAACAGGCGCTCGGGCACGTGGTCCAGCGCCATCCGCCCGGCCCAGGTGGCGAGGATGCCGGCGCCGATGAGCGCCACGATCAGCGGCGCATACGCCCCCAGCGCGATCCCCACCGCCACGAAGGCGGCCAGCTTCGACGTGTGCATGATCGCCATCACGGCGCCGAAGGTGGCGACGTAGTTGCGCCGGTCGGGGGTGGCGTGGTGGACGAACGGGCCGACCAGGGTGCCGGTGGCGCTCACGAACACGCCGAGGAAGGTAGCGGCGAAGCCGACCACGGCGAAACGCCCGCGCGCGCTGCCCACGCGGGCGACCCTGGGCAGCCACACCGCCAGCAGGATGAAGGTGGCGATGATGCCCTGGAGCAGGCCGGTGGGAAGCGTCACGAAGATCTGGGCGCCGGCGACGGCACCGATCACCGATCCGGCCAGGAACGGCAGCAGCACCTCGCGCACCACATAGGTCCACATGATGGCCACGCGCCCGACGTTGGAGACCAGCTGCACCACCGTGTGCAGCGGCACCACCACCACCGGCGGGAACACGGTGGCCAGGATGGCGAGCAGCATGAGGCCGCCGGCGGCGCCGGTGACCATGCCGAAGAAATGGGTGAAGAACGAGCCCGCGGCCAGCGCCGCGAACAGCCAGGCATCGACGCCCGGCACCCCGAGGAATCCCGGCTCCATCTCCGCCCGCCCGCCGCCCGGGGGCCCGTGCCGGCCCGCTCAGCCCGCCTCCAGCACGGCCACGAACTCGATCTGGATGTGGAAGCGCGCCGCGATGTCGGCGCGCTGGGTGTGGCGCGCGGGGCGGTCGTCCTCGTCGGGGAACATCTCGAGCCAGGCGTCGTTGACGAACTGGCGGTGATCGAGGTCGCGGAGGTAGACGGTCATCCGCGCGATGTCGGCGACGGTGCCGCCCGCGGCCTCCACCAGCAGGCGGACGTTTCGGAAGGTGTTGCGCACCTGGGCCGCGGGATCGTCGGGGAGGTTCCCGTTCTCCGCGTCGGCGCCGGACACGGCCGAGGAATAGACCATGTTCCCGATCCGGACTCCTTGGGGAATCGGGTTCTGGTGATGGGGAATCCCGGGGATCGTGAGGACCTGTCTCCTGGGCACGGCGCGTCTCCCTTGCCTGCGATGGCGGGCGCCCGGCAGCGGACGTCCGCCTGCTGCATGTCCCAGGCGCGCGCTCCTGTCAAGGCGGGGCTCCGAAGAGGGGCGATCGGCGCGCCGTTTCGCGAGCCCGTCGACGGCAAGGCAACTAGCTCTTGAGGCGGTAGCCGGTGCGGAAGATCCACCACACGATCGCCATGCAGGTGGCGAGGAAGACGAAGATCATGGCGAGGCTCACGGCGACGCTCACGTCGGCGATCTCGTAGAAGCTCCAGCGGAAGCCGCTGACCAGGTAGACCACGGGATTGAACAGCGTCACCGTCCGCCAGAAGGGCGGCAGCATGTCCACCGAATAGAAGGTGCCGCCCAGGAACGTCAACGGCGTGATGATGAGGAGTGGCACCAGCTGCAGCTTCTCGAAGCCGTCGGCCCAGATGCCGATGATGAAGCCCAGCAGGCTGAAGGTCAGGGCCGTGAGCACCAGGAAGGCCAGCATCCAGAACGGGTGGGCGATCTCCAGCGGCACGAACAGCCCGGCCGTCGCCAGGATGATGAGGCCGAGGACGATGGACTTGGTGGCCGCCGCGCCGACATAGCCCAGCACGATCTCGAACGGCGAGACCGGCGCCGACAGCAGCTCGTAGATGGTGCCGGTGAACTTCGGGAAGTAGATGCCGAAGGAGGCGTTGGAGACGCTCTGGGTGAGCAGCATCAGCATGACCAGCCCGGGCACGATGAAGGCGCCGTAATCGACGCCGCCGATCTCGGTGATGCGCGCGCCGATGGCGGCGCCGAACACGATGAAATAGAGGGACGTCGAGATCACCGGCGAGACGATGCTCTGCAGCAGGGTGCGCCGCGTGCGCGCCATCTCGAAGCGGTAGATCGCCTGCACCGCCCGAAGGTTCATGGCGCGCTCAACCTGAGTCGCACGGCCCGCATCCGCCTTTGCATCCCCTTCGTCATGGCCGGCGCTGATCACCGTCCGCCGGTCCGGCTTCGTTCACACAACTCGTCATGACCCTCCCCCGGCTTGACCGGGGGATTGTTCGGGCCATCCATGTTTTTCGGTGATCCTCGAAGCCGATCCATGAAGAACGCATGGATGCCCCGCCTAAAGCGGGGCATGACGGAATGTGTGAACGAAATTCAACCGGTACGGCGTGGGCCAATCCAGGGCATGACGGGGTGAGTGAACGAGTGATGACCCGACACCAACCAGATGGTGCGGGGCATGACGATGTGCAATCGCGGACGGATATCATCCCCCTCATCTCCTCACCAGGCTGACGAAGATCTCCTCCAGCGAGCTCTGGGTGGTGTTGAGGTCGCGGAAGCGGATCCCGGCCGCGCGGAGGTCGCCGAGGAGCGCCGTGATCCCCGTGCGCTCGGCCTGGGTGTCGTAGGTGTAGACGAGATCGAGGCCATCGGCCGAGAGCTCGAGGCTGTAGGCGGCGAGGCCGGCGGGAATGGCGTCGAGCCTCTCCTGGAGCTGCAGCGTCATCTGCTTGCGGCCGAGCTTGCGCATGAGCTCGGCCTTGTCCTCGACCAGGATGATCTCGCCGCGGTTGATGACGCCGATGCGGTCGGCCATCTCCTCGGCCTCCTCGATGTAGTGGGTGGTGAGGATGATGGTCACGCCCGACTCCCTGAGCCTGCGCACCGTTTCCCACATGCCTTGGCGCAGTTCCACGTCGACGCCGGCGGTGGGCTCGTCGAGGAACAGGATGCGCGGCTCGTGGGAGAGCGCCTTGGCGATGAGCAGCCGCCGCTTCATGCCGCCCGAGAGCGTCATGATCCTGCTGTCGCGCTTGTCCCACAGCGAGAGGTCCCGGAGCACCCCCTCGATGTGGCCGGGATCGGGCGGCTTGCCGAACAGCCCGCGGCTGAAGGTCACGGTGGCGCGGACGGTCTCGAAGGCGTCGGTGGTGAGTTCCTGGGGCACGAGTCCGATCAGCGCGCGGGCGGCGCGGTAGCCGCCGGCGATGTCGTGGCCGTCCACGGTGACGCTGCCCGCGCTCGGCACCACGATGCCGCAGATGATGCTGATCAGCGTGGTCTTGCCGGCGCCGTTGGGACCCAGCAGCGCGAAGATCTCGCCGCGGCGGATCTCCAGGTTCACGCCCTTGAGGGCCTTGAAGCCCGAGGCGTAGGTCTTGGAGAGGTTCGCGACGGAGATGACGGACTGCATGGCGGTGGCGGTCGTGCGACGGGTTTTCGGCGGATGCGGGGCCGGCGGGCGCCACGCGCGGCGGCCCGAGGGGACCGGGGATATATAGGGCCCGCGCGCGGGCCCGGCAACGCCTCCGGGGCATTAGCGCCCTCTGCCCGCCGCCCGGGCCGGCACGACTGAGACGCGGTTCCCCTTTGCCGGTCCCGGTCCGGATCAAGGGCGCGGGGATCGCCGCGGCCGGTCGAACAGCGCATCGAGGATGGCGCAGTCCCGTCCCCCGCCCCCCTCGCATTGGGCCGCAAGCGCCGCCAGCGCCGCGTCCAGCCGCCGGAGGTCGGCCATGCGGCGGCGGACGTCGTCGCGGTGGCCGAGCGTCATGGCGCGGACGTCGCCGCAGGTGAAGTCGCCGCTGTCGGCGAGCTCCAGGAGGCCGCGCACCTGGTCGAGGGGGAAGCCGAGCTCCCGGGCGCGGCGGATGAAGGCGAGTCGCTTCATGTGCCCGGCGCCGTAGACCCGGTGACCGCCGGCGGTCCGCGGCGGGGCCGGCATCAGCCCCGCACGCTCGTAGTAGCGCACGGTCTCGACCCGGCAGCCGGCGCGCCGCGCCAGATCGCCGATGGCAAGGTCTGCGCCGGTCCGGCGGGAGGCCATGTTTTTCCCCTTGAACCGGTAGTCGCTACAGGTTGCATCCTATCACCATCGACCATGGAGCCAGGAGGAAATCATGGCAACGAAACGACGGATCGAGATCTTCAGCGCCGGATGCCCGGCCTGCGAGGACGCCGTCCGGCTGGTCAACGCCATCGCCTGCCCGTCCTGCGAGGTGGTGGTGCGCGACATGAACGAAGCCGGGGTGGCCGACAGAGCCGCCCAACTGGGTATCCGCTCGGTGCCGGCCGTGGTCGTCGACGGCGCGCTCGCCGAGTGCTGCCGCGGCAGCCCCGACGAGGCGACGCTGCGGGCGGCGGGGATCGGCACCGCGATCCCGTGACCGCTAGCGCGTTCCCCTGACGGCCCAGGCGCGGGCGGCGAGCAGGATCCTGCCGTCGGCGTCCGTCGGCAGGGTCCGGCGCAACCGCTCCCTGAGGGCGGTCCGGGCGTTGTCGTCCAGCCCCACGCAGTAGCCCGGCGCGGGCCCAACGCCGCCGAGGAAGGGCGTCCAGTAATCGTCGAAATCCCGGAAGGGCGTCGCGATGTCCACCGCCTCGACCTCGACGTCCCGCAATCCCCCGGCCTCGAACAGCTCACGGAGCGGGCCGGGCCGGCAAATGGGGAAGCGCACGCCCTCGTCGCGCTCACGGGCCTTGGGATTCAGCGCCACCGCCGCGTCCCAGAACTGGCGCATGAACTGGACGTGCCCCGCGTAATCCCACACATAGGCCGCCACCGTTCCGCCGGGCGCGACGCAGCGGACGAGCTCGCGCATGGCCTGGGCCTGGTCGGGAATGAAATTGAGCACGAGGCCGGAGACCGCCACCTCCACCTCGCCCTCGCCCACGGGAATGCGGTCGGCGGCGCCCTGGCGGAACCGGGCACGGGCGTCCGCCACCCGCTGCCGCGCCATGGAGAGGAAGCCCTCCGACGGCTCGACGCCGATCACGGAGCCGGGGGCGCCGTCCCGGAGGATGCAGGCCGTCAGCGCGCCGGTCCCGCAGCCGAGATCGAGCCACCGGACCCCCGCCGGGGCCGCCAGCCAGGCGAGGAATTTCGCCGCCACCTCGCGGCTCCACCGCCCCACATACATCTCGTAGGAGTCGCCGTCGGACCAGTTGTCCTGCATCCCGCCCTCCTCCGCGCGCGCCGAGGTAGGAGGTGGGTCAGCCCAGATCCGCCAACACCCGCTGCGGGTGCGCCCCGGCGTCGTTGACCTCGTAGGCCTTGGCGACCCTGCCGTCGGCCCCGATGAGCACGGAGACGCGCTTGGGCCGCTCCTGGTCGGCGCTGTCGGCGGCGCCGTAGGCCAGCGCCACCGCGTGGTCGGTATCCGACAGCAGCTCGGTGGTCATCGCCAGCTCGCGCGACCACTCCTTGAGCTCCCCGGGCGCGCTCCAGGTGATGCCGAGGACCACCGTGTCCTTGTCGGCGAAATCATTGGCGCGGTCGCGGAAGGCGCCGGCCTCGATGGTGCAGTTCTTGCCGTAGGCCCGGGGAAAGAACCAGAGCAGCACGTTCTTCCCGGCGTAATCGGCGAGGCTGACGGGCCTGCCGTCCTGGTTGGGCAGGGTGAATGGTTGTAGCGTGCTTCCGATCTCGGGCAGGGCCATGGCGTGCCTCCCTCGTTCCGTGGTCATGGCGTCGCGGCCATGGGACCAGTCTAAACCAATTTCCGGCTCGTTGTGCGCGGCCTGCCCGTACCCCCCACCCTGTCCCTCCCCCACAATGGGGGGAGGGGACGTTGCAACGGCAGCCGTGCCTCCTGTCCCCCTCCCCCTTGATGGGGGGAGGGTTGGGGAGGGGGTGAAAAACGACAGGCGGTCCCGCCCAAGTGCAACGATTCTCTCACACCTGGTGCGCCGCGGGGGGTGCATTTCGGCCCCGGAGCGGCGATAGTACGCCTCCCGACGCGAAGGGTATCATGGCCGCCCCCACCCTCACCGACGACGACATCGCCACGCTCACCGAGGCGGTCCGCGCCATCGCCGAGGCCGCGGGCCGCGTCGTCATGGAGATCTACGCCGGCGCCTTCGCGGTCCGCGCCAAACCCGACGAGACCCCGGTGACCGACGCCGACCACGCCGCCGAGGCGGTGATCCTCCCGGCGCTCAGGGCCCTCACGCCGGCGATCCCGGCGATCTCCGAGGAAGCCGCCGCCGCCGACGCTCCCCCAATACCGCCCGGCCCCACCTTCTGGGCGGTCGATCCCCTCGACGGCACCCGCGAGTTCGTGCGCCGGAACGATGAGTTCTCGGTCAACATCGGCCTGGTGCGCGAGGGCCGGGCGGTGTTGGGCGTGGTCCACGGCCCGGCCCTCGGCGTGACCTATTTCACCGCCGGACCCGACACCGCGATGCGTGCGGTCCCCGGGGAACCCGGCCGGCCCATCGCCGCGCGCGTGGTGCCGCCCGATGGCCCCACCGTGATCGGCAGCCGCTCCCACGGCAATTCGCGCCGGGTCGCGGCGTGGCTCGAGGGCACCCCCGTGGCCGGACGCATCGTCATGGGCAGCGCCCTCAAGTTCGGCCACCTCGCCGAGGGCACGGCCGATCTCTACCCCCGCTTCGGGCCCACCTCGGAATGGGACACCGCCGCGGGCCACGCGGTGCTGCGCGCCGCCGGTGGCAGCGTCGCCACCCTCGACGGGACCGAGCTCGCCTACGGCAAGCCCGGCTTCCTCAACCCCGCCTTCATCGCCCGCGGGCGGCGGGACTAGGACCGCAAAGGCACTCCGCCTCTCCCATGAATGCCGCCACTGCCCCCATCCGGCCCGCCACCGAGGAGGCCATCGCCGAGGCCGCGCGCCTGCTGCGTGAAGGCCGCCTGGTCGCCTTCCCCACAGAAACCGTCTACGGCCTCGGCGCCGACGCCACCAGCGATGCCGCCGTCGCCCGCCTGTTCGCGGCCAAGGGCCGGCCGCGGTTCAACCCGCTGATCGTCCATTTCGCCGACGCCGCCGACATCGCGCCCCACGGCGTGATGGACGGGCGCGCCCGCGCGCTCGCCGAAAAATTCTGGCCGGGGCCGCTGACCCTGGTGCTGGCCCGCACCCCCGGCACCGGAATTTCCGCCCTCGTCAGCGCCGGCCTCGAGACCATCGCCGTGCGCGTGCCCGCCCACCC
>DASWKZ010000261.1:0-4802 GCA_036396355.1 Alphaproteobacteria bacterium
GCCGCTCGCGATCCCGAGCAGCTGGCCTACGAGCTGAAGGCGAACATGACCTTCGTCTTCAAGCCGTCCGCCATCGCCGCGGACGGCCATTCCCTCTGCACCTGGGGCGACACCGTGGTGGTCACCCCCCAAGGGGGGAGACGCCTGGGTACGAGGCCCCACGAGCTCGCGGTGTCCGGCTGACGGGCCGCGGCGCGGGCACGGGGTCACCCACCACCAACCAAGGAGAACAGGGAGAACGACATGAGACAGAATATTCGAAAGGCGCTCATCGCCGGGGTCGCCTTTGCGGCACCGGCCCTCGGACTCGCCCAGCCGGCACCGGCGGCGGAACTGCCCAAGGCGACCCAGGCGCTCCTCGCCAAACATAAGCTCGATGCCGCCGTCCTCAAGGGGCTCGACGAGGAGCTCAAGATGCCCTCCGAGTGGATCGAGGGCGCCAAGAAGGAGGAGGAGCTCCGCGTCGGCGGCACCTGGGACGACAACCAGTTCCAGGCGATGACGGCGCCGTTCCTGGAGCGGTATCCCTTCGTCAAGCTCAAATACGCGCGCGCCACCCGGTACGACCGCGTCATCAAGCCGCTCATCGCCTACCAGGCGGGGCGCATCATGACCGACGTGATCTCGGGCGTGGGCGCCAAGTTCAAGGAGTTCATGCGCCTCAACGCCATCGAGGACCTGCGCGTCCTGCCCAACTGGAAGAACGTGCCCGACGGCATGAAACAGGCCGAGGGCGGCTGGGTCGGCCAGCGCTTGCGCTACTGGTGCACCTCCTACAACACCAATGCCGTGAAGAAGGAGGACCTGCCCAAGACCTGGGACGACCTCGTCACCAATCCGCGCTGGCACAACGCCAAGATCGGGCTCGGCAATCGGCCCAACCTGTGGTTGCTGCAGCTGTGGGGCATGAACGGCGAGGCCTGGGCCAAGGACTACGCGCGTAAGATCCTCTTCACGGTCAAGCCGCAGCTCCGCAAGGAGGGCATGAACGCGCTGATCGGCCTCGTCATCGCCGGCGAGTTCGACATGGCCATCCCCTCCGCCGCCTATCGCACCGGTCAGATGGTGCAGAAGGGCGCGCCCGTCGCCTGGCACTGCCCGGAGCCGGTGCCCATGGCGATCTCGGAGATGACCATGATCCGCGGCAGCGACCGCCGCAACTCGGCCCTCATGTTCATCAACTGGTTCCTGTCCAAGGAGGGCCAGGTCGCCCAGTACGCCGCCAACCTCGCGCCGCCGGTGCACAAGGACCTGCAGACCAAGGAGTTCCTGATGTTCCCCGATCAGATCGTGGGCAGGAAGATCGCCTTCCGCGATCCGACCGCCATGGAGGAGGAACTGCCAGTGCTGATGAAATACTGGGATCCGCTGTGGATGTCGGCGACCGGCGCCAAGATCGTTTCGGTGAAGACCACCATCGACAAGATCATCCGCGGCGGACGCCAGGTCGCCTTCAAATCCGGCAACGAGACCCACACGGTGTCCATCTCCGGCAGCCGCACCAAGCTCTCGATCGCCGGCAAGACGGTGGCCCGCAAGGAGCTCAAGGCCGGGCTCAGCTGCCAGATCACCTATCCCGGCGACAAGGAGGAGGCCAAGGAGATCGTCTGCAACTGACATCCGGCCGACGCGGGCGCGCCGCCGCCGTCAGGCGCGCTCGGCCTCGAGCGCGGCGGTCATGGCGCGGCGGCGGCCCGCCGCCGTGAGCCAGGCGAGGAGGCAGAGCAGCGCGGCCCCGGCGAAGGTCGGCCGCAGGCCGAACGCCTCCGCGAGGACGCCCACGGTGACAGCCCCGACCGCGGGCAGACCCCGGTAGATGAGGGTGTAGAGCCCCATCACCCGGCCGCGCAGGTCGTCGGTCAGCGCCGACTGCACCAGCGCCTGGGTGCCGGTGGACATGATGTTGAGGGCGAACCCGGCGAGGGTGCCGGCGATGACGGCGACGGCCAGCTCGCCGGTGGCGACGAAGCCGAGGACCGCGAGCCCGAGACCGAGGACGCCCCCCATCGCCACCGCGGTGAGTCCGGAGAGGCGGCCGCGCAGGGCGATCCACGCGGCGCCGACCGTGGCGCCGAGCCCCATGCTCGAGGTCAGCCACGCGAGGCCGACGATGCCCGCGGCGAACACCTCGTCGGCGAAGCCCGGCAGCATGTCCTGCAGCGGCCGGATAGTGAGGGACACCACCGTCAGGAGCGCGAACAGCGGGCCGACGCCGACATGGCCCCGCACGTAGGAGAGGCTCTCGGCGATGTCGCCGAGAATGCGGCGCTCCTTGCGGCTCCGCCGTTGCGGAGGGGGCAGGTCCATCATCCCCAGCGCCCCGATGAAGACCAGGCAACTCAGCGCATTGGCGGCGAACGCGCTCTCCACCCCGGCCACCGGGACCACCAGGCCCGCGAGGGCCGGGCCGATGAAGCGCGAGCCGTTGAAGAGCGCCGAATCGACGGCGATGGCGGTGGCGAACTCGGCGCGCGGCACCGTCGCCGGGACGATGGCATGGCGCGCGGTCGCGGCGAAGGGCTGGACGAAGCCGATAAACATCGCCAGCAGGAACAGTACCTCGATGGTCATCCAGCCCAGCGCCGTGAGCGCCGCCAGCGCGGCGGCCTGTGCGAAGGCGAGCGCCTGGGCGATCTTGGACAGCCGGAGCGGAATGCCCCGGTCGGTATAGGCCCCGGCGATGGGCCCCATGAACATGCCGGGCGCGAGGTCGGCGGCGGCGATCACGCCGAGCCAGGTGGGCGAATGCGTGAGCTCCCAGGCGAGCCAGCCGACCGCGACCCGTTGCATCCACGTGCCGATGAGGTGGGGCGACATGCCCCCCATGAACAGGGCGTAGTTGCGGTGGCCGAAGACGCTGACGATGGGGGCGAGCGCCGCGGGCGGCTTCATGGGGCGGGATTTCCTCGGGGGCGGCTTCGTGCGCTTTCGCGCAGTCTTAGCACGAAATCACGCCGAGGGAACGCAAGGCCGGCGCCGGCACCGCGCAGCGGCGGCGGGGGCCCGCCGATGCCTCAGTTGAGGCGCAGGCCGTCCTCCACCATCTGGAACTCGGCCGGCTTGACCAGGGAGGCGCTGGCCACCCGCACGGCGTGGATGGGGCCGTCGAGATTGGCGGACCAGAAGTCCAGGAACCTGCGCAGCACCGGAAACTCGGGGGCGATGTCGAAATCCTGCCAGATGTAGCTCTGGAGCAGGTCGAGGTGATCGGGCATGCGATAGATGATTTCGGCCGTGGCCAGGCGGTAGCCGAGCAGTTGAAGTTCGAGGGAATTGCGCGGCCGGTAACGCATGGACAGGCACCTCCACCACTTGGCACGGTCCGGCAAGGCACAGGTTGCCGGTTGGGAATTTGACCACGAGGATCTAAATCTCTCAATGATTTTAATGACTTGGCAGCCGCGGGCCGGGACTGCTGACAGGCCCGCGCGAGCCCCCTTGACAGGCTCGGTCCCATTGCGTATTTGTTTGCTCGAATCGGTTTGGCACTCTTCTTAGGAGAGTGCTAGTAGACCGGCGAATTCCTATATTTCAACAGGTTAGAACGCAAGGGAGCATGGAGCGATGACATTCCGTCCGTTGCATGACCGGATCCTGGTGCGCCGCGTGGCCGAGGAGGATAAGACCGCCGGCGGCATCATCATTCCCGACACCGCCAAGGAAAAACCGCAGGAAGGCGAAGTCCTGGCAACCGGTCCCGGGGGCCGCGACGAACAGGGCAAGCTCGTCCCGCTCGACGTGAAGAAGGGCGACCGGGTTCTGTTCGCGAAGTGGTCGGGGACCGAGGTGAGGATCGATGGCGAGGAGCTCCTCATCATGAAGGAGAGCGACGTCCTCGGCATCATCGAGCCCGACAAGCGCGCGCGCAAGGCCGCCTGACGCGCTTCGAGTCCTGAGAGGAGAACCAGACGATGGCTGCCAAAGACATCAGATTTTCGACCGACGCCCGCACCCGGATGCTGAAGGGGATCGATATCCTGGCCAACGCGCTCAAGATCACGCTCGGCCCCAAGGGCCGCAACGTGGTGCTGGAGAAGTCGTTCGGCGCCCCGCGCATCACCAAGGACGGGGTGACGGTGGCGAAGGAGATCGAGCTCGCCGACAGGTTCGAGAACATGGGCGCCCAGATGGTGCGCGAGATCGCGGCCCGCACCAACGACGAGGCCGGCGACGGCACCACCACGGCGACCATCCTGGCCCATACCATCGTGCGCGAGGGCGTCAAGGCGGTGGCCGCCGGCATGAACCCCATGGACGTGAAGCGCGGCATCGACCTCGCCATCGACCACGTGGTCCAGGACCTCAAGAAGCGGTCCAAGAAGATACGCACCAGCCAGGAGATCGCCCAGGTGGGCACCATCTCGTCCAACGGCGAGCGCGAGATCGGCGAGATGATCTCCAAGGCCATGGACCGCGTCGGCCGCGAGGGCGTGATCACGGTCGAGGAGGCCAAGTCGCTCGAGACCGAGCTCGAGGTGGTCGAGGGCATGCAGTTCGACCGCGGCTACCTCTCGCCCTACTTCATCACCAACGCCGAAAAGATGAAGGTCGAGCTCGAGGACCCCTACATCCTGCTGCATGAGAAGAAGCTGTCCGGCCTGCAGGCGCTCCTGCCCCTGCTGGAGAAGGTGGTGCAGTCGGGCAAGCCGCTGCTGATCGTGGCCGAGGACGTGGAGGGCGAGGCCCTGGCGACGCTGGTGGTCAACAAGCTGCGCGGCGGGCTCAAGGTGGCGGCGGTCAAGGCCCCCGGCTTCGGCGACCGGCGCAAGGCCATGCTCCAGGACATCGCGGTGCTCACCGGC
>DASWKZ010000262.1:0-4029 GCA_036396355.1 Alphaproteobacteria bacterium
ATCGTGGTGCCGGGGGGCTTCTCCTACGGCGATTACCTGCGCGCCGGCGCCATGGCGGCCCATTCGCCGATCCTCGCCGAGGTCAGGCGCCGGGCCGCGGCCGGCGTCGCCGTGCTCGGCATCTGCAACGGCTTCCAGATCCTGACCGAGGCCGGGCTGCTGCCGGGCGTGCTCATGCGCAACGCCTCGCTCCGCTTCGTCTGCCGCGACGTATACTTGCGCGTGGAGGCCGCGCGCGCGCCCTTCACCGGGCGCTACGCCGAGGGCCAGGTCGTCCGCATCCCGGTGGCCCATGCCGACGGCAACTTCTTCGCCGACGAGGAAACCCTCGCCCGCCTCGAGGGCGACGGCCGGGTGGCGTTCCGTTACGCGGAGCCCGATGGCAGCGTGACCGCGAAGGCCAATCCCAACGGCTCCCTCGGCAACATCGCCGGCATCTGGAACGAATCCGGCAACGTGCTCGGCATGATGCCGCACCCCGAGCGCCTCTCCGATCCCCTGCTCTCGGGCACCGATGGGCGCCCCATGTTCGAGGGGCTGCTGGAGGCATTCGCCCGATGAGCGCCGACGCCGCCGTCACCCCCGATCTCGTCGCCGAGCACGGGCTCAGCCCCGAGGAGTACGACCGTGCCCGCGGGATCCTGGGGCGCGAGCCCAACCTCACCGAGCTCGGCATCTTCTCGGTGATGTGGTCGGAGCACTGCTCGTATAAGTCCTCGCGCAAATGGCTCAGGCGCCTGCCCACCGAGGCGCCCTGGGTGATCTGCGGGCCGGGCGAGAACGCCGGCGTGATCGACATCGGCGACGGCCTCGCCTGCGTGTTCAAGATGGAGAGCCACAACCACCCCTCCTTCATCGAGCCCTATCAGGGCGCGGCCACCGGCGTCGGCGGCATCCTCCGCGACGTCTTCACCATGGGGGCGCGGCCCATCGCCAACCTCGACGCGCTGCGCTTCGGCAGCCCCGAGCACCCCAGGACCCGGCATCTGGTGGCCGGGGTGGTCGCCGGCATCGGCGGCTACGGCAACTGCGTGGGCGTGCCCACGGTGGGCGGGTCGTGCGAGTTCGATGCGAGCTACGACGGCAACATCCTGGTCAACGCCATGACCGTCGGCATCGCCCGCGCCGACCGCATCTTCTACGCGCGCGCGCGCGGCGTCGGCAATCCGGTGGTCTATGTGGGCTCCAAGACCGGGCGCGACGGCATCCACGGCGCGACCATGGCCTCGGCCGAGTTCGACGCCGCCGCCGAGGCCCGGCGCCCCACCGTGCAGGTGGGCGATCCCTTCACCGAGAAGCTGCTGATCGAGGCCTGCCTCGAGCTCATGGCCGAGGACGCCATCATCGCCATCCAGGACATGGGCGCGGCCGGGCTCACCTCATCGTCGTTCGAGATGGCGTCCAAGGGCGGCGTCGGCGTCGAGCTCGACCTCGACCGGGTGCCGGTGCGCGAGGCGGCCATGACCGCCTACGAGATCATGCTGTCGGAAAGCCAGGAGCGCATGCTGATGGTGCTCGACCCGGCCAGGGAAGAGACGGCGCGGCGCGTCTTCGCCAAGTGGGAGCTGGACTTCGCCGTGATCGGGCGGCTCACGGACACCGGCCGCATGGTGCTGCGCATGGGGGGCGAGACCGTCGCCGACCTCCCCATCGATCCGCTGGCCCGGGCCGCGCCGGTCTACGACCGCCCGACCGTGCCGACGCCGGCGCCCAAGGCGCTGGCGCTGGAGGCCGTGCCGCCGCCCAGCGACGCCATGGCCGCTCTGGCCACCCTGCTCGCCGCTCCCGATCTCTGCTCCAGGCGCTGGATCTGGGAGCAGTACGACCACATGGTGATGGCCGACACGGTGGGAAGGCCCGGTGGCGACGCCGCCATCGTGCGCATCCACGGCACCGAACGCGCGCTGGCGCTGACCACCGACTGCAATCCCCGCTACTGCGCCGCCGATCCGGCCGCCGGCGCCGCCCAGGCGGTGGCCGAGGCCTGGCGCAACCTCACCGCCGTCGGCGCGAGGCCGCTCGCCGTCACCGACAACCTCAACTTCGGCAACCCGGAGAAGCCCGAGATCATGGGCCAGTTCGCGGGCTGCATCGAGGGCATGCGCGCGGCCTGCCTGGCGCTCGACTTCCCGGTGGTCTCGGGCAACGTCTCCTTCTACAACGAGACCAACGGCAAGGGCATCCTGCCGACGCCGGTCATCGGCGCCGTCGGCCTGATCGAGGACCTCGCCCGCCGCACCGCCCTCGCCTTCGCCGCCGCGGGCGAGGCCATCGTGCTGATCGGCGAGACCCGGGGCCATCTCGGCTGCTCGGCCTATGCGCGCGAGGTGGCGGGATCGCGCGCCGGCGCGCCGCCGCCCGTCGACCTCGCCGCCGAGCGCGCCAACGGCGACTTCGTGCGCGAAGGGATCTCATCCGGCGCGGTGACCGCCTGCCACGACCTCTCCGAGGGCGGGCTGGCGGTGGCGCTGGCCGAGATGGCGATGGCGTCGGGCATCGGGGCCGCCATCGCGCCGCCGGCCGGGGCCGGGCCGCTGCATGCCTGGCTGTTCGGCGAGGACCAGGGCCGCTATCTGGTCACCACCGCCGAGGCCGGCGCGCTTCTCGCCCGGGCCGCGGCGGCCGGCGTGCCGGCCGTGGAGATCGGCGCCACCGGGGGCGACGCATTGACAGTCGCCGGCGCGGGGGCCATATCTGTGGCCGATATGAAGGACATCCACGAACGCTGGCTGCCCGCCTATATGGGCGCGGAGGCCGCGGCCTGAGCCGCGGGGAGCGCAATCCATGGCCATGGAAGCCGCCCGCATCGAGCGCCTGATCAAGGACGCCCTGCCCGACGCCGAGGTCCATATCGAAGACCTCGCCGGCGACGGCGACCATTATGCCGCCCACGTGGTCTCGGCGGCGTTCGCGGGCAAGTCGCGGGTCCAGCAGCACCAGATGGTCTACGACGCGCTGCGGGGGAGTATGGGCGGCGATCTCCACGCGCTGGCGCTGCGCACCGGCACCCCGGGCTGAACGAAACGCATGAAAGGCCCGACGGCCGAACGAGGTGAGAGATGAGCGACAATCCGGCACACGACCGCATCCGCAAGGAGGTCGCCGACAACGACGTCGTCCTGTTCATGAAGGGCACCCCCGTGCAACCCATGTGCGGCTTCTCGGCCACCGTCGTCCAGGTGCTGTCGCTGATGGGGGTGAAGTTCAAGGGCATCGACGTGCTCGCCGACGGCGAGATCCGCGAGGGCGTCAAGTCGTTCTCCAGCTGGCCCACCATCCCCCAGCTCTACGTCAAGGGCGAGTTCCTGGGCGGATGCGACATTATCCGCGAGATGTACCAGTCGGGCGAGCTGCGGCAGGTGCTGGCCGAGAAGGGCGTCGCCACCGCACCAGAGCCCCCGCCCGCGGCGTGAGGCGGCGCGGCGGTGATCTTCGAGGGCATCACGCGCGCGAAGGCGTTTAGTGGTATTTTTGAGGCGTCATGCCCCGGCCCACGGGCCCGGCCGTCATGCGAACGCGTGCTCCGCACGACGGCCGGCCCGAGGACAAGCTTCACGTCCGGGGCATCCAGCGGTGTCACCGAGCTTCGAGGGCCTAGGGCGCGATCTAAATCCTCACCAGCAAGCCCCATGGGGACGCTCAATGCAGCAACCTGGACTGGCAAGGCCTTTACCAAAGGCTGGCGTGAGCTGGATGCCCCGCATAAATCGGGGCATGACGGGAGGAGTGAACGAGTCTTGACCGGACTGTAACGGGTCGAGCCCGCGCATGACGAAATGAAGGAAGCGCCGGGGCAACCAGAGCGATTGGAAAACGAGGCCCCGGAAGGGAGAGCGCCATGAGCGAGAAGAGCTTCGACCGCGCCGCCGAGGATCTCGGCAACATCGTCAACCTCGGCCACGTCAACGTCACCGTGCCCGACCAGCGCCTGGCCACGGCCTATTACGTGAGCGCGCTGGGCCTCACCCGCGATCCCTATCTCCTCACCGGCACCAACAACATGTGGGTCAATGTCGGCATGAGCCAGTT
>DASWKZ010000263.1:0-1690 GCA_036396355.1 Alphaproteobacteria bacterium
GCTTGGGATCCTCCGGGAGGGTTCGAGAGCGTTTGGGAATCCCGTGCTCTCTCGCCTGCCGGGCCACCGGCCCGTCTCGATCACGGGGCCGGGCGACTTCATACCCGCAAACGCCGCCCGCCGTGAGCGATCGCCCGTCCGCAGGGGGGATGGGCCCTCCGCAAAATTCAAGGAAGACCTTGATTGAGGTACGGCGTGGCTTTGCCGCAAAACGCACCATGACGGCCAAGGAAAAGGCCTCAGCGTCCTGCTAAGGCCTTGGTTTCGTTTGGTAGCGGGGGAGGGATTCGAACCCACGACACGCGGATTATGATTCCGCTGCTCTAACCAGCTGAGCTACCCCGCCATGGGATCCTGAGGCCCGCGAGACTTAGGGCCTATCCCCCTGCCCTGTCAAGCCGGTGCCAAGGGCGGCCGCTCGCGCGGATCACCGATCCGGCCGGGCCGCCTCGACGATCCTTCGAAGCGCCGGGCCCGGGGCGAGGGTGCCGTAACAGCCGGGCGCGCCGTCGAGGCGGGCGGCCGAGAAGTGGTCGGCCGCCTCGGGTGCGGCGTGCCGCCGCATCAGCGCCGCCTCGAGCGTCCGCGCCATCCGTTCGACCAGCCGCCGCGCGCCCGCCTCCTCCGCCGCGGCGCGGCTCCCCGTGCGGCCGAGGTCCCGGCCGAGCTCGGCGACGGCGCCGTCGAGCCGCCGGTCGGCGCCCTTCGCCAGATCGAGCTCGCCGAGGAACGCCGCCGCCCCCTCGGGCTCCTTCGCGAGCGCGCGCAGCATGTCGAGGCAGATCACGTTGCCGCAGCCCTCCCAGATGGCGCTGACCGGCGCCTCGCGGTAGAGCCGCGGCAGGACCGAGTCCTCGACGTAGGCGTTGCCCCCCAGGACCTCCATGGCCTCGAACACCAGGCCGGGGGCGCGCTTGGCCAGCCAGTACTTGACGACCGGCGTGGCGGTCCGCGCGAAGGCCCGCTCGCCGGCGTCCGCCGCCGCCCGGTCGAACGCCCGCGCCAGGCGCAGCACCAGGCGCGTCGCCGCCTCGCTCTCGAGCGCCAGGTCGGCCAGCTGGTTCGCCATCAGCGGCTGATCGATCAGCGTCTTCTGGAAGGCGCGGCGGTGGGCGGCGTGGTGCAAGGCCTCGATGAGCGCCCGGCGCATCAGCGCCGCCGAGCAGATCGACACGTCGAGCCGGGTCAGCTGCACCATCTTGAGGATCACCGCCACGCCGCGGCCCGGCGCGCCCACCATGCGCGCCAAGGTGTCGCGGTACTCGATCTCGGCCGAGGCGTTGGAGCGGTTGCCGAGCTTGTCCTTGAGACGCTGGATGAAGAAACGGTTGCGCGTGCCGTCCTCCAGCCAGCGCGGCACCAGGAAGCAGGAGAGCCCGTCCTCGGCCTGGGCCAACGTGAGGAAGCCGTCCGACATGGGGGCGGAGCAGAACCACTTGTGCCCGGTCAGGTGATAGCCGCCGCCCGGCCCGCCGCCGCCTCGTCCCGATTGCGCGACCGCCCGGGTGGTGTTGGCGCGCACGTCCGAGCCGCCCTGCTTCTCGGTCATCGCCATGCCCATGCCGGCGGCGTGCTTCTGCCGGACCGGCCCTCCGCGCGGGTCGTAGCCGGCGGCGCGCAGCGGCGGCTCCCACTCGGCCGCGAGGTCCGGCTGCTCGCGCAGGCTCGCGATCGCCGCGAAGGTCATGGC
>DASWKZ010000264.1:0-27599 GCA_036396355.1 Alphaproteobacteria bacterium
GACTGGCGCTGGCACATGTACGACACGGTGAAGGGCACCGACTGGCTCGGCGACCAGGATTCGATCGAATATCTGTGCCGCGAGGCGCCTGCCGCCGTCTACGAGCTCGAGCACTGGGGGGTGCCGTTCTCGCGCACCGAGGACGGGCGCATCTATCAGCGCCCCTTCGGCGGCATGACCACCCGCTTCGGCGAGGGGCCGCAGGCACAGCGCACCTGTGCGGCCGCCGACCGCACCGGCCATGCCATTCTGCACACGCTCTATGGCCAGGCGGTCAAGCATCACGCGCTGTTCTTCAACGAGTATTTCGCCCTCGACCTCATCATGGACGCCGAAGGGGCCTGCCGCGGCGTCATCGCCCTCAACCTCGAGGACGGGACCCTGCATCGCTTCCGCGCCCAGCGCACCATCCTCGCCACCGGCGGCTACGGCCGGGCCTATTTCTCGTGCACCTCGGCCCACACCTCGACCGGCGACGGCAACGGCATGGTGCTGCGCGCCGGGCTGCCGCTCGAGGACATGGAGTTCGTCCAGTTCCATCCCACCGGCATCTACGGCTCGGGCTGCCTCATCACGGAAGGGGCAAGAGGCGAGGGCGGCTATCTCACCAACGCCGAGGGCGAGCGCTTCATGGAGCGCTACGCCCCCACCGTGAAGGATCTCGCCTCGCGCGACGTGGTCAGCCGCTCCATGATCCTGGAGATGCGCGAGGGCCGCGGCGTCGGGCCCAACAAGGACTACCTCCACCTGCATCTCGAGCACCTCGATCCCGACCTCCTCCACGAGCGCCTGCCCGGCATCTCCGAGACCGCCAGGATCTTCGGCGGCGTCGACGTGACCAGGGAGCCGATTCCGGTGCTGCCGACGGTCCACTACAACATGGGCGGCATCCCCACCAACCATCACGCCGAGGCGATCGACCCGACCGGGGACGATCCCGACCGCGTCGTCCCCGGCCTCATGGCCATCGGCGAGGCGGCCTGCGTGTCGGTCCACGGCGCCAACCGGCTCGGCTGCAACTCGCTCCTGGATATCATCGTGTTCGGGCGGGCGGCCGCGCTGCGCGCCGCCGAGATCGTCAAGCCGGGCGCGTCCCCGATGAGACTGCCCAGATCCGCGGGCGAAGGCGCCATCGCCCGCCTCGACCGGCTGCGCCACGCCGGCGGCGCGCGCCCGACGGCGGAGATCCGCGTCGAGATGCAGCGGACCATGCAGAGCAAGTGCGCCGTGTTCCGCACCTCCGAGGTCCTGGCCGAGGGCTGCGCGCTGATCGACCGTTGTGCCGAATCGCTTTCCGACATCCGCGTGAACGACCGCTCGCTGATCTGGAACTCCGACCTCGCCGAGGCCCTCGAGCTCGAGAACCTGATGGCCCAGGCGGTGGTGACCCTCCATTCGGCGGAGGCCCGCACCGAGAGCCGCGGCGCCCACGCCCGCGAGGACCATCCCGCGCGCGACGACGAGACCTGGCTCAAGCACACCGTCGCCTATCTCGACGGCGCCCACGACGTGCGCCTTGCCTACCGGCCGGTCCATCTGAATACACTGACCGACGAGATCGAGACCATCCCGCCCAAGGAGCGGGTCTACTAGCCCGAGGCCGAAGGACCGTCCCCATGGCAGTGTTCGCGCTCCCCGCCAATTCCAAGGTCACCGAGGGCAAGACCTTCAAGGCCCCGGAAGGGGCCAAGGCCGTCAAGACCTTCAAGGTCTACCGCTGGGACCCGGACGGCGGCGGCAATCCGCGGCTCGATTCCTACGAGGTCGACCTCGAGGCCTGCGGGCCGATGGTCCTTGACGCCCTCATCAAGATCAAGGACGAGACCGATTCGACCCTGACCTTCCGTCGGTCCTGCCGCGAGGGCGTGTGCGGATCCTGCGCCATGAACGTCGACGGCACCAACACGCTGGCCTGTACCAAGCCCATCGACGAGATCAAGGGCGACGCCAAGGTCTACCCGCTGCCCCACCTGCCGGTGGTGAAGGATCTGGTGCCCGACCTCAATACCGTCTATGCCCAGTACGCGGCCATCGAGCCGTGGCTCAAGACCGAATCCCCGCCGCCCACCGGCGAGCGCCTGCAGAGCCCGGCGGAGCGCAAGGAGCTCGACGGGCTGTGGGAGTGCATCCTGTGCTTCTGCTGCTCGACCTCGTGCCCCAGCTACTGGTGGAACGGCGACCGCTTCCTCGGCCCCGCCGTGCTGCTCCAGGCCTATCGCTGGATCGTCGATTCGCGCGACGAGCACACCGGGGAGCGACTCGATCAGCTGGAGGACCCGTTCCGCCTCTATCGCTGCCATACCATCATGAACTGCACCAGCGCCTGCCCCAAGGGACTGAACCCGGCCAAGGCCATCGGCGAGATCAAGAAGCTGATGGTGGAGCGGCGCTGAGTCGCCGTCGGGTGGCGAGGGCGATCCACGAGGGAGCGGCAATGACGGAGCCCTTCGCCATTCCCACCTCCGACGGCGGCGCCATGCCGGCGGAGATCGCCTGGCCCGGGGCCACGCCGGCCAAGGCCGTCGTGATCGTGCCGCCCATCTTCGGCATCGAGGGCGGCACCCGCGACATCATGGGCGATTACGCCGCCAAGGGCTTCGTCGTCGTCACCCCCGATCTGTTCTGGCGCACCATCCCCGGCACGCTGGGACGCGAGGGCGCCGAGCGCGAGAAGGCGGTCCAGCGCTCGGAGGCTTTCGACATCGAGCAGGGCGTCAAGGATCTCGCCGACGCGGTCGCGGCCCTGCGCGCGTCGCCCCGCTGCAACGGCAAGGTGGCCGTGTTCGGCTACTGCTTCGGCGGCCGCTATGCTTTCCTGGCGGGAACGCGCCTCGGGGTCGACGCCGCGGTCGCGTTCCACGGCGTCGGCATCGGCCATCACCTCGCCGAGGCCGACCGACTCTCCTGTCCCCTGTCCATCCACGTGGGCGACAAGGACCCGGTGGTGCCGATGGCCGAGATCGAGGCCATCAAGGCCGCGCTCGGCGGCAAGGCGGGGGTCGAGATCCGCGTCTATCCCGGCATCGGCCACGGCTTCACCGGCAAGGGCCGCGCCAACTACGACGCCACGGCCGATACCGAATCCAACGCGGCGGCGCTCCGGCTGCTCAACGCGATGTGAAGGGTGGAACGATCATGAACGACGGCGCCAACGTGAATACGGTCCTGTTCCTCGGACCGTCCGACGTCAAGGACGTGGTGAGCATGAAGGAGGCCATCGACCTGGTCGAGCGGGGCTATGCCGACGCCACCAGGTTCCCCCTGATCAACGCCCCGCGCCGCCGGGTGCATTCGCCCGACGGGGTCAGGGTCTCCAACTTCCCCGGCGGAATCGATTCCCTCGGCGTGATCGGATCGCTGACCCGCGCCGAATCCGTCTCCCACGACCCCGACAACCAGGTCTATCCCTACCGCGAGCATCCGGTGTACCTGCTGTGGGATGCCAAGACCAGCCACCTCAACGCCATCCTGGTGGGCGAGATCACCGAGAAGAGGGTCGGGTTCTCCTCGGTGATGGCGCTGCGCACGGCGGCGACCACCGGCGTCGGCATTCGCCACATGGCGCGCAAGGATTCCGAGGTCTGTGGCGTCTACGGCACCGGCGGCCAGGCGCTGCACAAGGTGATCGCCTGCGCCGAGGAGCGCCCCATCCGGAAATTCCGCATCTTCAGCCGAAATCCCGACAACCGCCGCAAATTCATCGAGAGGCTGGAGCCGCTGGTGGACGCGGAGTTCGAGAACCTTGCCGACCCGCGCGAGGTGTGCCGCGGCGCCGACATCGTCATCTGCGCCACCAATTCCAACGTGCCGGTGTTCGACGGCGACTGGCTCGAGCCCGGCCAGCACGTGATCACCGTGGTCGGCTCCAACAACGCGCTGGTCAAGGGCGGATGGCTCGCCAAGGGTCGGCGGGAGAACGACGACCGCACCTGCGAGCGGGCCGCCTTCATCGTCACCAACTGGCGCGAATCGGTGGTTCAGGACCAGCAGGCGGGGCTGATCGAGCCCATCGAGGCCGGCGTCATCACCTGGGACAAGATCGTCGAGCTCGGCGAGATCCTCACCGGTACGCACCCGGGCCGCACCTCGGACGAGCAGATCACCTACCACGCCAACAACAACGGCACGGCGGCCTCGGACCTGGCCATCGCCCAGCACGTCTACGAGCGGTGCAGGAAAATGGGCCGCGGCGTGAAGATCGAGATTCCCGTGCCCGGCACCCAGTAGGGACGGGGCGGGCCGCGAGACGGTGAACCGACGAGGCAGCCATGCAGCTCCACCGCCAGGAAGTGGACGACTTCATCACCCGGGCGCTGGCCGAGGACATCGGCCGCGGGGACCTGACCACCAACATCACGATCCCGGCGGGGACCGCGCTCAAGGCGTCGATGGCGGCCCGCCAGGACCTGGTGGTCTGCGGTCTCGACATCGCCGGGCTCGCCTTCCGGCGCCTCAGCCAGGAGCTCAAGTTCGAGCGCCGGGCGAAGGACGGCGACAAGGTCGCCAAGGGCACCGTGCTCGCCACCGTCGAGGGCGATGCCCACGCGGTGCTGGCGGCCGAGCGCACGGCCCTCAACATCCTGCAGCACCTGTCCGGGATCGCCACCACCGTGCGCCGGTATGCCGAGGCGGTGGAGGGCACCGGCTGCACCCTGCTCGACACCCGCAAGACCATCCCCGGCCTGCGCAGCCTCGCGAAATACGCGAGCTACGTGGGGGGCGCACGCAACCACCGCCTCCGCCTCGATGACGGCGTGCTGATCAAGGACAACCACATCGCCGCCGCCGGGAGCCTCACCGCCACGGTGGAGCGCGCGCGGCGCGCCACCCCGGCGCTGACGGTGATCGAGGTCGAGTGCGACACCCTGGAGCAGGTGCGCGAGGCGGCCGAGGTCGGCACCGACATGATCCTGCTCGACAATATGGGGGTCGACGACCTCAGGAAGGCCGTCGAGATCGTCGCCGGGCGCTGCAAGATCGAGTGCTCGGGCGGCGTGACCCTGGAGACCGTGCGCGAGAAGGCGTCCACCGGCGTCGATTTCATCTCGTCCGGCCGCATGACCCAGTCGGCGCCCGCCGTCGATATCGGCCTCGATTACGGGGGCTGAGTGCGGGCGCGGTGGCCCCGGCTTGCTCCCCGGCGCGAATCGGGCTAGTAACCACGCCGTCCCCGTGACCGCTTTTCCGCAACCAAGGGGAGCTCGATGGCCCGCAGCAAGATCGCCCTCATCGGCGCCGGCAATATCGGCGGCACCCTCGCCCATCTCGCCGGGCTCAAGGAGCTGGGCGACGTCGTCCTGTTCGACATCGTCGAGGGCATGCCCCAGGGCAAGGCGCTGGATCTCGCCCAGTCCGGTCCCATCGAGGGCTTCGACGCGGCGCTCAAGGGAGCGAATTCCTACGGCGCCATCCGCGGCGCCGACGTGGTGATCGTCACCGCCGGGGTGGCCCGCAAGCCGGGCATGAGCCGCGACGATCTGCTGGGCATCAATTCCGGGATCGTCGAGACCGTGGGCAAGGCGATCCGGACCTACTGCCCCCAGGCCTTCGTCATCGTCATCACCAATCCGCTGGACGTCATGGTGGGGGTCATGCGCGAGGCCTCCCGCCTTCCCGCCCGTCGCGTGGTCGGCATGGCCGGCGTGCTCGATTCCGCCCGCTTCCGCTACTTCCTCGCCGAGGAGTTCGGCGTCTCGGTCGAGGACGTGACCGCTTTCGTGCTCGGCGGCCACGGCGATTCCATGGTGCCGCTGCCGCGCTATTCGGCGGTGGGCGGCATCCCGCTGCCGGACCTGGTCAGGATGGGCTGGACCACCTCGAAACGGATCGAGGAGATCGTGCAGCGCACCCGCGACGGCGGTGCCGAGATCGTGGGCCTGCTCAAGACCGGCTCGGCCTATTTCGCGCCCGCCTCCGCCGCCATCCAGATGGCCGAATCCTACCTCAGGGACAAGAAGCGGCTGCTCCCCTGCGCCGCGTTCCTCAACGGGGAATACGGGGTGAAGGGGCTCTATGTGGGGGTGCCCGTGGTGATCGGCGCCAAGGGGGTCGAGCGCATCGTCGAGATCCCGCTGTCGGCGGCGGAAAAGGCGGCGTTCTCCAAGTCGGTCGCCGCCGTGCGCGGGCTTGCCCGCGACCTCGCCAAGCTCAAGCGCAAGGGCAAGGCCGGGCCGCGGGCACGGACCCGGGCGGGGAAATAGGGGCGGGCCCGGGCCGGAGTCCGGCCGGGCTTAACGGTTGCCAACGGCCCAACGGGTGTTACATTAGCCCTCCCTCCGCCGAGTTCCCGCGGGCAGGGGGTCGCACGCGAACACAGCCGTCATGAATATTCACGAATATCAGGCCAAGCGCCTGCTCGCCAAATATGGCGTCGCCGTCCCCCGGGGGGGCGTCGCCTATACCGCCCGGGAGGCCGAGAAGGTGGCCAAGGAGCTGGGCGGGACGACCTGGGTCGTCAAGGCCCAGATCCACGCCGGCGGGCGCGGCAAGGCCGGCGGCATCAAGGTCGTCAAGTCGGTGAAGGACGTCACCGCCGCCGCCAAGAAGATGATCGGCATGCGCCTCGTCACCCGCCAGACCGGCCCGGGCGGCCGCGAGGTCAAGCGCGTCTACGTCGAGGAGGGTTGCCGCATCGTCCGCGAGCTCTACCTCGGGATTCTGGTGGATCGTGCCAGCGGCCGCGTCACCATGATGGGTTCCACCGAGGGCGGCGTCGACATCGAGGAGGTGGCGGCCAAGTCGCCCGACAGCATCTTCATGGTCGCCATCGATCCGGCCACCGGCATGCAGCCGTTCCATGCCCGCCGGCTGGCCTTCCGGCTCGGGCTCTCGGGGGACCAGGTCAAGGGCGCCGTCAAGTTGATGCTGGGGCTCTACGACGCCTTCGTCGGCCTCGATGCATCGCTGGCCGAGATCAACCCCCTGATCGTGACCCGGGGGGGCGAGGTGCTGGCGCTGGATGCCAAGATGAATTTCGACGACAACGCCCTGTTCCGCCACCCCGACATCGTCGAGCTGCGCGACGAGGACGAGGAGGACCCCGCCGAGCTCGAGGCCTCCAAGCACGATCTCAACTACATCAAGCTCGACGGCAATATCGGCTGCATGGTCAACGGCGCCGGCCTCGCCATGGCGACCATGGACATCATAAAGCTCTACGGCGGAGAGCCCGCCAATTTCCTCGACGTCGGCGGCGGCGCCACGCGGGAGCGGGTGACCACGGCATTCAAGCTGATCCTGTCGGACCCCAACGTCGAGGGCATCCTCGTCAACATCTTCGGCGGCATCATGCGCTGCGACGTGATCGCCGACGGCGTGGTGGGCGCCGCCCGCGAGGTCAGCCTGCACGTGCCCCTGGTGGTGCGGCTCGAGGGTACCAATGTCGAGCTCGGCAAGAAGATCCTCAACGACTCCGGCCTCGCCATCGTCTCCGCCGACAACCTCGCCGCTGCCGCCCAGAAGATCGTGAAGCAGGTCAAGGACGCCGGCTGATGGCGGTTCTGGTCGACCAGAGGACCAAGGTCATCTGCCAGGGCTTCACCGGGTCCCAGGGCACCTTCCATTCCGAGCAGGCCATCGCCTACGGCACCCGCATGGTCGGTGGCGTGACGCCCGGCAAGGGCGGGACCACGCACCTCGACCTTCCGGTCTTCGACACCGTCGCCGAGGCCGTGGCGGAGACGGGGGCCAACGCCTCGGCCGTCTACGTGCCGCCGGCCTTCGCCGCCGACGCCATCCTCGAGGCGATCGACGCCGGCGTGCCGCTGGTGGTGTGCATCACCGAGGGCATCCCGATCCTCGACATGGTGCGGGTGAAGCGGGCGCTGGAGGGCTCCCGGACCCGGCTGATCGGCCCCAACTGCCCCGGGGTGATCACCCCGGGGGAGTGCAAGATCGGGATCATGCCGGGCCACATCCATGCCCGCGGGCGGGTCGGTATTGTATCGCGCTCGGGGACGCTTACCTATGAGGCGGTGGCCCAGACCACGGCCGCGGGGCTGGGACAGACTACCTGCATCGGCATCGGCGGGGATCCGGTCACCGGGACCAGCTTCGTCGACTGCCTCGAATTGCTGCTCGGTGACGACGAGACAGACGGGATCATCATGATCGGAGAGATCGGCGGGACCGCCGAGGAGGACGCCGCCGCCTACTACAAGGCGTCGAAGCGGCGCAAGCCCATGGTCGGCTTCATCGCCGGCCTCACCGCGCCGCCCGGCCGCCGCATGGGCCATGCCGGGGCCATCATCGCGGGCGGCAAGGGCGGCGCCGGGGATAAGATCGAGGCGCTGAAATCGGCCGGCATCCGGGTCGCCCAGTCGCCGGCGGCCCTCGGCAGCACCATGGCCAAGGCCTTGAAGCGCTGAAGCGGTGGACTAAGCATTAATTAGCGCTAATCTGCTAACCGGCCATTGGGACGACCGGAACCGGCGGAATTCGGAGAGGGCGGCACGGGCCGCTTGGTGACATGGCATCGCATTTCGAGGAACCCACCTTCCTGTTCGGGGCCAACCGGGCCTTCATCGAGGATCTCTACGCGCGCTACCTCAGGAACCCCTCGTCGGTGGACGCCGACTGGGCGAGGTTCTTCGCCGGCCTCGAGGACGGCGCCGCCGACGCGCTCAAGGGGATCGAGGGCGCAAGCTGGGCGCCGCGCTCGGCGCGTCCGCCCGTCAACGGCGGGCTCTCCGGCGCCGCCGCATCCCCCGCCCGGGCGGCGGCGGCCGCGCCCGCGCCCGAGGGCGCGGTGCGGGCGGCTACGCTGGATTCGATCCGTGCCCTGATGATGATCCGCGCCTATCGGGTGCGCGGCCACCTCATGGCCGATCTCGACCCGTTGAAGCTGGAGCAGGTGGGAACCCATCCCGAGCTCGATCCCGCCACCTACGGATTCGGCGAAGCGAACCTCGACCGCCCCATCTTCATCGACCGCGTGCTCGGGCTGGAGACCGCGACACTCCGCCAGATCCTTGAGGTCGTGCGCGAAACCTACTGCAGCAAGGTCGGCGTCGAGTTCATGCACATCCAGGTGCCTGAGGAGAAGGCGTGGATCCAGGAACGCGTCGAGGGCACCCGCAACCGCCCCCGCTTCACCAGCGAGGAGAAACGCTACATCTTCCGGCATCTGGTGCGCGCCCAGGAGTTCGAGCGCTTCCTCAACGTGAAATACACCGGAACCAAGCGGTTCGGGGTCGACGGCGCCGAGGCCGCCATCTCGGCGCTGGAGGAGATCATCCACAGCGCGAGCCGGCTCGGCGTGGAGGAGATCGTGCTCGGCATGCCCCATCGAGGCCGGCTCAACGTGCTCGCCAACATCATGGGCAAGCCGTTCACCGCCATCTTCTCGGAATTCCAGGGCGGCGCCACCCATCCCGAGGACGTGCAGGGATCCGGCGACGTGAAGTACCACCTGGGCACCTCCGGGGACCGCGAGTTCGACGGCCGCGCCCTTCACCTCTCGCTGAACGCGAACCCGTCCCACCTGGAGGCGGTGGACCCGGTGGTGGTGGGCCGGGTGCGGGCCAAGCAGAACCTGTGCCGGGACTTCGTGCGCGAGAAGGTCATGGGCGTGCTCATCCACGGGGACGCGGCCTTCATCGGCCAGGGCCTCGTGCACGAGACGTTCACGTTCTCCGATCTCAAGGGCTATCGGTCGGGCGGAACGGTGCACCTGATCGTCAACAACCAGATCGGCTTCACCACCTCGCCGGTCTACGGCCGTTCGTCGCCTTATCCCTCGGACGTCGCCAAGGGCGTCCAGGCCCCCATCTTCCACGTCAACGGCGACGATCCCGAGGCGGTGGTCCACGTCGCGCGCCTTGCCACCGAATACCGCGCGAAATTCAAGCAGGACGTGGTGATCGACATGTTCTGCTACCGCCGCTTCGGGCACAACGAGGGCGACGAGCCCTTCTTCACCCAACCGACCATGTACCGGCGCATTTCGGAGCATCCCACGGTCGTCGACCTCTACGCCAAGACCCTGATCGCCGAGGGCGTCCTGACCGAGGCGGAGGCGGAGAAGGAGATCGCCGATTTCCGCCGGCGGCTGGAGGAGGACTTCGAGGCCTCCAGGAGCTTCAAGCCCAACAAGGCCGACTGGCTCGAGGGCGCGTGGAAGGGCTTCGAGGTGGCCTCGGGCGAGCACCGCCGCGGCGAAACGGCGGTCGCCCTGGACCAATTGCGGAAGGTGGGCGAGGGCCTCATCCGGGTGCCCGAGGGCTTCAACATCCATCCCCGCATCGAGCGCCAGTTCAAGGGCAAGCGGGACGTGTTCCGGAGCGGCGAGGGCGTCGACTGGGCCACCGCCGAGGCGCTTGCCTTCGGCACGCTCCTGATCGAGGGCACGCAGGTCCGGTTGTCCGGCCAGGACTCCGGGCGCGGCACCTTCTCCCAGCGCCATGCCGTGCTGGTGGACCAGGAAACCGAGGAGCGCTACGTGCCGCTCGCCAACCTCGATCCCGGCCAGGCCCTGGTCGAGATCATCGACAGCCCACTCTCGGAGGCCTCGGTGCTGGGATTCGAGTATGGCTATTCCATAACCGATCCCAATTCCCTGGTGCTGTGGGAGGCCCAGTTCGGGGATTTCGCCAACGGCGCCCAGGTGGTGATCGACCAGTTCATCGCTGCGGGCGAGAGCAAGTGGCTGCGCATGTCGGGCCTCGTCATGCTGCTGCCCCACGGCTACGAGGGCCAGGGGCCCGAGCACTCCTCGGCCCGGCTCGAGCGCTATCTCCAGAGCTCGGCCGAGGACAACTGGCAGGTGGTCAACTGCACCACGCCCGCCAACTATTTCCATGTTCTCCGCCGCCAGGTCCGGCGCAACTTCCGCAAGCCGCTTATCGTGATGACCCCGAAGTCGCTCCTGCGCCACAAGCTGTGCGTCTCGACGCTGGCGGAGATGGGGCCCGGCACCTGCTTCCATCGCGTCCTGCCCGAAACGGAGAAGCTGGTTCCCGACGACAAGGTACGGCGCGTGGTGCTGTGCAGCGGCAAGGTCTATTACGATCTTCTGGCCGGGCGCGCTGAGCGCGGCATCAAGGACGTGGCCATCGTCCGCCTCGAGCAGCTCTACCCGTTCCCGATCAATTCCCTCGGTCAGGAGCTTGCCAGGTACCGCAACGCCGACGTGGTGTGGTGCCAGGAGGAACCCTGGAACATGGGGGCCTGGGCCTATGTGGACCGGCGCATCGAGGATCTCCTCCGCGACCTCGACGTCACGGCGAGCCGCCCGGGCTACGCCGGCCGGCCCGAATCCGCCGCGCCGGCGACCGGTCTCCTCAAGCGCCACCTGGAGGAGCAGGCGCGTCTCGTCGACGCCGCGCTCACCGTGCGCGAGGACGCGGGCCGGCAGGCGCCCCGCGCCGGCGCGCGCGCGCCGGGGGACCTCGCCCGCGCCCGCGCCCGTGTCCGGGCCAGGGCGGCGGCGGCGGGCCGCGGGGACGCCGGGCGCAGCAAGGCAGGGGTGAAATAGCATGGCCGTGGAGATCGTCGTCCCCGCGCTCGGCGAATCCGTGACCGAGGCCACCGTCGCCAAATGGCTCAAGGCCGAGGGCGACGCCGTGGCCCGGGACGAGCCCCTGGTCGAGCTCGAGACCGACAAGGTCTCGGTGGAGGTGAATGCCCAGGCCGCCGGTATCCTGTCCCGGATCGCCGCCAAGGCCGGCGCCGAGGTCGAGGTCGGCGCCGTGCTCGGTACCATCGACGACGGCGCCAAGGCGGCGGCGAAGTCCAAGACCGAGGACAAAGAGAAACCTGCCGACAAGGACGAAGCCAAGGATCAACCGAGATCGGCGGAAGAACCCAAGGCGGAGGAAAGGCCAAAGGCAGAGGAAAAGCCCAAGGCCGAGCAACGCAAGGCGGAGGCCACGGCCGCGGACATGCCGCTCCCGCCCGCCGTGCGCAAGCTGATCGAGGACAACGGTCTCGACCCCGCCGACATCCCGGCGACGGGCAAGGACGGCCGGCTCACCAAGGGCGACGTGCTCGCCTATCTGGAGGCGCGCCCCGCCGGGCCGGGCGATGAGGCTGCGCCGCCGCCCGCGACCGCGCGCCCGGCGCCCCCCCGCGAGACCGGGCCGCGCGAGGAGCGGGTGCGGATGACCCGCCTGCGCCGGCGCATCGCCGAACGCCTCAAGGAGGCGCAGAACACCGCCGCCATGCTGACCACCTTCAACGAGGCGGACATGAGCGCGGTCCTGGCGCTGCGGGCCAAGCTGCAGGACGCCTTCACCGCCAGGCACGGCGTCAAGCTCGGCTTCATGTCGTTCTTCGTGATGGCCTGCATCGTGGCCCTGAAGGAGATCCCCGAGGTCAACGCCGAGATCGACGGCGAGGATATCGTCTACAAGAACCATTACGACATCGGCGTCGCCGTCGCCACGGATCACGGTCTGGTGGTGCCCGTGCTGCGCGACGCCGATGCCAAGTCGTTCGCCGAGATCGAGACCGAGATCGCCGATCTCGCCGGTCGCGCGCGGGACGGCAAGCTCGCCATCGAGGAGCTGTCCGGCGGCACCTTCACCATCACCAATGGCGGCATCTACGGCTCGCTGCTCTCGACCCCGATCCTCAACCCGCCGCAGTCGGGAATCCTCGGCATGCACGCGATCCACAAGCGCCCGGTGGCCGTCGGCGACGGGGTCGAGGTCCGGCCCATGATGAATCTGGCGCTGTCCTACGATCACCGCCTGGTCGACGGGCGCGAGGCCGTGCGTTTCCTGGTGCGCGTCAAGGACTGCGTGGAGACGCCCGAGCGCGTCCTGCTGGGCGTGTGACATGGCCGGCGGCGCCGATGCCTTCGACCTCATCGTCATCGGCTCGGGGCCGGGCGGCTACGTGGCCGCCATCCGCGCCGCCCAGCTGGGGGTCAGGACCGCCTGCGTCGAGAAGCGGGCGACGCTGGGCGGCACCTGCCTGAACGTCGGCTGTATCCCTTCCAAGGCGCTCCTGCACTCGACCGAGCTCCTGGCCGAGGCCCGCAACGGCTTGGCCGAGCACGGGATCAGGACCGGGGAGGTCACGGCCGACCTCGCCGCCATGATGGCGCGCAAGGACAAGGTCGTGGAAGGCTTCACGAAAGGCGTCGAGGGCCTGTTCAGGAAGAACAAGGTCACCTGGCTCAGGGGCACGGCGGCCATCAAGGGCAAGGGCGAGGTCGCCGTCACCCCCGAGACGGGCGAGGCCGAGACCTATCGGGCAAAGGCCATCCTCATCGCCACCGGCTCGGAGACGGCGCGCCTTCCCGGCATCGAGATCGACGAGACGCGCATCGTGTCCTCGACCGGCGCGCTCTCGCTCCCCGGCGTCCCCGAGCACCTCGTCGTCATCGGCGGCGGCTATATCGGTCTCGAGATGGGCTCGGTGTGGCGGCGCCTCGGTGCCGAGGTCACGGTGATCGAGTTCCTGGACTCCATCCTGCCCGCCATGGACGGCGAGGTCGCACGGCAGATGCATCGCCTGCTGGGCAAGCAGGGAATCCAGTTCCGCCTCGGCACCAAGGTCACCGCCGCCAGGGCCGCGGCCAAGGGCGTGACGCTGACCCTATCGCCCGCCAAGGGGGGCGCCGAGGAGACCATGACCTGCGACGTGGTGCTGGTCGCGGTCGGGCGCGTGCCCCACACCGAAGGTCTCGGCCTCGCGGGTATCGGCGTCGAGCGCGACAACAAGGGCCGGATCAAGACCGACGGCCATTTCCGCACCAGCGTCGAGGGGGTCTATGCCATCGGCGATGCCATCGCCGGCCCCATGCTGGCCCACAAGGCCATGGACGAGGGGGAGGTGGCGGCCGAGATCATCGCCGGCCAGTCGGGACACGTGAACTACGACGCCATCCCCAGCGTCGTCTATACCTTCCCCGAGGTCGCCGCGGTGGGCCGGACCGAGGAGGAGCTCAAGGCCGCGGGGATCGAGTACCGGGCGGGACGGTTCCCGATGATGGCCAATTCGCGGGCGCGCACCAACGCCACGCCCGACGGATTCGTCAAGATCCTCGCCGACGCCAGGACCGACCGGGTGCTCGGCGTCCATATCGTCGCCGCCGACGCCGGGACGCTGATCGCCGAGCTCGCGCTCGCCATGGAGTTCGGGGCCTCGGCCGAGGACGTCGCCCGGACCTGCCACGCCCATCCCACCCTGAACGAGGCGGTCAAGGAGGCGGCCCTCGGGGTGGCGAGGCGCGCCATCCACATCTGAGCGAGGGATCGGGCCGTGACCCTCGCCGCCAAGCGCAGGCTCCTCATGATCGCGGGCTGGGTGTTCCTGGTGCTGGGCGTGCTGGGCCTGTTCCTGCCGGTGCTCCAGGGCATCCTGTTCCTGCTGGTGGGGCTGATCCTGCTGGCCCGGGCGCAGCCGCGCTTCCGGCTCCTCAAGCAGCGCCTGCGACGGCGCTATCCCAGATACGCCAGGATCTTCGAGCACGCCGAGGCGCGCGCCGGCGCCATCGCGCGCGGCGAGATATTCGGGAACGCTTCCGGCGGGAAGCGTCCGCCGACCCGATCCGATTCCTAGGATGCGGCCGGGCTCCGGCGCCGCGCCCGGGGGTGGGCGGCGTCGTAGACCTCGGCGAGGCGCGTGGTGTCCACCGCCGTGTAGCGCTGGGTGGTCGACAGCGAGGCGTGACCGAGGAGCTCCTGGATGGCGCGCAGGTCGCCGCCGCCGGCCAGGAGGTGGGTGGCGAAGGAGTGGCGGAACGCGTGGGGCGTCGCCGTCTCCGGCAGGCCGAGCGCGCGCCGCAGGCGGCGCACCGTCGCCTGCACCTGGCCGGCCTGCAGCCGGCGCCCACGCTTGCCGACGAACAGCGGGTCCCCGGGTCCCAGCCGGTGCGGGCAGGCGTCCAGGTAGTCGGCGATCGCCTCGACCACCACCGCCAGCAGCGGCACCACTCGCTCCTTGCCGCCCTTGCCGGTGACGCGCATGGCGGGGCCCGCCGGCGCGTCGCGCCGGTCGAGCCCCAAAGCCTCGCCGATGCGCAGACCGGCGCCGTAGAGGAGCGTCAGGATCGCCGCGTCGCGCTTGGCGACCCAGGGTTCTCCCCCCATTTCCGCCGCCGCCGCCAGCGCCGCCATGGCCTCGGCCTCGCTCAGGGCGCGGGGCAGGGCCGTGGGCAGGCGCGGGCTCCTGAGCGCGCCCAGCGCCGGGTTGTGGATGGTCCCCGCCTTCTCGAGGCGCCGGAAGAAGCCGCGCACCGTCGACAGCGCCCGCGCCGTCGAGGACCGCGCCAGCCCGCGGTTCGCCCGGGCGGCGAGCCAGCTCCGGAAATCCGCGAGCCGGAGCGTGGCCAGGGTCGCGAGGCCCAGGGGGCCGCCTGCATGCATGGTCATGAACTCGAGGAAATCGGCGAGGTCGCGCCCGTAGGCGGCGAGCGTGTGCGGGGAGGCGCGCCGCTCGTGGGCGAGCCACGCCGCCCAATCGTCGATGGCGGCGCGCAGCGCGGGATCGAGGGGCAGACGGCCCGGAAGGGCTAGGATCGGGGCAGCCCCAGCCATGTGCGGATGCACAGCTCCAGGGTGCGGGCGAGAAACCCCAGGAGCTCGGTCCCCTGGCCGGAATCGAACCGGCCGCCCTCGCGCGATGCCAGGGCCAGCAGGCCGGTGGGCGCCTCGGGGCTGGCGTGCAGGCGCAACAACGCCTCCGAGGCGACGAGGCCGGTGGCCGCGCCATAGAGCAGCTTGCGGCCCCGGGTGTGGGCGTTGAGCACCACGTCGCGCTCCGTCCCCATCAGCCGGTCGACCCCGCCCCGCTGCAGGAGACGGATGCCGGATACCGTGCGATCGGGCAGTCCCCCGGAATTCTCGACGGCGAGGACCGCCACGTCCACGTCGAGACGCACCGCGAGGTCGGTGGTCGCCACCTCGATCAGCTCGCGGAAGCTGCGGGCCTCGAGCAGCGCCAGCGCCGCCCCGTGGATGCGCCCCTGGGAGGCGAGGTTGGTGCGGGTCGTTGCCAGCAGCTTGGCGTGGCATTCGGTGAGGCGACCGTTCTCGGCGCGCAGGCGGTCGATCAGGAAGCCCTGCATGTCGATGACCTGCTCGCCATTGTGGCGATGGTCGGGCACCAGGGCGTCGAGCACCTCGGGATTTTCGGTCAGGTACCGGGGATTGGCGGCAAGGAACGCCCGGATGTCGGCCTGGCTCGGGATCTTCTCGGGCGGCGGCCGGTCGGCTATGGCTTCGCGCTTGGGCTTGGCATCCGTCATTCGGCGGCGACCGTCTTGGGCTTGTCCTTGAGGATCGCTTGGCCGGTCTTCTCCCAGTCTGCGAGGAACGCGGCGAGGCCCTTGTCGGTGAGGGGGTGGCTGTAGAGCTGGCGCAGCACCGCGGGCGGCATGGTGGCGACGTGGGCGCCGAGCCTGGCCGCCTCGATCACGTGGCCGGGGCCGCGGATCGACGCCACCAGCACCTCGGTCCGGAACGCGGGCTGGGCCCGGTAGATGGCGCAGATCTCGGCGATCAGGTCCATGCCCCGCTGGCCGATGTCGTCGAGGCGCCCGACGAACGGCGAGACGTAGGTGGCCCCGGCCTTGGCGGCGAGGATCGCCTGACCGGCCGAGAAGCAGAGCGTGACATTGACGGGAATGCCGCTGCCCGCAAGCGTCCTGCAGGCCTTGAGCCCGTCGGGCGTCAGCGGCACCTTGACGGTGACGTTGGGGGCGATGCGCGCGAGCTGGCGGCCCTCGGCGACCATGGTCTCGGCGTCGGTCGCCGTCACCTCGGCGGAGACGGGTCCGGGAATGATCGCGCAGATTTCGGCGATGACGTCCTCGAAGCGGCGTCCGGACTTGGCGACCAGGGACGGATTGGTGGTGGCCCCGTCGACCAGGCCGGTCGATGCCAGCGAGCGAATCTCGTCGAGATCGGCAGTGTCGATGAAGAATTTCATGGGTCGCCCCGGGCTGTCCGTGTGTCCTCTTCACGCCCGGTGCCGTTGGCCTTGGCGCGGCACGGACGCTCCATCTAAAGTCTAGCGGATGCCCAGGTCCTATGCCAGTTCCGATCCGGCGGAAATGCCAACACCAGCGCGCGCGTTGGCGGAACGGGTGCAGGTGCTGCTTCCCCTGGCGCTGCCGGGCCCCCTGGACTACCGGGCGCCGCCGGGCCGGCCGCTGCCGGCGGGGACATTCGTGCGCGTGCCCCTCGGCGGCCGCGAGCGGATCGGGGTCGTGTGGGACGCGGGGGACGCCGCGCCGCGCGACGCCGGGCGCCCCATCCCCGAGGCGAGGCTCAAGGACGTGCTGGGCATCCTGGACGCGCCGCCCGTGGCGGAGGTCACCCGCCGATTCATCGACTGGGTTGCCGGCTATACCCTGGCCGCCCCCGGCGCCGTGCTCAGGATGGCGATGAGCGTGGAGAAGGCATTGGCGCCGGCGCCGGCGGTCACGGCCTATGCCGCCGCTCCCGGGTGGGCGCCGCCGGCGGGCTTCCGCGAGACGCCCCAGCGCGCCCGTGTGCTTGCGCTCCTCGCCGGCGGCCCGCCCCGCACCGCCGCCGAGATCCGCGAGGAGACGGGGTGCGGCGCCGCGGTCCTCAAGGGGCTCGTTGGCGCCGGCGCGCTGGTGGAGACGCCGCTGGCGCGCCCGGCTCCGTTCCGCCGGCCCGATCCCCGGTGTCTGGGCCCCGCCCTCACGCCGGCCCAGGCGGCGGCGGCAGGGATCCTGCGCGAGACGCTGGCGAAGGGGGAGTTCTCGGTGACCGTGCTCGACGGCGTCACCGGATCGGGCAAGACCGAGGTCTATTTCGAGGCCATCGCCGAAGCCCTCGCCCGAGGTCGGCAGTCGCTGGTACTGCTCCCGGAGATCGCGTTGTCGGCCCAGTGGCTCGACCGCTTCCACGACCGGTTCGGGGCCGAGCCCGCCCTGTGGCACTCGGAACTGGGCCCGGGCCTGCGCCGCGCGACCTGGCGGGCGGTGGCGGAGGGCGCGGTGCCGGTGGTCGTCGGCGCGCGCTCGGCGCTGTTCCTCCCTTTCACCGATCTCGGCCTGGTGGTGGTCGACGAGGAGCAGGATCCCTCCTACAAGCAGGAGGACGGGGTCATGTACAGCGCCCGCGACATGGCGATCGTGCGGGCCCGTCTCGGGACGATCCCCGCGGTCCTGGTCTCGGCGACGCCGTCCCTCGAGACCGTGGTCAATGTCGAGCGGGGCCGCTATCGGCGCGTCCACCTGCCCGAGCGCATCGGGGGCGCCCGCCTGCCCGAGGTGGCGCTGATCGACCTTCGCCGCACGCCGCCGCCGCGGGGGCGCTGGCTGGCCCCGCCGCTGGCGGAGGCCCTGGGCCGGACGCTGGCGGCGGGCGAGCAGGCGCTGCTGTTCCTCAACCGGCGCGGCTACGCGCCGCTGACCCTGTGCCGGGCTTGCGGGCACCGCCTGCAGTGCCCCAACTGCTCGGCCTGGCTGGTGGAGCACCGCGGGCGGGAACGGCTCGCTTGCCACCATTGCGGCCACGCCGTGCGCCTGCCCGCGGCCTGCCCCAACTGCGAGGCGGAGGCGGCCTGGGCCGCCTGCGGGCCGGGGGTCGAACGCATCGCCGAGGAGGCCGCGGCCCTGTTCCCCACCGCCCGCCTCCGCATCATGGCCAGCGATACCCTCGTCGGCGCCCAGGCCCTGCGCGAGGTCATCGACGCGGTGCACGCCCATGGCGTCGACGTGCTGGTGGGCACCCAGGTGATCGCCAAGGGGCACCATTTCCCGCTGCTGACCTTGGTGGGGGTGGTCGACGCCGATCTCGGGTTGACGGGCGGCGACCTGCGCGCCGCGGAGCGCACCCATCAGCTGCTGACCCAGGTGGCGGGCCGCGCCGGGCGCCAGGACCGGCCCGGCCGCGTGCTGGTGCAGACCCACATGCCCGAGCACCCGGTGATGGCGGCGCTGGCCGCCAACGACCGCGAGGCGTTCCTGGCTGCCGAGAAGGCCGAGCGCGAGCGCGCCGGCATGCCCCCCTTCGGCCGGCTCGCGGCGGTGATCGTCTCGGGCCCGCGCGAGGCCGAGGTCGATGCCACCGCCCGGGCGTTGGGGCGCGCGCGGCCCCATGCCCCCGGCCTCGAGGTGCTCGGCCCGGCGCCGGCGGCGCTCAGCCTGCTGCGCGGGCGACACCGCCGGCGCTTCCTCGTCAAGGCGGCCCGTTCGTTCGATCTGCAGGCGGAGCTGCGCGGGTGGCTGGCCTCCGTGAAGCCGGGCCGGGGCGTGCGGGTGCAGGCGGATATCGATCCTATGAGCTTCATTTGACTTGCCTTTTTCGGCGACGGGGACGCGCCGGCCGGCTATGATCGGGCGCAGGATATCGGGCGACCGCCGCGAGGAAGGAGGCCCCCATGGCCGATCGGGAACAGCAGGGCGTGACTCCGCATCTGTGTATCGATGGTTGTAGCGGCGCGATCGATTTCTACAAAAACGCGTTGGGGGCGGAGGAGTACCTGTGCATGCGCTCTGAGGACGGGCGCGTCATGCATGCCCAGATCGGCATCGCCCGGACCACCGTGATCCTGTGCGATCCCCAGCCCGACCTGGGCGCCCGCGCCATCCAGGAGTTGGGTGGCTCGCCGGTGGGATTCTACGTCTACGTGGCCAATGTCGACGACGCCGTGAGGCGCGCCGTCGACGCCGGCGCCAAGCTGGTGCTGCCCGTCGCCGACATGGCCTGGGGCGACCGCATCGGCGCCGTCGCCGATCCGTTCGGGTTCCGCTGGACGCTCGCCACCCATACCCACGACGTGCCTGCGGAGGATATGCGCAGGGCGCTTGAGCCCTAGCCGCTCCCGGACCAGGTGGGGCCCTGGAATCTTCATAATTGTCAACGCGTTGGCGGTGACAGGGAGCTTCCCCGGGAGGGGCCTCCCCCGGTTGCAACGCCCCCTTTCCTGTGGTACCAAAGCCCCGCCCCGAGCGGGGCGCGGGGGTCGCTCGCCTCCGGTTTTTTCGGTCGAGGCCCCGCCCTGGCGGGCCTCATCCACGTATTCGGGAGCTGTTCCGAGTGCCATCCCAGTCCAAGGACGCGGGCGGCGTTGCCGGACGTTACGCCAGCGCGCTCTATGAGCTGGCGGATTCCGCCAAGTCCCTCGATAAGGTAGCGGACGACCTTCGGACCCTGCGGGACATGTGCGCCGCCAGCGCCGACCTCGCCCGCCTCATCGCCTCGCCGGTGGTGGGCCGCGACGCCCAGACCGCGGCGATCACCGCCCTCGGCGCCAGGGCCGGGTTCGATCCCCTCACCGTCAAGTTCCTGGGCACGCTGGCGCGCAACCGCCGGCTGGGCGCCCTGCGGTCGGTGATCGCGGCCTTCCTCGCGGAGCTCGCCCGGCGGCGCGGCGAGGTGACGGCGGAGGTGGCCTCGGCCCAGCCCCTCAAGCCCGCCCATCTCGACCGCGTGCGCGAGGCCCTGGCGGCGGCGCTGGGCAGCAGGGTGGTGCTGGAAACCCGGGTCGACCGGTCGCTGATCGGCGGCATGGTCGTGCGGGTCGGCTCGAAGATGGTGGACGCGTCGCTGGCGACCAAGCTCGAGAAACTCAGGCTTTCCATGAAGGGGATCGGTTGATGGACATCCGGCCGGCCGAGATTTCGGCAATTCTCAGGGAACAGATCGCGAATTTCGGGGCCGAGACCGAGGTCGCCGAGGTCGGCCAGGTATTGTCGGTGGGCGACGGCATCGCCCGCGTCTACGGCCTCGACAAGGTCCAGGCCGGCGAGATGGTGGAATTCCCCGGCGGCATCAAGGGCATGACGCTGAACCTCGAGGCCGACAATGTCGGCATCGTCATCTTCGGCGACGACCGCGCCATCAAGGAGGGAGATACCGTCAAGCGCACGGGATCCATCGTCGACGTCCCGGTCGGCAAGGAGCTGCTGGGCCGCGTGGTCGACGGGCTCGGCAATCCCATCGACGGCAAGGGACCCATAGAAACGCAGGAGCGCCGCCGGGTCGAGGTCAAGGCGCCGGGCATCATTCCGCGCCAATCGGTGCACGAGCCCATGCAGACGGGCCTCAAGGCCATCGACTCGCTCATCCCCATCGGGCGCGGCCAGCGCGAGCTCATCATCGGCGACCGCCAGACCGGCAAGACCGCGCTCGCCATCGACACCTTCATCAACCAGAAGGGGCTCAACGCCCAGGATGACGAGAGCCGCAGGCTGTATTGCATCTACGTGGCGATCGGACAGAGGCGCTCCACCGTCGCCCAGATCGTCAAGACCCTGGAGCAGCAGGGGGCCATGGACTACTGCATCGTCGTTGCCGCGACCGCCTCCGAGCCGGCGCCGCTCCAGTTCCTCGCCCCCTACACGGGCTGCACCATGGGCGAGTTCTTCCGCGACAACGGCATGCACGCGGTGATCGTCTACGACGACCTGTCCAAGCACGCCATCGCCTATCGCCAGATGTCCCTTCTCCTGCGGCGCCCGCCGGGACGCGAGGCGTTCCCGGGCGACGTGTTCTACCTGCACTCGCGCCTGCTCGAGCGCGCGGCCAAGATGAACAAGGACAACGGCTCGGGCTCGCTGACGGCGCTGCCCGTGATCGAAACCCAGGCCGGGGACGTCTCGGCCTACATCCCGACCAACGTGATCTCGATCACCGACGGCCAGATCTTCCTCGAGACCGACCTGTTCTACAAGGGTATCCGCCCGGCGGTGAACGTGGGCCTGTCGGTCAGCCGGGTGGGCTCCGCGGCCCAGGTCCGGGCCATGAAGCAGGTCGCCGGGTCCATCAAGCTGGAGCTCGCCCAGTACCGCGAGATGGAGGCGTTCGCGCAGTTCGCCTCGGACCTCGACGCGGCCACCCGGCGGCTGCTGGCGCGGGGCTCGCGGCTCACCGAGCTCCTCAAGCAGGACCAGTATTCGCCCATGCCCGTCGAGGAGCAGGTCGCCGCCATCTTCATCGGCGTGCGCGGCTATCTCGACGGGATCGCGCTCGCCGATGTCGGCCGTTTCGAGCGCGGCGCGCTGGCCGAGCTGCGCGAGAAGCACCCCGGGATCCTGGCCGCCATCCGCGACGACAAGGAGATCAAGCCGGAGACGGAGGAAAAGCTCCGCGCCGCCCTCGACGAATACAAGCGCGCCTTCGCCTGAGCCGCCCGTTTCCTCCGAGACGAACCCCGCACCCCCGATGCCCAGCCTCAAGGACCTTCGCAACCGGATCGTCAGCGTGAAGTCCACGCAGAAGATCACGGCCGCGATGAAGATGGTGGCCGCCTCCAAGCTCAAGCGCGCCCAGGACCAGGCCGAGGCCGCGCGCCCCTATGCCGAGCGCATGGACCGCATGCTGGGCTCGCTGGCGGCGTCCGTCGGAGGCGGCGCGGGCGCGCCGCGCCTGCTCGCCGGCACCGGGGAGGATCGGGTCCACCTCCTGGTCGCGGTGACCGCCGACCGCGGCCTGTGCGGGGCCTTCAACAGCCAGGTCGTGAGGGGCGCGCGGGCCCGCATCGACCGGCTCCGCACCGACGGCAAGGAGGTCCGCATCCTGTGCGTCGGCCGCAAGGGGCGGGACGGGCTCCGGCGCGACTTCCAGGGGCTGATCGTGGATACGGTGGAGGGGCTGACCCGCCGCGAGATCCGGTTCGAGGACGCGAGCGCCCTGGGGCTCAGGCTCTCGGACATGTTCGACGACGGCGCCTTCGACGTCTGCACGGTGCTCTACAACCGCTTCAAGTCGGCGATCAGCCAGGAGTTCACCTCCCAGCAGCTGATCCCCTTTCCCGTCCCCGAGCTCGCCCCCGACGCGGAGGCAACGCCCGGCGCGCTCGCCGCCGTCTACGAATTCGAGCCGGAGGAGGAGGCGATCCTCAGGGACCTCCTGCCGCGCAATCTCGGGGTCCAGATGTATCGGGCGCTGCTCGAGAGCTACGCCGGCGAGCAGGGCGCGCGCATGGCCGCCATGGACAGCGCCACCCGCAACGCCGGCGAGATGATCGACCGGCTGACCCTCAACTACAACCGCACGCGCCAGGCCACCATCACCAGGGAAATGATCGAGATCGTGTCGGGGGCGGAGGCCATCTAGCGCCGTCGCGGTACCGGCCGCCAGCAGGAGTCGAGAATGGCAAAGAACATCGTTGGACGGATCACCCAGGTCATCGGCGCCGTCGTCGACGTCCGGTTCGACGGCGACCTGCCGCCGATCCTCAATGCCATCGAATGCGAGAACCAGGGCCGGCGTCTGGTGCTGGAGGTGGCCCAGCATCTCGGCGAATCGACGGTGCGGGCCGTGGCCATGGATTCGACCGACGGCCTCGTGCGCGGCCAGGAGGTCACCGACAGCGGCGGCCCCATCACCATGCCGGTGGGACCGGAGACGCTGGGGCGAATCCTCAACGTGGTGGGGGAGCCGGTGGACGAGCGCGGCGAGGTCAAGACCGCCAAGCGCCTGCCCATCCACCGCCCCGCGCCCACCTTCGAGGAGCAGTCCACCGAGGCCGAGATCCTGGTGACCGGCATCAAGGTGATCGACCTGCTGGCGCCCTACGCGCGCGGCGGCAAGATCGGGCTGTTCGGCGGCGCCGGTGTCGGCAAGACCGTCATCATCATGGAGCTCATCAACAATATCGCCAAGGCGCATGGGGGATACTCGGTGTTCGCCGGCGTCGGCGAGCGCACCCGCGAGGGCAACGACCTCTACCACGAGATGATCGAGTCCGGGGTGATCAACCTCGACGGCGAGTCCAAGGCGGCCCTGGTCTACGGCCAGATGAACGAGCCGCCGGGGGCCCGCGCCCGGGTCGGCCTCTCGGGACTCACGCTCGCCGAGTACTTCCGCGACGAGGAGGGCCAGGACGTCCTCCTGTTCATCGACAACATCTTCCGCTTCACCCAGGCGGGCTCCGAGGTATCGGCGCTGCTGGGGCGTATTCCCTCGGCGGTGGGCTACCAGCCGACGCTGGCCACCGACATGGGCAACCTGCAGGAGCGCATCACGTCGACGCGCAAGGGATCCATCACCTCGGTGCAGGCGATCTACGTTCCCGCCGACGACCTCACCGACCCGGCGCCGGCGACGTCGTTTGCGCACCTCGACGCGACCACCGTGCTGAGCCGGCAGATCGCCGAGCTCGGCATCTACCCGGCGGTGGACCCGCTGGATTCGACCTCGCGCATGCTCGATCCCCGCATCATCGGCGAGGAGCATTATCGGGTGGCCCGCGACGTGCAGCGGGTGCTGCAGACCTACAAGTCGCTCCAGGACATCATCGCCATCCTCGGCATGGACGAGCTCAGCGAGGAGGACAAGCTGACCGTGGCCCGGGCGCGGAAGATCCAGCGCTTCCTGTCGCAGCCCTTCCATGTCGCCGAGGTGTTCACCGGCGTCCCCGGCGTGCTGGTCAGCCTCGAGGACACCATCGCCGGGTTCAAGGGGATCGTGGCCGGACGGTACGACGAGCTGCCGGAGGCCGCGTTCTACATGGTGAGCACCATCGATTCGGCGGTGGAGAAGGCCAAGAAGATGGCGGCCGAGGCCGCCTGAGCGAGGAGCGTCGACCCATGGCCGACAAGGTCGCATTCGAGCTGGTCTCGCCGACTCGGCTCCTCTACTCGGACGCCGTCGACATGGTGGTGGTGCCCGGCTCGGAGGGCGATTTCGGCGTACTCCCGGGCCATGCGCCGCTGATCTCGCTGGTGCGCCCGGGCGTCATCGACATCCACGACGGCGGCAAGGTGGGTGCCCGAATCTTCGTTGCCGGCGGGTTCGCCGAGGTGGTCGAGACCCGCTGCACCGTGCTCGCCGAGGAGGCCGTGCCGGTCGCGGACATCGACCGCGCCGAGGCCGAGTCCCGGCTGTCGGCGGCGCGGGCCGCCGCCGGCCAGGCGCAGACCGAGCCCGAGCGGGCGGCGGCGGAGCGACGGATCCTCGTGGCCGAGGCGCTGGTCGAGGCGGCCAGGCCGCGGACCTAGGGCGCCCGCGCCCGTGGCCGGCCCCGGGTGCCCGGAAATTGGCCCCGGAAATTGGCGAGGAGTCGGATTGGGGCTTGGAAACGAAGCTGAATTGTTCGATATAATAAGACGTTAGGCCAAGGTGACGGCGGCGCGCGAGGCCTGCCGCCGCATCCTCAGGGAAACCGCCATGAGCCATTGGACGCTCCAGGACATACCGTGGGACCGCTTCGAGCCGGCCCGCGTCGCGCCCGACATTCTCAGGGTGGTCAAGGCGGCCGCCATGGTCGAGAAGAACTCGGCGGACTACGCGACCTATCTGGGCAACGTGTTCCCCGACGATCCGGAGTTCGTGGCCGCGGCCCGGGCCTGGGCGGAGGAGGAGGTCCAGCACGGCGACGCGCTCGGCCGCTGGGCGGAGATGGCGGACCCGCAATTCCGGTTCGCCGAGAGGTTCGAGGTGTTCCGCCGCGGCTTCCGCATCCCCGTGGACTCGCGCGAATCGGTGCGGGGCTCCCGATCCGGCGAGCTGGTCGCGCGTTGCGTGGTCGAGGTCGGCACGAGCTCGTATTACACCGCCCTCGGCGAGGCCACGGACGAGCCGGTCCTCAAGGCGATCTGCGCGAGGATCGCCGCCGACGAGTTCCGCCACTACAAGATGTTCTATACCTATCTCCGCCGCTACGTGGCGCACGAGCGGCCGAGCCCGTGGCACCGGCTTGCGGTGGCGCTGGGGCGCATCGTCGAATCCGACGACGACGAGCTGGCCTACGCCTATTACGCCGCCAACAACCAGGGCGAGCCCTACGACCGGCGCCGCTGCGCCGACGCCTATGCGGCCAGGGCCTATCGGGTCTACCGGCCCCGCGTCATCGAGCGCGGCGTGGCCATGACGCTGAAGGCCGCGGGGTTCAGGCCCTACGGCCGCCATTCCCGCATTCTCTCGGGTCTCGCCCGCGGCGTCATGGGGTGGCGCGCCCGGCGTCTCGCCGCGTAATGCCGACCGCCGCCCGGCGTGCCTGCCGGGCGGGCCCCGTCATTCCCCCTGCCGCAGCCGTTCCGCGAGGTGGCCGAAGCGACCCACGAGCTCCGCGTAGAGCGCGCGCTTGAACGGCACGATGAGGCCGGGAAGCGCCTCCATCTCCACCCATCTCCACTCGAGGAACTCGGGGTCGTCGGTGTCGATGTCGATGTCGTCGTCGCGTCCGGTGAAGCGCATGGCGAACCACTTCTGGCGCTGGCCGCGGTAGCGGCCTCCCCACAGCTTTCCGATGAGCTCCTCGGGCAGGTCGTAGGTGAGCCAGTCCTCGGTGCAGGCGAGGATCTCCGCGGCGCGCGTGCCGATCTCCTCCTCCAGTTCGCGGAAGGCCGCCGCCGCCGGGTCCTCGCCGGGGTCGATGCCGCCCTGGGGCATCTGCCAGGCCTCCGACGGCATGTCGATGCGCCGCGCGACGAAGACGCGTCCATCGGGGCCCAGCAGCATCACGCCGACCCCCGGGCGGTAGGGGAGCATGTTCGCCTCCGTCATCGGGCCCGCCCTAATCCGGCTGGCGGTCGGCCACGGCCGAGACGGGGGAGAGCGCGAATCCGCGATCCTCGACGGTGCGCGTCCAAAGCGCGAGGCGATCCAGGGTGACGGGGAAGGGCTGCCCGATGCCCACCGCGTAGCCGGAGCGGCGGGCAATGCGCTCGAGCTCGGCCAAGCGCCCGTCTATGGCATTGCGGCTGGCCTCGGCATCGATGAAGCGGTTGTTGATGACCCGCGGGAGGCCCAGTTCCGTCGCCATGCGCGCCGCAACCGAGCGCAGGGAGGACCGCGAGTCCACGAACAGGAGGCCGCGTTCCTTGAGTTCCCAGAGGACCGGGCGGACGTGGAGCGGCGAGGCGGTGAAGCGCGATCCCATCTGGTTCACGACCCCCACATAGCCCGCGACCCGCCCCAGCATCCAGTGCAGGCGGGCCCTGTTCTGGGCGTTGTCGAGGCTGGTGAGAAGGGTGTGGGGCCCGAGGTCCCGGACCGGCACGTCGACCGGCTCCATGGGCAGGCCGAGAAGCACCTCGTGTCCCGCCGTCCGGGCCAGCGTGATCCACGCCTCGAGCTCCTTGGCGTAAGGCGCGAAGGCCAGGGTCACCGCCCCCGGCAGGCGCTGGATCGCCGCCTCCGTCGCCGCCCCCGACAGGCCGAGATTGGTGACGATGACGGCGATGCGGGGGCGCCGGTCCCCGGTGTCGAACGGCCGCGCGTAGACCCGCCAGGGCTTGCGTCCGTCGGGCGAAACCCGCGGCAACGGCCCGACGCCGGTGCGTTCGATCAGGGCCGGGTCCGGCGCCGGCATGACCGCCGCGGGCGCCGCGCCGAGGCCCGGCGGGGCCGCGGCGACCCGGACGTCCTCGCCGGCGCGCGGGCGCGGTTGCGCCCGGGGAACGAACGGCGGAGGCGAAGGAGGCTGCGGCTCGGCCTCGGGCGGCGAGGGTGCCGGCGCCTCCGGCGTCGAGGGCCCGCCGACCCCAGCCGCGACGGCGGCCTCGTCGGGCATCGCGGCGGCCGGGGGGTCCGCCCCGGGCGCGGGACGGGACTCCGCCGCCGGCCCGGCCGCCGGCGATTTCAAAGGCTGCGCCGACGGTGGTGCCGGAATCGGCAGGATGACGCCGGACGCGGGGCGGCTTGGCGGTGGGTCCCCCGCCCATTCCACCCAGGCGGCGAACCCTCCCGCCAATCCGGCCAGGGCGAGGAAGGTAACGGTGAGTG
>DASWKZ010000265.1:0-5226 GCA_036396355.1 Alphaproteobacteria bacterium
AGGCCGGCGGGTTCTCGAGGCGGGCGATATGGAGGCCGGCATCTGGGCCGTGGGTATGAGCATCGGGCTCGTCCATGACCTGCCGACGGTCGCGGAACTGGTATCGCGGATGGTCCGCGAGGCGTCGGCGATCATCACCGAACGGCTTGCCCGCATGGTCGCCTGATCGCGTATCCGATCCGGGCGCGAGCAACGTCCAGCCAACCCGTCAAGAGCTTGCCCCGCCATGGCCGGTCCCGCCGGCGCTCTCTTTGCGTTTGGGGCGTCCCGTTTTCGGTCCTCAAGCGAGGAGGCAAAACGGGACATGGCGGGGATCGGCGTTGGCGATTTGATTCATTTGAACCATCGCGCCCGGTCCGGCGGAAAGCCGACTACGTGAATTAGCTGGCGCACCCGGCGGGATTCGAACCCACGGCCTCTGCCTTCGGAGGGCAGCGCTCTATCCAGCTGAGCTACGGGTGCCCGGCTCGGGCGCGACCATACTCCAGGCGCCGGGGCCGGTAAACCGGGCCCTCGCGCCGCCGCCTATTCGCCCGGCTGCAGCTCGACGATCAGGATCTCGGCGTCCTCGGCGCTGAGCGTCTGGGCGGTCATCGGCATACCCGACTCCCAGTACACCTCGCCGGCCGAGAAGTCGCCGGTGTAGTCGTGTTCCTTGACCCTGAGCGTGCCCTGGAACATGTAGCGGACGCCCGGTCCCTTGTGGGTGTGCTCGGGACTGGTGTAGCCCGCCGGCAGCACCGCCCGCTTGACCACCACCTTGACCTTGTTCGACGGCAGTACCGTCTCCTTCTCGAACAGCACGGTGACCGACGCCTTGGGCGCCTGCTGCTGGGCGAGCGCGGAGACGCCCGCGGTAATCAGCGCGCCCGCGGCCATCGCCGCGAGCGTGCGCGCCAGACGAATGCTCATGACTTCCTCCTGCTGGCGATCCGAAACGCGGTTTGTCAGGCCCCACTGAAGCCCGCCGGCCCGCGCCGGTCAAGGGCGCGCGCGCCGGGTGAGGCTGAGGAACAGGTCCTCGAGGTCGGGCTCGCGGGTCGTGAGGTCCGCGACCTCGAGGTCGCTCCGCTCGACCGCGTCGAGGACCTCGGCGATGCGCGTCTCGCTGGGGCGGTAGTGGAGCACCAGCCGGCGGGGGCCGGCAAGCTCGGCCCCGAAGCGCCCGAGCGCCGCCGGCACCGCCTCGAGGTCCTCGGCCATGACCAGGATCAGCTCCTTGCGGTCGAGGCGGTGGACCAGCGCCTCGGTCCGATCGCACGCCACCACCTCGCCGTGGTTGATGATCGCGATCCGGTCGCACATCTCCTCGGCCTCCTCCAGGTAGTGGGTGGTGAGCAGCACCGTAGTGCCGGCGGCATTGAGCTCGCGCACGTGGTCCCACAGCTGCGCGCGCAGCTCCACGTCGACGCCCGCGGTCGGCTCGTCGAGCACCAGCACCGGCGGGTCGTGGACCATTGCCTTGGCAACCATCAGCCGCCGCCGCATGCCGCCCGACAGGCGCCGGACGTAGGCCTCGGCGTGGTCGGTCAGCCCGAGCACGGCAAGGATCGCCTCGGTCCGCCGCTCCGCCCGCGGCACGCCGTAATAGCCGGCCTGGATCTCGAGCGTCTCGCGCGGGGTGAAGAACGGGTCGATGACCAGCTCCTGCGGTACGATGCCGATCGCGGCCGAGGCGGCGCGGCGCTCACGGTCGATGTCGTGGCCCCAGATCTCGACCGTGCCCTCGGTCTTGAGCACCAGCCCGGCGAGGATGTTGATGAAGGTCGACTTGCCGGCGCCGTTGGGGCCGAGCAGGCCGAAGATCGAGCCCCGCGGCAGGTCGAGGTCCAGCCCCTTGAGCGCCACGACCGGCGTGCGCCCGCGATAGACCTTGCGCACGCCGCGGGCGCGAACGGCAAAGGCGGGCTGGCTTGGCTGGTCCATCGCGGGGCCTTGGGGGAAAGGGGCTCGGGCGCGCCCGTGCTTAAGCGAGCGCGGGCGCCGCCGCAAGCCCCCCGAAGACCGCGCGGCGACGGTTGCACGTCCCGGGTGGCGGACTATAGTGCGGCGCGCCGCCGCCCGCCGGGCCTATCGGAGCACGACATGGAGCCGCCCGAGACCATCGCCGTCGACACCGACGAGGTCGCCTGCGACGGCGGCAGCCTCGCCCTCGGCCATCCACTGGTGTTCCTCCATCTCGGCGCCGACGGCACCATCGACTGCCCCTATTGCGGCCGCCGCTTCGTCCGCCGCGACAGGGCCGAGGGCGCGGGTACACCCTAGCCGCTACCGGCGCAGGGGACAGACCGGCGCGTCGAGGACGGCAAGACCACGAACCGCTCCGCTATTCCGATCATCCGGATTTTCGCTGGGCGCAACGGAGCGCTTAGCTTCTGTCCCGAAAGCGTGTTCGGCGCGAATCGCCGGCTGAATCGTTTCACGGCATGCTTCAGCCAGGTACCGGCACACCAATCAGGCGTCGGCGGAATAATAGCTGCGCTTGTGGGGTCGCTCACATAAAATGTTGGCAAGCTAGTCCATAGTCTGGGTGAAGCCGGACGTCAGCCGGGAAACGTCGGCCCGATTCACTTGTCAATGCCGGCAGTTGCCGACCTGGCGACTCGATGTTGAGTGGCGGGTCGGCTGGGGAGAGGAAATATGGCAGATTCCTTCGAAGTTGTCGTGCCCGATGCGGTCATCCTTCGGACGCCGACCCTGTGGCTGATCGGCCAGGCGTTCGAGCTGCTCAACACCGAGGGCAAGGCCGCCGAGGTGGCCTACGGCCAGGTCGCAGAGCTTCTCAGGGGGCGGGACGATGCGGTCGAAAGCCTGTTCAGCGCATTTCGTTCGAGCCCGACCGAGGACGTCGGTCGACGATGGTGCGCCCTCTACGTCCTCGGCCACGTCGGCGACAAATCGGCGGCGGAGCCACTTTTCCGGGCGGCCTCGGAATCTCTTCCCAAGCCGTGCAAGGAAGAGGAGGGTTGCGAGGGCCCGCGCGACGGCGAGGTTATGATTCGCACGATGGCGGTGGCGGCGTTGCAGCGCGTTGCCGAGCGTCACGAGGAGGCGGGCGAACTGGTCTTGGCGCTGATCGCCGAGCACCCGGAGCGCCCGGTGCTGATCGAGGCAGTCAAGGCGGCCCGTGCGCTGAACCTCGCCGACAAGGCGCGCGAGGCGCTGCGCAAGGAGGACCGCTGGATGCTCGACATCAGGATCCAGCCCGTTCAGGAGGTCATGGCGCAGGCGGAGCGCGGTGACGCCGCCGCGCTCGGCCACACGCCGCCCAGTATGCGGGCGGCGCGGACCGCTCCTGCCGCGGACTGTTGCGCGCCAAGAAAGGAGGGCTGACCCATGGCAACCTGTACGGCCACCGTTCCCGACCTCAACGCCTCGGGCGACAACCTCTACGGGCCGCGGATTTGCTGGCAGGCCTTCATCGACTGGGCGTGGGACGCGTTCGACTTCGACAAGGACGACTGGGATCAAGGATTCGGGTATTACTCGGTCTGCGACAATCAGCGCCCGCTGTCTCGGACGTTGTCCGGGATCTGGTGCTTGACCTACTCGTCGCCGAACTTCCCGCGCGAATCCTATGACTCCAACATTCTCGAGTGGGGTTGCCGATTTGCCCGCAATGCCATCGACGAGCTCGACGCGCGCTGCGGCGGCGGCGGCGCGATCGCCCGCACGCAGTGGGGACCGTTCGTCAACGACTGGACGCAACTCTACATCCCTTACTGGTACGGGCAGGGGGTCAGCCTGCGGGCCGGGACCCTGATCCACGAGGCGCGACACGCCGACGGCAAGGGCCACAACAGCGGCAACAACGATTCCAGCTGGGGCTACAACGGAGCCTGGCGCTGGCAGGTCGCGTGGCTGGCGTGGTTCGCGGTCGACGGGCAGTCGGCCTCCACGGCGATGAGGACGCAAGCCCGACAGCGCGCCAACAACATCATCAACAACAACTTCGACACCCACCCGGGCTTCAACGTATAGCAAACTATCAATCCGGGGGACGTGGCCAGGAAGACCGTCTGCCGCGCGAGCACGTGTCGTTGACCGTGACCGCGCGGCGCGGCCTGCCGCCGCCCGCGGTCGAGCGCGGTGGCGAGCTCGGCGCGCGCTACCCGGCCGTTGGCGCGATCTCCTCGCCCTGCCACAGGCGCCCGAGAACGAGCGCGGCGGCGCCGCCGGCGGCCGCCATCGCCGCCATGGCGAGGAACGCGCCGGCCCCGGCCCAGGCGTAGAGGGCGCCCGCAGCCGCCATCGCGAGCGCCATCGCTACTCCGGCGGCGGACGCCGAGTAGAGCGCCTGGGCGCGCGCCGAGCTCGCGGCCGGCACCGCCTGCTGGACGAAGTGCATGGCGGCCAGATGCGCCGCCCCGAAGGTGCCGGCGTGCAGGCCCTGGACCAGGACCAGGAGCCACAGCTCGCTCGAGGCCGCAAGCGCGCTCCAGCGCACCACGCCGGCGAGCGCGGCGAGCGCGAACAGCGGCACGATGCCGATCCGGCGCACCAGGCGCGCGGCGAAGGCGAACAGCACGATCTCGGCGAGTACGCCCTCGGCCCACAAGGCGCCGATGGTCGCCTCGTGGAGGCCGGCGGCGCGCCAGTGCAGGGTGGCGAAGCCGTAATAGGCCGCGTGGCTCGCCTGGATCAGGCTGGCGGCGGCGAGGAACAGGGCGAACCTGCGGTCGCCGAGCAGGCGCAGCATGCCGGCGCCGGCGCGGGGCGCACGCGCGACGCGCACCTCGGGCAGCGCGGCGGCGGCGAGCACCGCGAGCACGGCCACGGCCACCACCAGGGCCGAGACCTGCGACTCGGGGCGCCCGGCCAGCCACAGCCCGCCGCCATAGGCGCCGGCAATGAAGGTCAGCGATCCCCACAGCCGCACCCGGCCGTAGTCGAAGCCGCGCACCCGCGCCGCCAGCATGGTCATGTTCTCGACCAGCGGCATCTGCGCCGGGAAGAACATCCCGATCGCGATCGCGCCCGCGCACAATGTCACGAAAGTGTCGGCGCGGGCGTAGAGCGCGTAGGAGGCGAGGCTCGCCAGCGACAGCCCCAGGATCACCCGGCGGCGCTCGCCGAGGCGGTCGGCGAGGCCGGCGAACAGCGGGCTCGCCACCACCTTGGTCCAGGTGGTCAGCGCCAGCACCACGCCGATCTCGCCGGCATCGAGCCCCCGGCTTTGCAGCCACACCGGCCAGAACGGCATGTACAGGCCGATCAGCAGGAAGG
>DASWKZ010000266.1:0-3837 GCA_036396355.1 Alphaproteobacteria bacterium
CATCCCGCGCGGCAGGACGCCCACCGTGGGCTTGCCGACCGCCTCGCACAATTCCCGGATGCGTTCCTCCCCGCGGGCCGAAAGCCAGGCGGCGTCGGCGCCCGCCTCCATGCAGGCGACGAGCCGCTCCAGCTTCTCCCCCCAGTCGTCGACGTCGCAGCGCGCGATGATCACCAGGTCCTCGTCGTCCCTCGTGTCGACCGCGGCGCGGATCTTGTCCACCATCTCGGCCCGCGTGACGAAGCTGCCGCTCAAGCCCTGGTGCATGGGCCGCTTGGGGGTCATCTGATCCTCGATATGGATGGCCGCCGCCCCCGCGCGCTCGTATTCCCGGACGGTTCGGACCACGTTGACGGCGCCGCCGAAGCCGGTGTCGGCATCGGCAATGATCGGAATGTCCACGCGATCGGCCATCGCCGCGATGCGCTCGGTCATCTCGGTCATGGTGAGGATACCGGCATCGGCATAGCCGGAGGTTCGGTGGGCGACGCTGCCCGAGGCGTGAATCGCCGGCAAATGAGCCGACTCGACCAGACGAGCCGTGATGACGTCTCCGCATCCCGGCGCGATCACGATCTCGGGCGCGGCCAGCAGGTCCCTGAGCTGCTGCCGCTTTTCCTGAACGGTGGCCATTCTTGTCCTCCCCATGGAATGTCGTTCTCTACCTCGCTCACGCGAGCTCGGCCTCGGCCTCGGTGGCGAGGGCGTTTCCGGAATCCGCGGTCCACAGCCTGATCGTGCCGCCCTTTTCCGACCGGCCGTTGACGGTGAAGGGACTTCCCGCGAACAGCGGCCTCACCGCGCGGAAGGCGAAGCGGGCAAGCGCCGCGTCGCCGCGTTCGCGGCGCACGAGGTCGGCGAGCAGCGTCGCGACCAGCGGGCCGTGGACGACGAGGCCGGGATAGCCCTCGACGCCGGTCGCGAAGGGCCGGTCGTAATGGATGCGGTGGGCGTTGAAGATCAGCGCCGAGTAGCGGAAGAGGAGCGCCTCGTTGGGCGTGACCCGCCGCCAGAACTCGGCGTCCTTGGGCGCGGGGCTGCCCGGCGCCGCCGCCTCGCCCTTGGCGGGCGCCTCGCGGTAGACCACGGTCTGGCGGTCGGTGACCGCGCGCCCGGAGGGCCCGGAAATCTCATGGCGGATGGTGACGAAGACCAGCGGCCCCGAGTGCCCGGTCTTCTCGGCCACGTCCTCGATCACCGAGACGCGCTCGGCCTCCTCGCCGATGCGGAGCGCGCCCTCGAAGCGAACCTCCGAGGCCGCCCACATGCGCCGGGGCAGCGCGACCGGGGGAAGGAAGCCGCCGCGCCTGGGGTGCCCGTCCTCGCCCAACTCCTCGGTCCTGGCAAGACCGAGGAAGCGGCAATAGAGCCAGTGATAGAGCGGCGGCAGCGGATCGCCCGGGCGCGGGGGCGGATCGTCGCGGTCGAGTGTCGCGTTGAGCGCCGCCGCCGGCGCCGGCGCGATGAGGTCGGTCGCGCTCTCGCTGCGCCCGATCCAGGCGCGGATATCCGCCGCATCCTCGGTGCTCGCCAATCTGGCCGCCTTTCCTTGCCGGTCCGTCCCCGGCCCTTTATTCCATCCCCCGGAGGCGCGGGCAAGGCGGGCATTGCCGCGCGCGGCCGGGGCGCTACAATTCATTGGGCGGACCACCAACGAGAAACAGGGGGGAGCATGGCACGCTATTCCATCAGCCAGCCGGTCAACAGCGTCGAGGCGCCGAGGCTGCTCAAGGGCCGCGGCCGCTACGCCGCCGACGTCACCCTGCCCTACCAGGTCCACGCCGTGTTCCTGCGCTCGCCCCACGCCCATGCCGACATCAGGGGCATCGACACCACGGCGGCGGAGGCGGTGCCGGGGGTGCTGGCGGTGCTGACCGGCGAGGACTGGGCCGCCGACGGCCTCGGCAACGTGCCCGGCAGCGCGCCGCCCAAGCGCCGCGACGGCCAGCCGGGCTACCGCCCGCCGCGCCCGGCCATCACGCGGGACCGCGTCCGCCACGTGGGCCAGATCGTCGCCGTCGCCATCGCCGAATCGGTGAACGCGGCCAAGGACGCCGTCGAGGCCATCGGGGTCGACTACGCGCCCCTTCCCATCCATCTCGACGCGGTCACCGGCAACCGGCCGGAAACGCCGCTGCTATGGCCCGACTGCGAGAACAACGAGGCCTTTTTCACCGAGAAGGGCGATGCGGCGGCCACGGAGGCGGCGCTCAAGGCGGCGCCCCACGTGGTGCGCGAGACCTTCCCCATCAGCCGCGTCACCGCCAACGCCATGGAGCCCCGCGCCGTTGTCGCCGAGTTCGACCCGGGGCGCGAGCATTTCACCGTCCATGCCTGCCAGCAGCGCCCCTTCGCCTGGCGCACCATGATGACCAGGCACGTCTTCAAGATCCCCGAGACCCAGATGACCATGATCGCCGGCGACGTCGGCGGCTCCTTCGGCATGAAGGGCGGGCTCTACCCGGAGGTCCCCGTCGTCGCCTGGGCGGCCAAGCGGATCGGGCGCCCGGTCAAGTGGGTGTGCGAGCGCAGCGAGGGCCACATCGCCGACGACCAGGCCCGCGACCTGGTGGTGGAGGGTGAGCTCGGCTTCGATGACGACGGCAAGTTCCGCGCCGTGCGCTTCTCGGCCAACGCCAATGTGGGCGCGTTCCTGTCCATGAGCGGCTTCGGCACCCCGCGCGGCATCGCCGGCGCGCTCTGCAACACCTACGTGATGCCGGCGGTCCACGGGCGCTCGGCGGCGGTGCTCACCAACACCTGCCCCATGGCCAACTACCGCGGCCCGTCGAGCACGCCGGGCACCTATGTGCTGGAGCGCCTGATCGACATGGCGGCCCGCGAGATCGGGCTCGATCCCACCGAGATCCGGCGGCGCAACTACATTCCGCCGGAGGCCATGCCGTGCAAGCTGCCCAACGGCACGTCGTACGACTGCGGCGAGTTCGAGGCGGTCATGGACAAGTGCCTGGCGCTGGCCGACTACGCCGGCGCGGACAAGCGCAAGGCCGAGGCCAAGGCGCGCGGCAGGCTGCTCGGCGTGGGCGTCTCCTCCAGCGTCGATCCCTCGGGCAGCCCGGCGCCCGAGGCCGCCGAGCTCCGTTTCGATCCCGGCGGCACGGTGACGGTGCTGGCGGCGTCGACCGCCGGCGGCCAGGGCCACGCCACCATCTACGTGCAGATCGTCTCGGAGACCCTCGGCATCGACGCCGAGTCCATCCGCGTGGTCGAGGGCGACACCAGCGTCATGCCCTGGGGCTCGGGCACCGGCGCCGCGCGCACCGCGACCATCGCCGGCAGCACCGTGCTCAAGGCCGCCGAGAAGGTTCGCGAGAAGGGAAGGCGCATCGCCGCACATCTCTTGGAGGCCAGGCCCGAGGAGGTCGAGTTCGAGGACGGGCACTACCGGGTGCCCGGGACCAACCGCACCGTCGCCTTCGACGAGGTGGCCCGCACCGCCTTCAGGCCGGCGCGCCTGCCTCCGGACATCGAGATCGGGTTGTATGAGACCGCCACCTGGCAGCCCGAGGTCTCCAACATCCCCAACACCTTCCACGTCTGCGAGGTCGAGATCGACCCCGACACCGGCGTCAGCCAGATCGTCCGCTACACCGCCGTGCACGACGTCGGCGTCGAGCTCAATCCCGTCCTGGTGCGCGGCCAGGCCCAGGGCGCCATCGCCCAGGGCGCGGGCCAGGCCCTGATCGAGCAGATGATCTACGACCCCGAGACCGGCCAGGTGCTGACCGGATCGTTCATGGACTACGCCATGCCGCGGGCGCGCAACCTCGCGCGCATCGAGATCGCCAGCCACCCGGTGCCCACCAAGACCAATCC
>DASWKZ010000267.1:0-2453 GCA_036396355.1 Alphaproteobacteria bacterium
CCGGGGAAATGACCGTCGAGGACCTGCCCGCCGACATGAGCGGCTATACCAGCTTCACCATCGAGGACTACGTCACCCAGGTGGGCCAGGGACCGATCGCGGGGCGCGAGGAGTGCCTGGCGCTGGGCGACGAGGGGCCGATCTTCCACCGCCGCCTGTGGCTGCGCGAGGTGGGCGCGCTCCTCGAGGGCAGGCCGCTGACGGAGTGGAGGATCCCGGCCGAGCCCTTCACCCTGGCGGGCGTGCGCTGAGGGCCACGGGCGCGAAGCCCGACGCCGACTTCCACGACCTCACGGCCCCGGCCGGAGAGGGCGGGGTCATGCATTTTAAGGTATGGATTTGGCTTGTTCATACCAAAAAAGGTATTTTACATGCCGGCTGTCTGATACCATATAATACATAGATACGGCCATTTAATGATATTTATGGTATGACACGACTCCGCCTGAAAAGTCTGCCTGAGAATATCCGGCGCGAGATCAGGGGCGCCCGGCTCGAGCGCGGCTGGAGCCAGTCCGCGCTCGGCACCAAGGTCGGGCTCGCGCAGCGCCATATCTCGGGCATCGAGACCGGCAAGATCGTGCCGCGCTACGACACGCTGATCGAGATCCTGCGCGTCCTGAACCGGGACCTCGTTCCCGTTCCCAGGGAGTTGTTGCCGGCGGTGCGGGCGCTTGTGCGGGATTATCGCGATCAGGAGGCACGGGGCACGGCCGGCGAGCGATCGCTCTATGCCACCGACGATTATGTCACCGACGAGAAGGACGAGGACGAGGATGGGGAAGCGGAACGCCGGCCGGAGCTCGGCAATGACTGACCGCGGCCGGAACCAACCCTCGGCATTGGCCGTGCGCCTCCGCGGCCGGCGCATCGGCGTCATCACACGCCTTGCCGGGGAGCGGAACCTCTTTGCCTTCGACGAGGATTTCATCGAGGATCCCCACCGGCCGACCCTGAGCCTCTCCTTCAAGTCCGCGTCGGGTGGGCTGGTGACGGATCTACGTCCGGTCCGGACGCGGCTCCCGCCCTTCTTCTCCAACCTGCTGCCGGAAGGCCATCTGCGACAGTACCTCGCGGCGCGGGCCAACGTGAGGCCGGAGCGTGAATTCTTCCTGCTCCACGCTCTCGGCGCCGACCTTCCGGGCGCGGTCACGGTCATGCCCACAGATGCCGAAGCCGCCGAGGGGGACCGTGTTCGTGCGGATCATGACGATCGGGGCCAGGATGAGGGCCGTGCGCTGCGTTTCTCGCTCGCCGGTGTCCAGCTCAAATTCTCCGCCATCATGGGGGCCGCGGGCGGCCTCACCGTTCCCGCGAACGGAATCGGCGGCTCCTGGATCGTAAAGCTCCCGTCGGCGCGGTTCCAATCGGTCCCGGAGAACGAATTCGTCATGATGGAGCTCGCCCGCCGCATCGGTATTCCGGTGCCTCGGATCAGACTCGTGCCCGTGCGGGAGATCGCCGGCCTGCCGTCGGACGCCGGCGCCATGGAAGGCAACGCCCTTGCCGTCGAGCGCTTCGACCGCTTGCCCGGCGGTGGGCGCGTGCACATCGAGGACTTCGCCCAGGTCTTCGGGATGTTCCCCGAGCGGAAGTACGAGCGGCGCAGCTATGCCGACATTGCCGCCGTCCTCTGGTCCGAGGCCGGCGAAGAGGCCGTCAATGACTTCATGCGTCGGCTGGTCTTCTCCGTGCTCATCGGCAACGCCGACATGCACCTCAAGAACTGGTCGATCGTCTATCCGGACAGTCGCGTGCCGGTGCTGTCCCCGGCCTATGATCTCGTCGCGACTCTTCCCCATTTGCCGAACGATCGGCTTGCGCTTGCGTTCGGCGGCGGCAAGGGCTTCGACGGAATCGACCCGGGGCGGGTTCGCCGGTTCGCGGATCGGGCGGGGCTGGCGGTCAACCCGCTCTGGCGCATCGTCGAGGAGACCATCGAACGGACCGTCGGGGCGTGGCGGGCGCATGACGCCAGGGATTTGCTCCCCCGTGACATCCGGGCCTCGATCGAGCGCCATCTGGAGCGTGTCGCCAACCGCACGAAGCCCGCCACGACGGGGCTCGGGAAGGCGCGAGATTACCCGGATCAGAAGCCGGTCGATTGATATCGGGCCGGATATCCGATTTTGAAATGCGGGAAGACGATGGAGCCGCGACTGGCCGGGGGAGGGGCGTGACGGTGTCGCCGTCGGGAAGACCGCGCCTCCGCGCGCGCGGGACGTCAGCCCGAACGCTTGCTCGCGCCCCGGCGCGGGCCGTCGACGAAGCGCTCGGCGAACTCCTCGGCGGCGAGGGGCTTGGCGAGGAAATAGCCCTGCATCTGGTCGCAGCCGATGGCGCGCAGGAAGTTGCACTGGCGCTCGGTCTCGACGCCCTCGGCCACCACCTTGAGCCGCAGGCTGTGGGCCATGGCGATGATGGCCTTGATGATGGCGGCGTCCTCGGGGTTG
>DASWKZ010000268.1:0-3781 GCA_036396355.1 Alphaproteobacteria bacterium
CTTGCCGGGGGCGGCCGCGGCGAGACCGCCGCCCTCGCCGCCGGGTTCCCGCTGCGTGACCCGGGTCGCGGCCGGACCGGCCGCCGGGTCGAGGGCCGGCGGCCCATGATCCGCCGACGCCGGGGCGAGGGTGCCGAGGGCGAAGGATCCTTCGGCCCCGGGCGCGGCCGCGGCCGGCGCGGCGCCGGCGCCGGCGCCCGTTTCGGCGGGTGGGTGAAGGGCGGCGACCGATTCGGCGTCCGGCCGGGGGCGCGGGCCGTCCCCGGTTCGGACCGCGCCGGGCATGGGAGCACCGGGCCCGGTGCTGGCCGGAATCGGCCCCGCGAGGTCCTTGGGCGCGGTCGCGGGGAGGATCACGGTGGCGGGCTTCTCCACGGCCGGGGGCGACGGCTTGCGGGGCGGGCGCGGGAACTCGGGGGCGGCCTCGGCGGTGTCGGCCGGGGCCGGGGCGGGCGTCTCCCGGGGCGACGGCCGGGGACCGGGGATTCCATCGGCCGCCGCGTCCGGTGCCGGTGCCGGGGCGGGGGGTTCCCGGCCCCGGTCCGCGCCGTCCCGCGCGACCGCGGCGTTCTCCGCGTCCGCCTCGGCGGTGGGTTCCGCCGACACCGCGCGGCCGCCCGCCGGTGGTACCGGTTCCGCCGCCGGCGCCGGCCCCGCCTCCGCCTCCGCCGGCGCCTCGGCCCGCGCCCACGGGGGCACGGGTGCGGGCGGCGGGGCGGGATCGGCGGTTGCCGCGGTGTCCGCGGATGGCGCGTCCGCAGGCGAGGCGTCCGCAAGCGGCGCGGGGTCGGGCGTCAGGGCGACCGAGGCCTCGGGCGCGCGGGCCGGCGCCGGGGGGACCTCCAGGGCGGCGCGCAGGCGCGGCAGCCCGGGGCCGCCGGAAACCGCGGCGAGCACGCCGTAGCCGGCGCCGGCGACGGCGATGCCGGCGATCAGCAGCGCCGCGCGCGGGCGGCGGGAGCGCCCTCGTCCGGGCCCTCGTCCGGGCTTGTGGCCGTCGAGACGGGGCCAGTCCGCGGCCGGGCGTTCGCGGGCGCGGCGGGCCGCCGTCTCATAGATGGTCTGGACGTCGCTTCGGCTGAGCTTCCCCGGCATCGGCATCCCCACATGCTGAACCTCCTCCCGATGCGGCTCCTTTGCCTCGATGGCGCCGCGTCACAGGCCCTGGGACGCGGCAAGGCCGCGGGGAGCGGCCTCGAGGCGCCCAGCCCGCGCCTGCCGCAATTCCCCGGCCAGAATGGTATCGATCAGGCCCTCCATCTCCCTGCGCGCCGCCGCGAGCGTGCGCCCGGCGGTGGACCACCCGTGCCGCCGGCCCACGTCGAATACGGTCAGCCCCTGGAGGAACAGCTCCCGGAACACGATCCGCTCGTGGATGCCGAGGAACACGCGGAAGCCCAATCGCGGCGCCAGCTCGTCGAGCACCCCCGCGACCTGGCGATTGACCCTGGTGTCCACGTTGGGCAGCCGGTTGCCGGCCACGATCCAGTCGATGGCGGGGGCGCCCAGCTCCTTGCGGCGCTCGCCCATGTAGAGGACCAGCTCGCTGTAGGGGCTCGGCCCGACGATGCGGCTCGCCGAGTCGTCCACCGCCACCAGCGCGTCGAGATCGAGGAAGCTCGAGTTGAGCGGCGTGACCAGCACGTCGGCGACGATGTGCCCGGCGCGCGCCAGCACGCTGTCGCTGCCCGGGGTGTCGACGACGATGACCTCCGCGTCGCCGAGGCTCTCCAGGGCGGAGCCCAGCTGGTCGAGCTTCTCGTCCTCGGCGTTGCGCTCGCCGGCGCTCCGCGACAGCCCGATGCGCCGATGCGCGGGGCACGGGAGGCCGGGGTCGGCGGCGCGGGCCTGGCGGCGGCGGTTGGCCATGAAATGGGAGAGCGTCGCCTGGCGGCCGTCGAGATCGATGCTGCCGACCCGGATCCCCCGCGCCATCAGGCCGGCGACCACGTGGATGGCCATGGTCGACTTGCCGGAGCCCCCCTTCTCGTTGCCGAGCACGATCACCCGTGGCCGGCCGTCGTCGACGAGCCACGAGGCGAGGTACGGGCTCACGACCCCGCCCCCGCGTCCCGCAGCCCGGCCGCGCCGCCACCGGCCTCGGCCGGCACGGGCCCGAGGAACTGCCGGACGGTGGCGACGAACTCCGCCTCGCGGCCGCAGGCCCGGGCGATGTCGAAGCGCGCGACCAGGCGGTCCCAGTCCTCGGGCCGGGCCGCGGCCAGCCGACGGCAGGCCTCGTCCTCGGCCGGCGTCAGCACGAACCGGAGCCACACCCGGAACCGGCTCTCCGCCGGCTGCGCCCGTTCGTCGGTGACGGGGTTCCAGCGGGAGGCCCGGGGGCCGGCGCCGCCGGCCGCCGCCGGGGCGGGATCGGCGCTCCCGTAGCGCGCGTCCCCCCGCCGCATGAGCGCCTCGAGGTCGATGTCGCGGTCCATGATGCGGGCATCGAGCCTCGGCCTCGGCGCCGGCGGCGAAGCCGCCTCCCTCAAAGACCGGCGCGCGAAGCGCGCCGGCGGTGGGGTGGTCTCGGACGGTGAGGGGCGCACCGGGGGGGCGGCACGGTCTCCGCCCCCGTCCTCGGTCGCGGCATCGCGGGCTTGGGGTCCCGGATGCGGGTCGGCGACGGCCGTGACGTATCCCTTGGCGGCGAGCCTGGCGAGGGCGGCCGTGACCACCTGGGCGTGGAGGGAGGCCGCCGAAGCCAGTTCCGCGACGGTCGCCGTCGACCGCCGGGACCTCGGCAGGCGGAGCGCCAGGGCCGCCAGCACACGGAACTCGTGCACCGACAGCCGCTGGTCCCTGGCCATGCCGGCGGGAATGGGGCCCGTCACCGTCCGAGTCTCGAATTTGTAGCCTGTTTCCGCCATATCTAGTATGGATATTAATTCGTTAACACAATATAATGAAATTGCTTAACCCGCAAGTTGCCAAAATGTTTCGGTGCCGACGGCCCGGGCGGCGGTCCGGGCCGGCGACGGAGGGCCAACCGGAGAGCAAGGCGCTGGCGGGGGCGGGCCAGTCCCGGAGCCACCCAGCCAAGGGAGAGAGACCGATCATGAAGCTCATTGCCGTCGCATCGCAGAAGGGCGGATGCGGAAAGACCACCCTCGTCGCCCACCTCGCGGTCCAGGCCGAACGGGCCGGCGCCGGGCCGGTCATGATGATCGACGGCGATCCCCAGGGGACGCTCACCCAGTGGTGGACCGATCGCGGCAGCATGACGCCCGGCCTCCTCAAGCGCGCCGGCCAGGACGGCCGCATCCACGACATCGGCCTGCCCGCGGACATCCAGAGCCTGCGCGACTTCGGCGCCCGTTTCGTCTTCATCGACACGCCGCCGGGGATCACCACCGAGATTCGCCAGGCCATCCAGTACGCGGATCTCGCGGTGATCCCGGTCCGTCCCAGCCCCCACGACCTGCGGGCCAGCGCGGCCACGGTGGCGCTGGCCAAGAAGCTGGGCAAGGAGGTGCTGTTCGTGATCAACGGGGCGGCGGTGCGCTCGCGCATCGCCGCCGACGCCGTCGTCGCGCTCGCCCAGCACGGGCCGGTGGCGCCGGTCATCGTCCATCAGCGCGTCGACTTCGCGGTCAGCATGATCGACGGCGGCACCACCATGGAGCGCCGGCCGGCGTCGCGGTCCTCCCAGGAGATGGAAAGCCTGTGGCGCTACCTCGATGACCGGATCGAGGGACGCGTCGATCTCGCCCTGCGCGAGGTGGGCTGAGCCGCGTGCCCCCGCTCACAGCAGGTTGAGCAGGTCGCGGGCGAAGTTGGA
>DASWKZ010000269.1:0-16431 GCA_036396355.1 Alphaproteobacteria bacterium
GCCTCGATGACCACGGCGACCCCCTTGGGCTCGAGCACCTCCTGGATGGCGCCGGCGATCTGCGCCGTCATCTTCTCCTGGATCTGGAGCCGCTTGGCGTAGGCCTCCACCAGGCGCGCGATCTTCGAGATGCCCACCACGCGGTGGGCGGGCAGATAGGCGACGTGGGCCTTGCCGATGATGGGCGAGAGATGATGCTCGCAATGGGACTCGAAGCGGATGTCCTTGAGTATCACCATCTCGTCATAACCGTCGACCTCCTCGAAGGTGCGGGTCAGGATCTCGAACGGATCCTGGTCGTAGCCGCGGAAGAACTCCTCCCAGGCGCGCACCACCCGGTCCGGGGTGGCCTCCAGCCCTTCGCGGGTGGGGTCGTCGCCGGCCCAGCGGATGAGGGTCCGCACCGCCTCCTCGGCTTCGGCGCGGGTGGGACGCGGCGCGGGCGCGGCCTCGGCCGGGCGTTCGCGGGCAAGCATCGTCGTCTCATTGTTCTTCACGGGATACCCTTTCGTTGCACGATCCTGTACGGGCCGGCGATGCCGGGCGCTTCCATCGTCACCGGGCCCGGGGCGGGCGACGTCCCGGCGGGGGCGTCCTTCCGCGGCCGCGTGCTCAGTGAATGACCGGCCGCTCGTCCGGCGAATCCAGGGAGAACGCCGGGATATCGACCTCGAGGGGCCGCCCGTCCACGGTCTCCATGTAGTATCGACCGACCATAATTCCAGAGGGGGTGGTGAGGGGCGTGCCGGAGGTGTATTCGAAGGTCTCCCCCGGTGCCAGCACCGGCTGTTCGCCGACCACGCCGTCGCCGCGGACCTCCTGGATGCGGCCGCGCGAATCGGTGATCCGCCAGTACCGGCTCTTGAGCTGAACCGTCTCTCCCCCCCGATTCTCGATCTTCACCCGGTAGGCCCACACGTACCGGTGATCGCCCGGTTCGGATTCATCGTCCAGGTAGAACGGCTCGACCGTGATCACGATGGAATGGGTGGTCGCCGAATACATGGGCACTCCTCTGGCCATGCGGCCCGGTCCGGCCGGGCCCGCACCGCCCAAGATTGTACGAAAGCCCCGCCGGTGTCCAGACCGCCTCACGGGCCCGCCGCCGCCAGCGCCCGGTCGAGGTCCTCCTTCAGGTCCTCGGCATCCTCGAGGCCCACCGACAGGCGCACATAGCCCGGCGTGATGCCGAGATGGGCCCGCTCCTCCTCCGACAGGCGCTGGTGGGTGGTGGTGGCGGGATGGGTGATGAGGCTCTTGGCGTCGCCCAGGTTGTTGGAGATGTCGATCAGGCGCAGCGCGTTGAGGAACCGGAAGGCGCCGGCCTTGCCGCCCGGCACCTCGAAGCCCACGACGCTGCCCGGCGCCGCCATCTGCCTTTGGGCGAGCGCCCGCTGGGGGTGAGTATCGAGGCCCGGATAGACCACGCGGGAGAGGTCGCCGCGCCCCGCCAGCCAGGCCGCCACCGCGTCCGCGCCCTCGCACATGGCGCGCACGCGAAGCTCCAGCGTCTCCAGCCCCTTGAGCAGCACCCAGGCGTTGAACGGGCTGAGGGACGGCCCGGTGTGGCGCAGGAACATGCGCAGGTGCTCCTCCATGTACTCGGGATCGCCGAGGATCGCGCCCCCCAGCACGCGGCCCTGCCCGTCGATGTGCTTGGTGGCGGAATAGACCACGACGTCGGCGCCGAGCGTGAGCGGCTTCTGGAGGATCGGCGTGGCGAACACGTTGTCGACGATGAGGCGGGCGCCGGCGGCGTGGGCGAGGCGCGCCACGTGCCCGATGTCGATGACCTCGAGCCCCGGGTTCGAGGGCGTCTCGATGAACACGGCGCGGGCCGGGCGCGACAGCGCGGCCTCCCACTGGGCGGCGTCGGCGCCGTCCACGAAGGTGACCTCGATGCCGTATTTGGGCAACAGCTCCGAGACCACGAACACGATCGAGCCGAACAGCGCGCGCGACGCCACCACCCGGTCGCCCGCCGCGCACACGCACATGAGCGAGGCGAACACCGCGGCCATGCCCGACGCCGTCGACCGGCAGGCGCCATTGCCCTCGATCAGGGCCATGCGCTCCTCGAACATGGCGACCGTGGGATTGGAGAACCGGGAATAGATGTAGTTCCGGTTCTCCCCCTTGAAGGCGGCCTCCGCCTCCTCGGCGGAGCGGTAGACGTATCCGGAGGTGGCGAAGATCGCCTCGCAGGTCTCCTGGTAGTCGGACCGGTGGGTGCCGCCGCGGACGAGGTTGGTGCGGGGGCGGTGGCCCTTCGGTAGGGGCGCTGGATCGGGCATGGCGGTCGCTCCTGGCTCGGCGGCACGAAAAAGCCCCGGCCGAGCGGCCAGGGCGTGATCCTCGCACCCGACCTTTTAGCGATTTCTTTAACGTGGACGCAAGCCGGCCGGCACAAATCTCCACGTGCCGCCTCTCTTAGCGCTTCGGGACGGGCGGGTCAAGCGCGCCGCCCGCTCACCCCTCGCCGCAACTGCGGACGGCAAGCTCGTCCGGCCCGGCCTCGGCGATGAGATCGGCAAGGGTGTAGGCCGCGAGCGCCGCGAGGAACGCTTCGCGCGCGTCCTCGAGGGCGCGGCGGAAATTGCCGTCGTCGTTGTCACGCGCGGCGCCGTCCGCCGCCTTCCCGGGGCCGAGGCCGTGCTCCACCTTCCCGAGCACCTGGGCGAGATTGATGGTGCGCGCCGGGCGCGCGAGCGCGATGCCGCCGCCCTTGCCCCGGTAGCCGATGATATAGCCGTGGCGCGCGAGATGCTGCGAAACCTTCATGAGATGGTTGCGCGAGATCCGGTGGGCGTCGGCGATGGCCGCGATGGGCACCTTCTCCCCCGGACGGCGGGCGAGGTACATGAGGACGCGGACGGAATAATCGGCGTGCTTGGTCAGGAGCATGGTTATCCCCAGTGGTCGGGACGCCGCGCGCGGGTGGTCCCACGGTCGGGCGGTATTATGGGGGAAGGAGCGGGTCGGGTGAAGCCCGTTGGTGGACATCCGTCGCCGGTGCCGCCATGGGCCGGCGGACCGCCCGCCCGGATTGGCGGGCCCGGCCGGGAATTAAGCGATCGGCCAGCATGCCTGCGGCCCCGGAGCGCGCCTTTTGCTTGATGGGGGCCCGTCAAAGCCGCTAGAAAAAGGGACAGGAAACGCGAAGGGCGGGTGTAGTTCAATGGTAGAACGTCAGCTTCCCAAGCTGAGAACGTGGGTTCGATTCCCATCACCCGCTCCAATTCCCCGCGATACACCTAGCGTCCCCGCGGGGACCCGTTCTTGAGCGGGTCCCCCCCGGCCGACGGGGCCGCGGGCCCGACGCGGCCCGGGCGGAGACGGGTTTCCGGTGCGGTCGTCTTCCGGCACCGCGACTTCCAGCTCTATTTCTTCGGCAAGCTGCTGGCGCTGCTCGCGCTCTACATGCTCATGGTCGCCATCACCTATCAGGTCTACGACCTGACCGGCGATCCCCTGGACCTCGCCTATATCGGGCTCGCCATCTTCGCGCCCGCCATCGGCTTTGCATTGATCACCGGCTACGTTTCCGACCGCTTCGACCGGCGCCTGGTGCTCGCGCTCTGCTACGGGGTGATGCTGCTCACCGCGATCCTGTTCCTCGTCTTCACCCTGTCGGGCTGGGGCGAGGTGTGGCCGGTGTTCCTCATCCTGGTGGTGTTGGGCACCGGCCGGGCCTTCTATCAGCCGGCCTCCAACGCGCTCCTGCCCAACCTGGTGCCGACCGAGGAGTTCCCCAACGCCGTCGCCTGGAACACCACCTCCAACAAGACCGCGCAGGTGTGCGGGCCCGCCCTCGGCGGGCTCCTCTACCTGCTGGGACCGGAGGTGGTCTACGCCGGTGCCGCCGCCACCTTCGCCGCCGGCACGGCGATGACGGCGATGATCCGCACCCGCAGCCAGCGCGAGGGCCGGGAGCCGACCAATCTCCGCACCCTGCTCGCGGGCGTGCGCTACGTGTGGGAGAAGAAGATCATCCTTGGCGCCATCACCATGGACCTGTTCGTGGTCCTCATGGGGGGCGTCACCGCGCTGCTGCCGATCTACGCCAAGGACATCCTCGAGGTCGGACCGTCGGGGGCGGGCCTCCTGCGCAGCGCCATGGCCGCGGGCGGCATGGTCGCCGCGCTGGCGCTGACCCAGATCCCCATGCGCCGTGCCGTGGGCCGGATCCTCTACGTCTCGGTCGCCATCTACGGGCTTGCCACTATCGTGTTCGGCTATTCCGAATGGTTCGTGCTGTCGCTGATCGCCATGGCGACGCTGGGGGGCGCCGACATGGTCAGCGTCTACATCCGCTCGACGCTCCTGCAGATCGCGACGCCGGACGACATGCGCGGGCGCGTGAGCGCCGTCAACGGGGTCTTCGTCGGCGCCTCCAACGAGCTCGGCGAGTTCCGGGCGGGTCTGATGGCGGCGTGGCTGGGGGCGGTCCCCGCCGTCGTCATCGGGGGTATCGGATCGGTCATAATCTGTGCCGCCTGCTGGCCGCTGTTCCCGGACCTCCGGCGGGTCCAGCGCATGGACCGTCACATGTACGCCGCCCCCAGGGAGCCCGGGAGCGACAATGCCCGCAACCGCGCCGCCGTCGATGCCGCCCGCTGACGCGCCCCGGGCCTTCGCTCCCGGCGCCGTCCTGCTGGTGCTCGGCACGATCACCGCGCTGAGGCTCGTCTATCTGCCGTTCCATCCCCTCGACCTCCATCCCGACGAGGCCCAATACTGGTCGTGGTCGCGCGACCTCGACTGGGGGTATTTCTCGAAGCCGCCGATGATCGCCTGGCTGGTCGCCGCCAGCACCTCGCTCTGCGGCGCCGGCGAGGCGTGCATCCGCGCCACGATCCCCGTCCTCCACTTCCTCACCGCGCTGCTGATCTACGGCATCGGGCGGCGCCTGTACGAGGACAGCGTGGGGTTCCTCGCCGCGCTCGCCTATCTCACCCTTCCCGGCGTCACCTTCTCGTCCGCCATCGCCTCCACCGATCCGCCGCTGCTGACCTTCTGGGCGCTCGGGCTCTATGCGCTGGTTCGCCTCATGGGCGCCGGGGCCTCGCGGAGGCGCTGGTGGATCGTTCTCGGCATCGCGCTCGGCCTCGGGCTCCTCTCCAAATACGCCATGGCGTTCTTCGTTGCCGCGCTCATCCTGTGGCTGGCGCTGGACGCCGAGGCCCGGGCCCGACTTGTCGGCGACCGCGCCGGGCGCCGGGGCCTCGCGCTGGCGGCGGCGCTGGGGGCGCTCATCTATCTTCCCAACCTGGTCTGGAACGCGACCCAGGGATTCGTCACCTACGCCCATACCGGCGCCAATGCCGATCTCGGCGGCGGCCTGGTCCGGCCGGCGGAGTTCCTGGACTTCGCCGTCTCCCAGTTCGGCGTGTTCGGACCCGTCCTGTTCGCGATGCTGCTGGGGCTCGTTGCGGGGGCGTCCCGCTGGCGGGCGGAGATGCGCGCGCGGATGCTGGCCGCCTTCGTGCTGGCGGTGCTGGTCCCCGTCGCCGCCCTCGCTCTCCTCACCCGCGCCAACGCCAACTGGGCGGCCCCGGCCTACGTGGCGGGCTCGGTGTGGGTGACGGCGGCGATGCTGGAGGGCGGGCGCCGGGCGCTGGCGTGGTCCTCCGTCGGCCTGCACGTCGCCTTCGCCGCCGTCCTCATGGGAGGGCTGCTGACCCAGGGCGGGGCCGGCCGCTACGCCGGCCTCGCGGTCCCCGCCTGGCTCGATCCCTACCGGGACTACAGGGGCTGGCGGGCACTCGGCGATTACGTCGGCGTCCTGCGGGCGAGCCATCCCGGGGCCCCCCTCCTCGCCAACGACCGCAAGCTGCTGGCGGCGATGCTCTATTACGTGCGCCCGTGGCCCGAGGACGCCTTCGCGTGGTTCGCCGACGGCCGCGTCACCGATCATTACAGGCTCACCCGCCCGCTGCCGCCCCGCCCCGGCGGGGATTTCCTCTACGTCACGCGCTGGAACGACAACCGCGCCGTGCTGCGCCGCTTCCGCGAGCATCGCCTGGTCGCGACCCTGGCGTTGCCCGTGGCCACCGGCGTCGAGCGCCGGGTCCGCGTCTTTCACGTCCAGGGCTTTCTGGGCTATAACGCGCGCCGGCCCTGACAGCCGGCAGCGGGGCCGCGACCAGCCGGGGGCGATCCGTTCATGGGCCAGTACCGCATCACCGTCGACACCGGGGGCACCTTCACCGATGTCGTCTATTTCGACGAGGACGGGCGCGCCATCGCCATCCACAAGCTGCCCTCGACCCCCCACGATCCGTCCGAGGCGATCCTGGCCGGGCTGAAGCATTTGCTGGATCGGGGGGTCGAGGCCCGCGATATCGCCTATTTCTGCCACGGCACCACGGTCGGCACCAACGCCCTGCTGGAGGGCAAGGGGGCCCGGACCGGGCTCCTCGTGACCGAGGGTTTCCGCGGAATCTACGAGGTGGGGGAGCAGTCCACGCCCCACGGCCCGTCGGTGTTCGACATCGAATACGCGAAGCCGCCGCTGCTCGCCCCCGAGAGCCTCACCGGCGAGGTGGCCGAGCGGGTCGATTTCCAGGGCCGGGTGCTCAGGCCCCTCGACGAGGAGGCGCTGCGCAGGACCGTGCGCGGGCTCCGCGCCGAGGGGGTCGAGTCCGTCGCCGTGTGCCTGCTGTTCTCGTTCCTCCATCCCGACCATGAGCGCCGGGTGGCCGAGATCATCGCCGAGGAGGCGCCCGGCGTGAGCGTCTCGCTGTCCTCGGAGGTGCTGCCCCAGATCCGCGAGTTCTTCCGCCTGTCGACCACGGTGATCAACGCCTACCTCCAGCCCATCCTGGGGCGCTACATCCGCCATCTCGAGCGCCGCCTCGACGAGGCCGGCGTCCGCACGAAGAAGCGCTACATCATGCAGTCCAACGGCGGCACCGCGACCTTCACCGCCGCCGCGCGCAAGGCGGTGGCGACGGTGCTCTCGGGCCCGGCCGGCGGGGTGACGGCGGGCGTCAATCTTTCGCGCGACGTGCGCGAACCCAATCTCATCACCTTCGACATGGGCGGTACCAGCTGCGACGTCGCCCTCATCAAGGGCGGCCGGGCCTCCGATGCCAGCCGCGTCGAGGTCGACGGTCGCGTCATCACCGTGCCCATGATGGACATCAACACCGTCTCCGCCGGCGGCGGCACCATCGCCCGGGTCGACGCGGTGGGACAGCTCCAGGTCGGCCCCGACTCGGCCGGCGCGATGCCGGGGCCGGCCTGCTACGGCAAGGGCGGCCGGCTGCCGACGGTGACCGATGCCAACCTCGTGCTCGGCTACCTCGGCGAGGACAACTTCCTCGGCGGCCGGATGGCGCTCGAGACGGCCCGCGCGCACGCGGCCATCGAGGCAGCGGTGGCGGACCCGCTCGGCATGGGCGTCGAGGAGGCGGCCGAGGGCATCGTGCGCATCATCAACGTCAAGATGGAGGAGGCCATCAAGGCCATCTCCACCATGCGCGGATTCGACCTGCGCGAGTTCACCCTGGTCGCCTTCGGCGGGGCGGGGCCGCTCCACGCCGGGCAGATGGCGCGCAACCTCGGCATGCGGGGGGTGATCGTGCCGCTCTATCCCGGTGTCAACTCGGCGATCGGGCTGCTGCAGGCCGACGTGCGTCACGACTATGCCGTCTCGCGGCTGACGCTGATCTCCGAGGTCGGTCCCGACGAGGTCGCGGGCCGCCTCCGGACCCTGGCCGAGGAGGCCCGCGCCGAGTTGCGTGCCGAGGGCTTCACGGCCGGCGAGATCGCGCTCCAATACGCCATCGACATGCGCTACGCGGGCCAGGGCTACGAGCTCACCGTGCCGCTCGCGGGCGGCCGGGTGACGAAGCGGACGCTGGCCGCGCTGCGGCGCACCTTCGACACGAACCACCGCCAGATGTTCGGCCACTCGGCGCCGGAGGAGCCCGCCGAGATCGTGACCTACCGGGTGACGGGCATCGGCCGCCTCCCCGAGGTGCGGCTTCCCACCTTCCGCCGCCGGGGAACGCCCCTCGCCAAGGCCCGCATCGGTCGGCGCCCGGCCCGATTCGACGGAACCACCGCAGCGGTGGCGGTCTATCAGCGCGAGCGCCTCGATGTCGGGCACGGGATCAGGGGACCTGCTATCATCGAGCAGCTGGATTCGACCATCGTGATCCATCCCGGCCAGGTGGCCGAGGTGGACCGCTTCAGGAACCTGCGCATCACGGAGGGCAGCTGACATGGCGGCCAAGGCGCGGCGGGCGGCGGGACGCCGCCGCCGGGGCAACGGGAAGGGCAATGGCGGCCTCGACCCCGTCACCTTCCAGGTGGTCAAGGCGTCCCTGGTGGGAATCGTGCGGGAGATGCAGACCTGCCTGTTCCGCACCGGCTTCTCCACCATCATCCGCGAATCCCAGGACGCCAGCTGCGCGCTCATGAACACCGCGGGCGAGGTCATCGCCCAGCACGTGGTGCTGCCGCTGCATATCGGCGCCTTCCCCCATTGCACCGCGGCGGTGATCCGCGACTACGGCGACGAGCTCGCGCCGGGGGACGCGTTCCTCATCAATCACACCTACGAGGGTGGCAGCCCCCACGCGCCGGACATGGCCGTCATCACCCCCATCTTCGTCAGGGGCCGGCACATCGGGTTCGCGGGCAACATCGCCCACAAGCCCGACCTCGGCGGCGCGGTGCCCGGCAGCTGCTACGCGCTGGCCAAGGAGATCTTCGCCGAGGGCCTGCACCTTCCCGCCGTGCGCTATCAGCGAGGCTTCGAGACGATCCGCGAGGTCGACCGCATCCTCGCCGCCAATTCCCGCACGCCGGAGATGGTGCTGGGCGACATCCGCGGGCAGCTGGGCGCCGACCGCCTGGGCGAGGAGCGGCTCGCCGAGCTCTTCGCCAAGTACGGCGAGAACCAGGTGCTGGCCTGCTTCGACGAGCTGATGCGGGTCTCCGAGGGCATCATGCGCGCCGCCATCGCCAAGTGGCGCGACGGACGCTTCGAGGCCGAGCGCTTCGTCGACAACGACGGCATCGACCTCGACAAGCCGATCCGGGTCCACGTGATCGTGGAAAAGAAGGGCGACCGCATCTCCTTCGACTTCACGGGCTCCGCCGCCCAGACGCGGGGGCCCGCCAATATCCGCCCGCCGCTCGTGCAGGCGGCCATGGTTTACGCGCTCATCACCCAGGTCGACCCGCTGATCGCCATCAATTCGGGCCTGCTCCGGGTCGCCGAGATCAAGCTGCGCGAGGGCAGTGTCGTGAACCCTTACTTTCCGGCGCCGGTGAACACCTATATGCCGACCGTGACGGCGGTGACCGAGGCCACCGTCGAGGCCCTGAGCCACATCGTCCCCGGCCGCGCCCGCGCCGACGGCTGCGGGTCGCGCTCGATCATCATCGGCGGGCGCTCGACCCGCTCCGGCAAGGGCTACGTGCAATACGAGATCGTGGGCGGCGGCACCGGCGGGCGGGCCATGAAGGACGGGGTTTCGGGCGGCTGCTCGCACCAGTCCAACGCCCGCATCGCGCCGGTGGAGATCGTCGAGTCCGAGTTCCCGACCCGGGTCCGCCGCTTCGAGCTGATCCCCGATTCCGGCGGCGCGGGCCGCTTCCGCGGCGGCCTCGGCGTCCTGCGCGAATACGAGAACCTGGGCGAGGCGCGCTTCAACATCCGCTCCAACAAGCACGTGATCCCGCCCAGGGGCGTCGCCGGCGGCGGGCCCGGCCGCTGCGGACGCCTGACCATGCACCCGGGCGAGAAGCGTCGGCGGGTGCTGCCGTCGCGCTATTCCGACTATCCGCTGGCCGACGGCGATGTCTTCCGCCTCGAGACCCCGGGCGGCGGCGGCTACGGCGATCCCCGGACGCGCGATCCCGAGAGCGTGCGCCGCGACGTCGAGGAAGGCTACGTCACCCCTAAGGCGGCACGGACCGTTTACGGCGTCGCCCTGCGCCGGCGCAAGGGGGCCTACATCGTGGACGTGGCCAGGACCCGCATCCTGCGCGGGGCGTGACCGCTCAGGGCGGCGGCGGCGCGTGCCCCTTGCCCGCGCCCGGCCGCCGCGCCAGCGCCGCGACCAGGCGGGGCGGGACCCCGAGCCGCTCCGGCCACGGCGCCTTCTCGCGGGGGGTCAGGCGGCCCGCCGCGGCCATCGCCACGTCGATCCCCGAGCGCAGGAACACCATGCGCACCCACGCGGTCATCAGGATAGCGAGATAGCCCCCCACCAGGATGTCCGACAGGTAGTGGGCCGCCTCGGCCACGCGCGCCAGCGCGATGATGCCGCCGACGACGACGAAGACGCCGAGGTAGCGCGGCAGGATGAAATAGAGCGCGGTCATCAGGGCGACGATGGTCACCGCGTGGCCCGACGGAAAGGACTGGGCCCCCGCGTCCAGCTGGAACCAGCCGAAGCCGTAGCTGCCGTCGCCGTCGAAGATGTATTTGGGCCGGTAGCGCCCGAAGGCGATCTTGAGGAGCTTGGCGGCGACTCCGGTCACGGCCACCGCCGTGAACAGGAACAGCGACACCGTCGCCCACGCCTTCAGCCGGTCGCGGATCTCGCGCAGACGGGCGTGGCGGGAGGCCAGCCGCAGGACGACGTAGCCGGCGAGGAACGGCACCAGCCAGTAGACGGAATCGCCGATATCGGCGACCGAGCGGATCGCCAGGTGAAGCTCGATGTCGAAGCTCCGGAACCAGAGCGCCGCCGGGCGGTCGACATAGGCGTAGCTGAGCACCGCCAGCAGCATGACCCAGCCGAGGATGGCAAGGTGGCGCCCGAGCGGCCCGGTGAGCAGCAGGGCCAGCCGGGATACCGCCGGCCGCCGGGCGAGCGCCCGGAGCCCCTCCGCCGCCCGGCGCGCGGGTCGGGAGCGCGCGAGACGCGCAAATCCGTCGCCGCGGATGATCCATTCATAAAGCCCCCAGACGATGGCGATGTTGATGATCCCGGCGAAGACGATGTCCGACAGCCAATGCGCCCCCTGGGCGATGCGCCCGAGCCCGACCAGGGCGCCGAACAGGACGGCGGCGGCCAGGGCGGCGCGGCGCGGCCCGCCCGGGGCGAGCAGGAAGGCGAAGGTGGCGAGGAAGAAGCCGGTGGCGGCATGGCCGGAAACGAAGGCGCAGTTCTTCTCGCACTGGTCCGCCGGCATCAATGCCGGACTGAATCGGGCCTCGCCCCCGAACTCCACGGTCTGGGCCGGCCGCGCCCGGCCGATGTTGTCCTTGAGGATGACGTTGGAGACGATCCCCGGCCCGAGGGCGAAGGAGAGCGCCACGTAGGCGAGTACCGTGTAGCGCACGTGAAGGCGCGCGAGCGGCGGCACCAGGCGCAGGAGCGCCAGCCCGATCACGCCCCCGATCACGGTGGGGGTCAGGATCTCGATGGACTGGTAGAGGGCGGTCACCGGGCCCCAGTCCCTGAGGAAGAATCCGTCGCCGGCGCGGTGGAACAGGCGCGAGAACGCGATGTCGAGGTCGGGGAAGAGGACGAAGAGGAGGGCGGCCGCGCAGGTGCCGATGATGAAGGCGGTGAGTCTCATGTCCCGTCCTCGGTCGCCCGGTAGAGGGTCAGGCGGACCGGCCTGCCGCGCGCGGTGTTCACGGCCGAAACCGTGCCCAGCGCCGCCGCCCGCCGCCCGAGACCGGCGAGGGCGGCCAGGAACTTAGCTTCCTCGCGGGCCTCGATCAACGCCAGCGCCGCCCCCCCGGCGGCGACGTGGCGCGCGGCGCCGGCGGCGTCGGTGAGCACGGTGTCCGTTCCGAGGGCGAAGACCAGGCTGGGCTCGTGGAATCCGGCGGCCGCCACCGGCGGGGCGTCCGGCGCCCGGTGGCGCGCGATCAGCGCCTCGGCGCGGACCGAGGGCCACAGCGCGCTCATCGCCGGCAGCGCCAGGGCGAAAATAGCGGCGGCGAACGGCACCATCAGCAGCCCCGGCGCGGCCAGCGCCGAGGCCGGCCGTCCCCGCCACAGGAATACCGTCCCGAAGACGATGGCCAACAGCGCGGCGGCGCCCGCGAGCCAGGCCGCGCCCGGCACCGGCAGGTCGAGGTCGCGGGCGGCGAAGGGCAGGATCAGGGCAATCCCGGCCCCGGCCGGAACCCACACCAGGAGCCAGAGCCGCGCATACCAGCGCCGCGCCCAGGATTGGATCGCGTCGTCCGAGACGGCCGCGCCGATCATGAGGGCGAGGGCGGGATAGAGCGGCAGGACGTAATGGGCGAGCTTGGTGGGCACGATCTCGAAGCCGAGCCAGGCGGGCACCAGCCAGGCCAGCAGCATCCGGGGGGCCGGCTCGCGCCGGTGGTGCCAGGCCCAGGCGAGGGCCAACGGCGCGAGCAGCGCCGCCGGCCACAAGGTGAGGGGGGCCAGCAGCAGGTAGGAGCCCGGCGGCGCCCCGTGGGATTCCTGGCCACCCAGCAGCTTGGGCAGGAGGTCGCCGGTGACGGCGGCGGCGATGAACCCGTCCTCGCCCGCCGAGACGGCGATGAACCAGGGCGTTGCGATGGCGGCGGCGAGGAGGAGCCCGGTGAAGGGCCTGAGCCGCCGCAAAAGCCCGCAGGAGAGGCCGGTGCGCCAATCGGCGACCAGGAGCGCCGCCACGGTCAGGAACGAGATGGCGGGCGCCACCGGCCCCTTGACGAGGACGGCGAGGCCGAGCGCCGCCCAGAACAGGAGCGCCGGCGCCGATCCGGGCGGGCTCCCGGCGCGGGCCCCGGCATAGACCCGGAGCAGCGCCCCCTGGGCCGCGATCACCGTCGCCAGCAGCACCGCGTCGGTGGTGGCGAGGCGCCCCTCGATGGCCAGCAGCAGGCAGGTCTCCAGCGCCAGGGCGCCGAGGAAGGCCCCGCGCGTGCCCAGCACCGGCCGGGCCAGGGCGAACAGCGCCAGCACCGCGGCCAGCGCCCCCAGCGCCGAGGGCACCCGGTAGGGCCAGATCGCCGCGGTGTCGCCGCCGGCGAGGGCGTGGACCGCGGCCGCCTGCAGCCAGTGGATTCCCGCCGGCTTCTTGCTGCGGGGCGCGTCCTGGAAGCGGATGTGGAGGTAGTCGCCGGTCTCCACCATCTGGCGGGTGGCCTGGGCGAAGCGGGCCTCGTCGCGGTCGGTGGCGGGCAGGGCCGATATCCCGGGGAGATAGAGCGCCAGGCCCAGAAGGGCCAGAAGGACGTAGGCCCTCGGCCCCTCTGTCAAGCGCGCGAACGTCATGGGCTCGGGGGTTTGTCCTCTGTCTGGCGCCGCGCCCGGCGGCCGGCGGCGGCAGTCTAGCAAAGAAACGCCTTGGACATGAATCCCCCGCTTCGGTAAAACCGCAGCGTCAGCCCCGAGCCGCCCGAGCGAGATGGCCCCCACGCTCTCCATCGTCGTGCCGGTCCGCAACGAAGCGGACAACATCCTGCCGCTGGTCGAGGAGATCCACGCGGCCCTCGAGGGCAGGCACGAGTTCGAGGTGATCTACGTCGACGACGGCTCCACCGACGCGACGCCGGCGCGCCTGGCCGAGGCCCGCGCACGTTTCGGGCGCCTCGGCACTCTGCGCCACCGCGAGGGCTGCGGCCAGTCGGCGGCGATCTGGACCGGGGCCCGGGCCGCGGCCGGGGAATGGATCGTGACGCTCGACGGCGACGGCCAGAACGACCCCGCCGACATCCCGGCCCTGGTCGAGATCGCGCTGGCGGCCGGGAAGGAGCCGGGCTCGCGGCTGCACCTGGTCACCGGCATCCGCCGGAAGCGGCAAGACTCTTGGCCGAAGCGCGTGGCCTCGCGCGTCGCCAACCGCGTGCGGCAATGGCTGCTCCGCGACGGCGTCGCCGATACCGGCTGCGGGCTCAAGGTCCTGCGCCGCGACGCCTTCCTGCGGCTTCCCTATTTCGATCACATGCATCGCTTCTATCCGGCGCTGATCATCCGCGGCGGCGGCGAGGTCCGCTGCGTCGACGTCAGCCACCGGCCGCGCCTGCGCGGGGAGTCCAACTACGGGCTGCTGGACCGGCTCGGCGTCGGCATCGCCGACCTCCTGGGCGTCGCCTGGCTGCTCCGGCGCGCCAGGCGGCCGGTCGTCGAGCGGGACGAGAAATGACGGCGGGGCGCACCGCGCGGAGGGACGGGACATGGCCGGCATGGGCGCGCTGAAGCCCTACCAGCGCGGCCTCGTCCTCATCGTCTCCCTGGTGGCGCTGGGCTATGTCGTGAGGACCACCGGGCTCTTCGGGCTCCTGGACGAGGCCTGGATCGACGCCGAGATCCGCGGCCGGGGGCTTTCCGGCGAGCTCCTGTTCATCGCCGCCGGCGCCGTGGTCACGGCCTGCGGCTTCCCGCGCCAGGCCGTCGGCTTCCTCGGCGGCTACGCCTTCGGGCTCGGCCTCGGCACGGCGCTGGCGCTGGTCGCCTGCCTCGGGGGCTGCGTCCTCGCCTTCGGTTACGCCCGCCTGCTGGGCCGCTCCCTGGTGCTGGCGCTGTTCCCGGAGCGCATCCGCCGGCTCGATGAATTCCTCCACGACAATCCCCTGTCCATGGCCCTGCTTTTGCGCCTCCTGCCGGTGGGCAGCAACCTGGTGACCAACCTCGCCGCCGGGGTCTCCGGCGTGCGCGCCGTTCCCTTCTTCGCCGGCAGCGTCATCGGCTACGTGCCCCAGACCCTGATCTTCGCGCTCCTGGGCAGCGGCCTCCGCCTCGATCCCGCCCTCCGGATCGGCGCCAGCGTCGTGCTGTTCATCGCCTCGGGGATGCTGGGGCTCTATCTCTTCCGCCGCTACCGCCGCAGCCGGGCCCTGGACGCCGAGATGGCGAGCGCCCTCGCCGAGGACCCCGGCTCTTCCAACGCCGGACGGGGGAGCTGACTCCGTGCCGCGCGGAGGGACGCCGTGACCAAGCCTGCGGTGGTGCTGCTCTCGGGCGGCCTCGATTCGGCGACCGTGCTGGCCTGCGCGATCCGCGACGGCTTCGCCGCCCACGCGCTTTCCGTCGATTACGGCCAGCGCCACCGCGCCGAGCTTGCGGCGGCGGCCGACGTCGCCCGGGCGCTGGGCGCCGCCCGCCACCTGGTGGTGCCCCTCGACCTCCGCCCCTTCGGCGGCTCGGCGCTGACCGCCGATGTCCCGGTGCCCAAGGGCCGGGCCGAGGCCGAGATGGGCGAAGGCATCCCGGTCACCTACGTGCCGGCCCGCAACACCGTCCTGCTGGCCCTGGCCCTGGCCTGGGCCGAGACGCTGGGGGCCTCCGACATCTTCATCGGCGTCAACGCCCGGGACTATTCCGGCTATCCCGACTGCCGGCCCGAATACGTCCGCGCCTTCGAGGCCATGGCCAACCTCGCCACCAAGGGGGCGGTGGAGGGGACGCTGCCGGTGCGCATCCACGCGCCCCTGATCGAGCTCACCAAGGCCGGGATCATCCGCCTCGGCGCCTCCCTCGGGGTGGATTACGCGCTGACCCGGAGTTGCTATGATCCCGACCAGCGGGGCCGCGCCTGCGGGGCCTGCGATTCCTGCATCCTCCGCCGCCGGGGCTTCGCCGAGGCGGGGCTCCCCGACCCCACGCCGTACAGGGACTGAAACGGGCGCCATGGCATACGCGGTCAAGGAACTCTACGCCACCCTCCAGGGCGAGGGCGCCAATACCGGGCGCGCCGCGGTGTTCTGCCGCTTCGCCGGCTGCAACCTGTGGTCCGGGCGCGAGGCCGACCGCGCCGCCGCCGTGTGCCGGTTCTGCGACACCGACTTCGTCGGCACCGACGGGCCGGGCGGCGCGGACCCTGTGGGCGGCCGAGGGCGAGGCGGGCGCGCGGCCCTTCGTCGTCTGCACCGGCGGCGAGCCGCTGTTGCAGCTCGACGCCGCGCTCGTCCGCGCCTTCCATGCCGCCGGCTTCGAGGTGGCGGTGGAGACCAACGGCACGCTGGCCGCGCCGGCCGGCCTCGACTGGATCTGCGTGAGCCCCAAGGCGGGCGCGCCGCTGGCGCTCGCCGCCGGCGACGAGCTCAAGCTGGTCTACCCCCAGGCCGGCGCGCCGCCCGAGGCCTTCGCCGGGCTGCCCTTCGATCATTTCTTCCTGCAGCCCATGGACGGGCCCGAGCGCGCGCGCAACACCGACCTCGCCCTCGCCTATTGCGCGGCGCATCCCGCCTGGCGCCTCAGCCTCCAGACCCACAAGCTGTTCGGCCTGCCCTAGGGGGAGAGATGGAGATTTTCCGGCGGTTCTCGTTCGAGGCCGCGCACCTGCTGCCCAACCTGCCGGACGACCACAAGTGCCGGCGCCTCCACGGCCATTCCTTCGCGGTCGAGGTCCACGTCGCGGGACCGTTGCGCGCCCCCGAGGACTGGGTCATGGACTTCGCCGAGGTCGAGGCCGCCTTCGCGCCGCTCCATGCCGAGCTCGACCACCGCTACCTCAACGAGATCGCGGGGCTCGGGAATCCCACCAGCGAGG
>DASWKZ010000270.1:0-1753 GCA_036396355.1 Alphaproteobacteria bacterium
TCCGGCCGTTATCACGGGCTGCTCCATTCAGGAGCGCGCTACGCGGTTTCCGACCCCGTCTCGGCGGCCGATTGCTCGGCCGAGAATCCGATCCTGCGCCGAATCGCCGCGCCCTGCATCGAGGACACCGGCGGGCTCTTCGTCTTGCTCCCCACGGATCCGCCGCAGTATGCCTCGGACTGGCTCGCCGGTTGCCGCCAGGCCCACATTCCCACGGAGGAGATCTCCGCCGCCGAGGCTCTCCGGGACGAGCCGGCCCTTCCCCGTGCGCTCGCCCGCGCCTTCCGGGTGGCCGACGCGGCGCTGGACTCATTCGAGCTGCTCCATGCGCTCTCGCGCTCAATCGAGGAGGCGGGCGGCCAGGTCTGGATTCGTCGAGTAGTCCGCGGGTTCGTTCGCCAAGGCAGGCGTGTCATCGGCGTACAGGCCGAGGATCGCCGCACCGGAGAGATCGTCCGCATCCAGTCCGAGCTTGTGATCAACGCCGCCGGACCCTGGGCGGGAAAGGTCGCCGGCCGGGCCGGCATCCGCCTGCCTCTCGCCCTCAGCCGGGGCGCCATGCTCGCTTTGGCCAGCCGGCCCGTGCACACCGTGATCAATCGGTGCGCATTTCCCGGCGACGGCGACATCGTCGTCCCAATCGGAACGGTGGCCGTGCTGGGAACCACCGACGAGGCCGTGCGTTCCCCCGAACGAACGCTGCCCGAGGGAAGGGAGATCCATTCCCTTCTCAGCCTCGGGCAGGCCCTTCTGCCGGACCTGCCTCGCTACCGCCCGCTACGCGCGTGGGTCGGCGTTCGCCCGCTGTACCGGCCTTCCCAGGCGCGTTCTGCCGCCACGCGGGAACTCCCGCGCGCCCACCACATCCTCGACCACGAGACCCTGCACGACGTGCCAGGCCTGATCACCGTCTTGGGAGGGAAACTCACCACCTACCGCCGCATGGCCGAGCAGGCGGTCGACCTGGCTGAGGAGCGCCTCGGCCGAAGGCGCGGCTGCACGACCGCGACGACCCATCTGGACTCGGGCCGCATGCGCCGGTTCCATACGCTTCCCGCCCGCTTGAGGTCTCTGAGCGCGACCTCGCCGGCGGACTCCTCGGCCGAGATCGTCTGCGAATGCGAGCTCGTCGCGCGCGCCGATATCGCTCGTGCGCTCGAGGCAGCGCCCACCACAAACCTCGATGACCTTCGGCGGGACCTCCGTCTCGGGATGGGGCCGTGCCAGGCGGCTTTCTGCGGATACCGCGCGGCCGGCATCGTGGCTCAAACGGTCCCACATGCCCCGCCCGACGGCGGACTGCTCGATTTCCTGGAGGAGCGTTGGCGCGGCACGCGAGTTCTGACGTGGGGACCCATGCTTCGCCAGCTCGAGTTTCAGCGGCGGGTCTCGCTTGAGGTGCTGGGGGCCGCTCCGGCGCGGCGAGGACGAACGTGATGCGGGTCGTGGTGGTGGGCGCCGGCCTCTCCGGGATGTTCGCCGCGGTCCTGGCCGCCCGGCGAGGCGCCGACGTCACCCTGATCGCCGAGGGGCGCGGCGGGCTCGGCCTCTCGAGTGGGCGCATCGAAGTGTGGGGACACGGGCCGCCGCTCTCCGCTCTCTCCTCCTCTCCCCCCGGCCATCCCTACCGGCGCGTGACCGAGCCTGACCTGCGCCAGGCAGTGCAGGCGTTCGTTGACCTCGTCGCCTCGCAAGGACTCGCCTACGCGGGCTCGCTCGATCGCAACACCCCGATGCCCACCGCCGCCGGATC
>DASWKZ010000271.1:0-28305 GCA_036396355.1 Alphaproteobacteria bacterium
TGGTGTCGGCGCGCATCCCGGTTCGTGGACCAAGGTCACGGTCTGCGGCAAGGAGGCGAGGCGCAAGGCCGTCGAGGCGGGGATGACCCGTGCCTGCGTCCATCCCCGCCCGGGCACGGAGGCGGACAAGTTTGCCTGCGAGCAGCCACGCCCCACCGCCGGTGGCCGGGACCGGGGACGGGCGTTCGCGCTTTCCGCGGGCCGCCGCGTCCTTCCGTCGGTACAGGGGACCCGGGCGGGCACCCGTCGACGACGGCGCGGGATGACTTCCGCGGCGGTTTTCCTGTAGGATATGCCTACCCCGTGTGCGGATGCCAATGACGAGTGGGAGGAAACCATGGCACAAGTAACCAGAATCTGGGATGCGGTCGACATCAACAAACCGGACCGGCCGCGGCAACGGAAACTGCTCTCGGCGCAGGAGGATCTTCTGATCGCCCTCAACCTCTATGAGCCAGGGGCACGCAACGAGTTCCACTATCACAAGGGCACATCCCAGTCCTTCCTATGCATGAAGGGGACACTGACGCTGCGGACCAAGGACAGCGAGGACGGCGAGGTCACGGAGCACAAGCTGAACGCCGGCGACTGCGCCCTTATCCCGGGCAACCAGTACTACCAGCTTCATAACGAGACCGACGACACGGTCCTGCTGTATCAGGTCAAGAAGCCGGGCGACCAGATCGTCATCGCTGGCAAGGGCCAGATGTCCAACCGCGATTACTTTACCCGGCAGCGCCAGCAGCAACACGCCCTCTAGACCGAGGGCGGCAGCCCCCCACCCTCATTCGAGGGGCATACGCTCCAACGGCTCGGCGCGCATCGGCTCCGAGCCGGGCGCGCTCGGACCGATGAAATGCGGGTCGACCAGAGCGATCGTCGCCGGCTCCGCGTATCGGTCGTCGCCCACGAGAATGAATGTTGCCGCCGTGAGGCTGGGCCGGTCGGCGGAGATTTCGGCACGGTCAAGAGCCGGCGCCTCGGCCCCGGCACGAGCGTCCGCCATGTCGCTCTCGCGCCCAACGGGCTGATTGAGAATCCCGACACCAACCGCCAGGACAAGGATCGCCGCCGCCAGTCCCGACGCCAAGGTGCCCCGTCGCATCGTTGGACGCGGGCGGGCAATCCGGGCGGACGGCCCGGCCGTCTCGACGCGGCGATCGACGGCGCGATGCAGACGCGCGCGAAGCGTATCCGAAGGCTCCGGCGGCACGAGCGAATCGAGAAGCCGATCGAGCTCCCCATCGGTCATGCTGTGGTCCTTGCTGGTCATTTTCATGTCCGTAACAAATCGTCGCGCAACGGAGAAAGCGCGGTCTTGAGCGCCCTGCGGGCCCTAGCGAGCAGGGATTCCACTGCCTCGATGCTGACGTCCATCAACTCGGCCGCTTCCCGATTGGTGAACCCCTGGTAGTAGATCAAGGCGATCGCCGTCCGCTGGCGCTCGGGCAGGGCCGAAAGGGCCTCGCGCACGAACCGCCGCCGGTCGAGCCCTTCCTCGGCCCGGGCCGAGGCCTCGTCCGGCACCTCGGGCAGTTCGGCGACCGGCTCCGGGAGCCGCTTGCGGTGACGGTCGATGCAAAGGTTTATGGTGACGCGATAGAGCCAGGTGCGAAGCACGGCGGCACCGCCCAGCTCCCAACTGGATATCTTGCCGAGGAACCTCACGAACGTTTCTTGGGCCACGTCCTCGGCTTCGCTCTGGTCGCCGAGCATATACCACGCGTGGCCCGTTATCCCGCCGATGTAGCGCTCCACCAGCGCGATCCACGCGGCGCGATCGCCGGCGGCTGCCAACGGGATCAGTTCCTCGTCGGCGACGGCCGGCGCGCCGCGCGCTGTCCATCCGCTAGCGCTGGTCTTGCGGGAGGCTAGACCGCTGGCGGGAACGGGCGAGCTCATCGGGCTCGAGGATGCCGTTGCCGTTTGCGTCATTGCGCTTGAACCACCTTTCCGAGGGCCCCGTGATTTCCTCCGCCGTGACCTGGCCATCGCCGTTCGCATCCAGCATGTCGAAGAACGTCATGGTTCCGAGCCGGACGAACCAGCGGCCCCTGCGGCGGAACTCCTCGGCGGACAGCTTACCATCCCCGTCCACATCGGCGGCATTGAAAAGGCGTTTCTGCTCGCCGGTGATCTCGGGAAGCGCCAGATTGCCGTCGCGATCGGCATCCAGAATCTCCATGCGCCGCTCCCGGAGGTAGCGTTGGCGCCGCTCCCGCCGGGATTCGACGCCCCCGCCATCCTGGGCCGGGGCGATCTCAGACTGGACGCGCGCGGCGCCGACCATCGGGCCGTGGCCGCCCGGGCTCTGGGCGGCCATCATCCCGGCCCCATGGGGGCCATCGCCGGGATGGTCCTGGGCGGCGGCCAGGGGTAGGGAGAAGGCCGCCGCGGCCACCGCGGCGATGGCCAGTCTGGGTACAAACAAGGGGAACTTCACGGTCATAAACCACCTCCTGGTCCACACCCCGCGATCCATGGGATCTAGGGGGCGGGATCCATCTGCCGGTTCCTTTCACGGCGGACGCGAGGAAAACCCGTCGCCGGAAAATGGGGCCGTCGCGGGCCCTCCCTGCGGTCCGGCGGCGCGGGTCCACCATCGTTCGGACGACATCGCTTCTGTGCGATGCCCCTCAATTTCCGGAACGCGGAAACCTCGACCGCCGGCCCGATCATAGGGCCTCCCGTCTACGCTATCGCGCCGGTCCAGGGGACCGCCGCGGCCGCGTAGCCGCCGGAACGGCCGTCATGCGGCCAGGCACCGTGCCCGTGGGCACGCACTTCCGGGCGGCATCCGCCGATCACGTCCGATCGCGCAGACGCGGCTCCCCGACGGCGAGGTTTCCGGCCGCCCGCAACCGGCATCGGTGGAGAGGGATCAGGCCTGCTGGCCGACGCGGTTCGCCACGGCCACCGGCCCCTGCTGAGCCCGCGGTGCCTCCAACCGCTTGGTGCCGGGCTCCTGGACGAACAGGTTCAACAGGGCATCCTCGACGTTCTCCGGCGTGAACTGCGGCGGCATGTTCTCGAATTTGCAGGAGGCGAGCACCTGCTCGACGATGAACTTGGGCTGAAAGTAGGCCAACGGGGCATCGCAAGCACGGATTCCGTCGATCACTTGGCGATAGACCGCCTCGGTCAGCTCGAGGCCTTGCTTCGCAGCCATGTCCTCGAACACCTCGCGGAAGGCCTCCTCGGACGGCTCCACGGTTTCCAGCTTGTAGGTGATACGGCGCAGGAAGGCGGGATCCATGAGGTCGTTGGGATGCATATTGGTCGAGAAAATGACCAGTTCGTCGAACGGGATCTGGAAGCTCTTGCCGGTATGCAGGTTGAGATAGTCGACGCGGCTGTGAAGGGGGACGATCCAGCGGTTGAGAATGTCCTCCGGCTTGACCCTCTGGCGACCGAAGTCATCGACCAGGAAGACCCCGTTCATCGCCTTGATGTGCAACGGCGCTTCATAGAACTTGGCGACCTCGCTGTATTTGAGGTCGAGCATATCGAGGGTCAGCTCGCCGCCGGTGGCCACCAGCGGGCGATAGCACGGCACCCACCGCTTGTCGAACCGTTCCCGCTGCAGGCTCGGCGCCTGTTCTCCGTCCCCCGCCGCCGCGTGCACCGAGCGGTGTACGCTGGGGTCATAGACCTTGATGATCTGGCCGTCCACGTCGATGCAATGGGGCACGTAGACCACGTTCTCGAAGATACGTCCGATGATCTCCGCGATCGTGGTCTTGCCGTTGCCCGCGGGCCCGTAAATGAGGATCACGGTCCCCGAGTTGATGGCTGGGCCGAGGCGGCCGAGGAAGCGGTCGGGGATCACCAGCTCGCTGAAGGCCTCGTCCATCATGGGCCGGCTGACCCACTCATTGGTGATCCGCTGACGCATGATGCGCTGCTGGTAAGCCTCGAGAGAGACCGGCGCGGCGCCGAAATATTGGTTCTGTTCCAAGGAGTCCGCGGCCCATGCCCGGCCCGATCCGGTCAGGGCGTAGCGCAGCTCGCCGAGACCGCTGAGGCTCGATTGCGCCTGACCGGTCACCTCCAGGAGCTTGCGGTCGACGGCCTCCTCCAGGAGCGTGTTGACGATCGCGATCGGCAGCATCATGGCATCGGAGACGGCGGAGGGGAGGTCGAGGTTCTCCGCGTAGATGCCCTTGACCATGAGCTGCAGGAGAATCATCGGCTCGATGTCGATCTCGTCGAGATTGCGCGGCGCCTCCGGCGTCTCGTGCAGCACCTCATCCAGTTGCTCGGCCGTGAGCGCGCCGAGCTTCACCAGGCAATCGCCGATGCGGCCGCCGTTCTCGTGCTGTTCCGTTATGGCGTTCTGGATATCCTCCTGGGAAACCAAACCCTTGGCGAAGAGGATATCGCCCAATAGCATCATGCTGCGGATCCTTGTTCCGTTCGGGACGTCAAGTTGGCGCGCCGGAGTGTCCCCCGATAAGGTTTAAGCAATGTAAATGCTGGCGCGGCGCGATCGCGGGGCGTTCGGCTTCCCTCGGGGGTCGACCTCGCGGGATCCCTCCCCATCGGCCGGCACCTCGGCCCCATCCGAGGAATAGTGGCCCCGTCGCCGACGCCGACGCAAGGCCCGATGACCGGGTGGCGCCGGCCGGGACCCCCGACCCGGTCCATCGGGCGCCCCGGCAGGCCCCCGCCAAGGTGTGCGGGAACCTCCGTAACTCACTGATCCGACGGAGTTTTCAGGCGCGGGGTGCGAAGGGTTGGTAGCGGAGGAGGGATTCGAACCCCCGACACATGGATTATGATTCCACTGCTCTAACCAGCTGAGCTACTCCGCCCCGACCCGACGCCGGCGTCGGGTCCGGCGCCGAAGGGAAAGCCCTATAGGCCCGGGTCCCGGCGCTGTCAAGCCGCGCGCCCCCGATCGGGCGCCGCCGGGGGTCGCGCCGCGGCGGTGTCGAGCACGGGCGGATCACCGCCGCCGGCGGCCCCTAATCCGCGATCCAGCCTCCGCCCAAGACGCGGGTGCCCCCATAGAACACGCAGGCCTGCCCGGGCGCGATGCCGTGTTCGGGGGCGTCGAGGATGACCTCGGCACCGTCCGGGGAAAGGGCGCGGACAGCCGCCGGGACGGGGCCCCGGGTCGAGCGGATGCGGACGGAAAGCGGCAGCGATTGCGCCGGCAGCGCACCGTCCCCGAGCCAGTTGATTCCCTTGAGCCCGATCCGCCGTCGCGCCAGGGCCCCGCGCGGGCCCACCACGACACGGCGGAGTTCGGGCTCGAGGCGCACCACGAACAGCGGTCCCTCGGCACCCCCGTGCCCGCCGATCCCGAGGCCGCGGCGCTGGCCCACGGTGTAGTGGATCACCCCCTGGTGGCGCCCGAGCACGATGCCGTCGCGGTCGACGATGTCGCCCGGCTCGGCGGCTCCGGGGCGCAACTTCTCGATCATCCGGGCATAGCGGCCCTCGGGAACGAAGCAGATATCCTGGCTGTCGGGCTTGTCGGCGACACGCAGGCCGAAGCGGGCGGCGAGCGCCCGGGTCGCCGCCTTGTCGGCGATGCCGCCAAGGGGAAAGCGCAGGAATTCGAGCTGTTCCCGGGTGGTGGCGAACAGGAAGTAGCTCTGGTCCCGCGACGGATCGGCCGCGCGGTGGAGTTCCGGCCCCGCCTCCCCCACCACGCGCCGGGCGTAGTGGCCGGTGGCGAGCGCATCGGCGCCCAGCTCCCGCGCCGTCGCCAGGAGGTCGCGGAACTTGACGGTCTGGTTGCACCGAACGCAGGGAACGGGAGTCTCGCCCCGCAGATAGGCATCGGCGAAGTCCTCGATCACGTCCTCGCGGAAGCGGGTCTCGTAGTCCAGCACGTAATGGGGGACGCCGAGACGCGCGGCCACATCGCGGGCGTCGTGAATGTCCTGTCCGGCGCAGCACGCGCCCCTGCGACCGGTCGCCGCGCCATGGTCGTAGAGTTGCAGGGTCATGCCGACCACACCGTATCCCTGGGCGTGGAGGAGCGCGGCGGTCACCGAGGAATCGACGCCGCCCGACATCGCCACCACCACCCGGGTCTCGGCGGGGAGCTTGCCGGGGACGAGGGGATCGGAAGCGCCCGGTGGGACGGCCGGCCGGTCTGCGAGGGTCAACGTCATGGGCGGACTATAGGCACCGGCACCTGCTTGGCAAGGGGGGCTCGGGCGGCGGCCAGCCCCATTTCCCAGAAGGCGGCCTCGAGGCGCGCGGCCTCGCCGAAGGTACGGGCAAGCGAGGAAAGGCGCGGCGAATCGGGCCCGACGCCGGCCGCGGCGGCGAGGCGCTCCAGGGCCGCCACCGCGTCCCGGGCGACCGCCTGGTAGTCCGCGCCCCCGTAGGTATCGATCCAAGCCCGGTAGGGGTTTGCCTGCCGTCCCCCTCCGGCGCCACCGGCCAGGCGCCGCCCGATCTCGCCGTAGCCGACGATGCAGGGGGCCAGCGCCACGTGGAGGTCGAGGAGGTCCCCCGCCGCCCCGCGCTCCAGCACGTAGCGGCTGTAGGCCAAGGTGGCGGTGTCCTCCTCGGCATTCTCGATCTCGTCGGGGGCGAGCCCCCACTCGGCGCAGAACGCCACGTGCAGCTTCAGCTCCTCATCGAGCACCGCCACCAGCTGGGCCGCCGCCGCCCGCATGTCGTCGAGCGCCCTCGCCTTGAAGACGGCAAGCCCCCAGGCGCGGGCAAAGTGGATCAGGAACAGGTAGTCCTGGACCAGGTAGTGCCGGAATGCCGCCTCGGGCAGGGTTCCGGCGCCCAGTTCGCGCACGAAGCGATGATCCACGTATGCCCGCCAAGCGCCGGTATTGGCGGCGACGAGCCGCCCGAACAGGCTGGTCTCGGCATAGAGCAAAGGGCCCCCGCTCATCCCCCGTCCAGCATGTTGCGGGTCTCCCGGGGAAGCGTCACGGTCAGGCCGTCGAACTCCTCGCTGATGATGATCTGGCAACCGAGCCGCGACGTGGGGGTCAGGCCGAAGGCGAGGTCCAGCATGTCCTCCTCGTCCTCGGTCGCCTCGGGCAGGCGCTCGTAATCGTCCGCGTTGACGATCACGTGACAGGTCGAGCAGGCGAGCGAGCCTTCGCAGGCGCCTTCGATGTCGATGTTGTTGGCATGGGCGATCTCCAGCACCGAAAGGCCGATCGGGGCCTCGACCTCGATTCGCGTTCCATCCTTGTTGACGAAGGTCATCCTCGGCATCGGCGTCCCGGCCTCTCCCTGATCCCGTTCAAAAACCCGTTTAGACCGTCTGGCGTTCCTGGGCCGGCGCCGCGCCCGCCGCCGCCCGCGCCCGGACCGCTGTCCAGGCGGCAACGAACGCCTCGATATCGGCATCGGTCGAGGCGTAGCCGAGACTGACCCGTATGGCCGAGGACACCAGCTCCGGCGCGAGCCCCATGGCCGCCAACACGTGGGACGGCTCGACCTTTCCCGAGGAGCAGGCCGAGCCGGCGCTGACGGCGACGCCGGCAAGGTCGCAGGCAATGACCTGGGTTTCGGCCCTCGCGCCGGGCAGCGCGATGCAGGAGGTGTTGGCCAGGCGGGGCGCGCCGGCGCCGACGATTCGCGCCTCCCGGCCCGGGCCGCGGACGGCATCCTCGATCCGGTCGCGCAGGCGGCGCTGGCGCTCGATCTCCACGCCCCCGGCGAGCTCGCGGGCGGCGGCCTCGGCGGCGGCCCCGAAGCCGGCGATCCCGGGCACGTTCTCGGTGCCGGCGCGGCTGCCCCGCTCCTGCCCGCCGCCGCTGACCAGGGGCGCCAGCGCCAGGCCCTCGCGGCGAACGAGCGCGCCCACGCCTTTGGGACCGCCGATCTTGTGGGCGGAGAGCGTCATCAGGTCGCAGCCGAGACCGGCGAAGTCGAGGGCGATGCGGCCCGCGGCCTGGATCGCGTCGCAATGGACCAGGGCGCCGGCCCGCTTGGCGGTGCGTACGACCTCCGCCACGGGCTGGATCACGCCGGTCTCGTTGTTGGCCATCATCACCGAAACCAGGGTCGGTTCATCGCCGCCGCCTTCGGCGAGGACTCGCGCCAGGGCCTCGAGGTCGACGATCCCCTCGGCGGTGACGGGAACCATGGCGAACCGTCCGGGCCGCTCCGCCGCCGGCCGCAGGACCGAGGCGTGCTCGATGGCGGAAACCACCAGCCGCCCGGGGCGCGGGCCCGCGAGGGCGAAGTTGTTGGCTTCCGATCCGCTGCCGGTGAAGACGACCTCGGCCGGCCTCGCCCCCGCCAAGGCCGCCACCTTGCGGCGCGCCTCCTCGACCGCGGCGCGGGCCTCGCGCCCCGCCGCGTGCACCGAGGACGGGTTGCCCGAGAGTTCGAGGGCGCGGATCATCGTCTCGCGCGCCTCGGGCCGCACCGGCGCGGTGGCGTTGTAGTCAAGGTAATGAGGCATCGTCACGGCCGATGAAACCCTTGCGCGGCAACGGAACCTGACCCAGATATGGCGATCATCGCCGGCGTTGAAACCCCTCCGGTCACTGCGCCGCCAGGACCACTCTCCGGTAGATCGCGCCCGACATCCCCAGGACCTGCTGGTTGGCGACGTCGGCCAGCGAAACCGAGCTCAGGAACAGGTGGATGTGGTTGGAAAGCTCCTCCCACAGGTCATGGGTCACGCAGCGGCCCTTGAACCCCTGGCAGCTCACCGGCGAGCCCGGCGTGCAGCGGGTGGCGCGGATGGGTTCGTCGACGGCGAGGATGATGTCGGAGACCCGTACCGCCTCGGCCGGCCGCGACAGGAGATAGCCGCCGCCCGGGCCCCGCACCGAGCGAACGAGGCCGCCCCGTCGCAGCTTGGCGAACAACTGCTCGAGGTAGGACAGCGAAATCTCCTGGCGCTGGGCGATCTCGGCAAGCGACAAAGGCTTGCCGCCACCGTTCATCGCCAAATCCGCCATCGCCATGACGGCGTACCGACCCTTGGTCGTGAGCTTCATCCTGAGCCTCCCAAATCCGCTCCGCCCGACGGCGCCCGCACCCCGTCACCGGGCGCCCTCGGTCATCCGTTGTGGGTGACGCGAGGGTCGCTGGCCTTCGTTTCCCCGGCCGGCTCGGGCGTGGCCTCCGGCTTCGCGCGCTCCTCGAGGCGACGCTCGAGCTCGCGCACCCTGGCCTGGAGCGTGGTCACCTGGTCGCACAGCCCGTCGATCGCCTTGGCCACCGGGTCGGGGAGATCCGCCGTGGGCGTGCCGTAGGCGCAGAATTCCTGGGGAACCGCCTTGCCCCCCGGGGCCTTCGGGCGGGCCTGGACGGGACGCGCCGGGATCCCGACCATGGTGACCTCCCCGGTGACGTCCTTGAGGACGACGGCATTGGCGCCGACCCGGGCCCCCGCCCCGATGGTGATCGGGCCCAGAATCTGCGCCCCCGCCCCCACCACCACCCCGTTCTCAAGCGTCGGATGGCGCTTGCCCCCGTCCCACGAGGTTCCGCCCAGGGTCACCCCCTGGTAGAGCGTGACGTCGTCCCCGATCTCGGCGGTTTCGCCGATCACCACGCCCATGCCGTGATCGATGAACAGGCGGCGGCCGATCTTGGCCCCGGGATGGATCTCGATCCCCGTCAGCCAGCGCGCGATGTGCGACAGGAAACGCGCCAGGAAATGCAGGCGCCAAGTCCACAGCCGGTGGGTCAGGCGGTAGAACAGGACCGCGTGGAAGCCCGGATAGCTGAACACGACGTCCAGCCTCGACCGGGCCGCCGGGTCGCGTGCCATCATGGAATCAATGTCTTGGATAAGGTTTTTGAACAACATTGGCGCCATTGTGCTATTTTCCGGTGGTGACGATGTCGATCCCTTGCGTATCCTACCCGTCCGCCCATATAGCGTATGCGGCCCGGCCCCTCCCGGCGCGCAACCGCTCGCGGGCAGCGCCGGCAGTAGCCGGGTTCGATTATCCCACTATTCTTATCAGGTATTTCGCCTGACTTAAAGTGTGGACGGGAGAGGGCCCCGTAACACTTTGGTGAATTGGGGCGCGGGCGCCCCGGGCAAGCAGGATGAGTACATGCCGGAAGTGATCTTCAACGGCCCCGAGGGGCGGATCGAGGGCCGCTATTCCCACAGCAAGGTCGAGAACGCGCCCATCGTGCTGCTGCTGCACCCCCACCCGCAGGGCGGCGGCACCATGAACAACAAGGTCGTCTACAGCCTGTACAAGGTATTCACCCAGAGGGGGTTCTCGTCCCTGCGCTTCAATTTCCGCGGCGTCGGCCGGTCCCAGGGCCGCTTCGACAACGGCCAAGGGGAGCTCGCCGATGCCGCCGCCGCCCTCGACTGGATCCAAGGCCACAACCCCGACGCCGGCGGATGCTGGATTGCCGGCTTCTCCTTCGGGGCCTGGATCGGGATGCAGCTGCTGATGCGACGCCCCGAGATCGAGGGTTTCATCTCCGTGGCGCCGCCCGCCAACCGTTTCGACTTCTCGTTCCTCGCCCCGTGCCCGGCCTCGGGCCTCATCGTCCACGGCGACGGCGACGAGCTGGTGCCGCCCGACGACGTCAAGACGCTGGCGACCAAGCTGTCGGCCCAGCGCGACATCACCGTCGAGCGCTGCGTCATCGCCGGGGCCAACCATTTCTTCCAGGACCGGCTCGACGAGCTGAGGGCGGTGGTCGGCGCGTATCTCGACGAGGCCCTCAAGCCCGAGACGGTCCTCAAGGCAGGCTGAGCCACCCGTTCGGGGCCGGCCACTCACGGCCGGTGGAGGCGCCCGCCGGTGACCGCCGCGCGGGCGCCCGTGGTCGCGGGCAGGCTCAGGGGCAGACCGCGGAGGCTGCGCACGGCGAGGAAGGCGAAGGCTTCCGCCTCCAGCGAATCGCCGTTCCAGCCCGCCGTCTCCACGGGCCGCACCGGCGCCCCCAGGACCCTCGCGAGGTACGCCATCAGGGCCTTGTTGTGGCGTCCGCCGCCGGTCACCAGCCATTGCCTCGGCAATGCCGGAAGGTAGGCCGCGGCGCGCGCCACCGCCTCGGCCGCGAACGCCGTCAGGGTCGCGGCGCCGGCCTCCACGGAAAGCGCCTCGACCGGGTCGGCCGGGAAGGCAAACCGGTCGAGGGACTTCGGCGGCCTGCGGGCGAAATACGGATGATCGAGTAGCCTCCCCAGCGCGGTCCCATCGACCGTCCCCGCCGCCGCCAGGCCGCCACCGATATCGCAAGGGACGCCGGTGTGGCGCAACGCCCAATCGTCGATCATGGCGCAGCCCGGGCCCGTATCGAAGGCGAGGAGGTGCCGGTCCGGACCATCCCCCGCGGGGCCGATCCACGTCACGTTGGCGACCCCGCCGAGATTGAGGACGGCGACCGGCAAACCCAATCCGCTCGCCTCGGCGCGGGCCAGATGGTAGAGCGGCGCCAGCGGTGCGCCTTCGCCCCCCGCGGCCAAGTCGGCGGCGCGGAAATCGTTGACCACGGGCAGATTCACGAGCCGGGCCAACAACGCACCGTTCCCGATCTGGCGCGTGCGCCGCTCCGCCGGCCGATGCCACAGGGTGTGGCCATGGAATCCGACCACGCCCACATCACCCTGCTCCTTGCGGCCCCACCGCCCGATGAGCGCGTGCACCGCCTCGGCGTGGCGCTCGGTCAGCAGACGCTCGGTCGCCGCGACCTCGCGATCGTCGGCTTTGCCGGCGACCGCCGCGCGCAGGCGTGCGCGCAGCGCCTTGTCATAGGCGATCATTTCCGATGGCCCGACCTCGTCCACGGTGAGGCCGTCGGTGCGGACCAGCGCCGCGTCGACGCCGTCCATGGAGGTGCCGCTCATGAGCCCGAGGGCCCAGATCGGCCCGTCCCCCGCCGTCGCCTGGGAGCGTTTCCGTGGTTCGCCGTTCAATTGTGCCATCCCTCCGATCGTGCTACATGAGCCCCGGGCTTCCGCCGGCCCCCGACGCCACAAGACCACACTTCACGGCATGCCCACGGTCAAGACGGAATTCCTCGACACCGTCACCCAGCGCGGGTTCGTGCACCAGTGCACCGACCTCGCGGGCCTGGACGAGCGGATGGCGCGAGGACCGGTCACCGCCTATATCGGCTTCGACTGCACGGCGCCGAGCCTCCACGTGGGAAGCCTGGTGCCGATCATGCTGCTGCGCCATCTCCAGCGCACCGGCCACAGGCCCATCGTGCTGATGGGGGGCGGCACCACCAAGGTGGGCGACCCCTCGGGAAAGGACGAGACGCGGCAACTCCTCGGCGACGCGGACATCGCCGCCAACAAGGCGGGAATCATGCGCATCTTCGAGCGCTTCCTTTCCTTCGGCGAGGGCGCCACCGACGCCGTCATGCTGGACAATGCCGAATGGCTCGACGGCCTCAATTACATCGCCTTCCTGCGCGACTACGGGCGGCATTTCTCGGTCAACCGCATGCTCGGCTTCGAGTCCGTGCGCCTCAGGCTCGAGCGCGAGCAGCCGCTCTCGTTCCTGGAATTCAACTACATGATCCTCCAGGCCTACGACTTCCTGGAATTGGCCCGGCGCCACGACTGCATCCTTCAGATGGGCGGATCGGACCAGTGGGGCAACATCGTCAACGGTGTCGAACTCGGGCGGCGGGCCGACGAGCGGGAGCTGTTCGGCCTTACCTCTCCGCTGATCACCACCGCGGCCGGCGAAAAGATGGGCAAGACCGCCCGCGGCGCCGCCTGGCTGACCGAGGATCGCCTAAGCTCTTACGATTATTGGCAGTTCTGGCGCAACGCGCAAGATGACGACGTGGGACGCTTCCTGCGCCTGTTCACCGAGCTGCCGCTCGACGAGATCGCGCGGCTCGACGCCCTCGAAGGCGCCGAGCTCAACGAGGCGAAGAAGATCCTGGCGCTGGAGGCCACCGCGCTGGCCCACGGGCGCGCCGCCTCGGAGGCGGCGGCGGAGACCGCGCGGCGGACCTTCGAGGAGGGCGCCCTCGGCGACGCGCTGCCGGTCGTCGAGGTCGCCGGCGCCGAGCTGGAGGCGGGCATCCCCGCCTTCGAACTGTTCCGACGCGCCGGGCTCGCCGCCAGCAACTCCGAGGCCCGGCGCCTCATCAAGGGCGGCGGCGCCCGCATCAACGACGCACGGGTCAGCGACGAGGCCGCGCCCGTGACCCGGCGGGAGGTGGGCGCCGACGGCGTGATCAAGCTGTCGGCCGGCCGCAAGCGCCACGCCCTCGTGCGCCCCGTCTAGGGCGACGCCCCGGGCTGCTCCACCGGCGGTGCGTCAGGCGCGGGCTGGGGATCGGACTCCGGCCCTTGGCCTTTGGACGCGGGCGGTTTTTGCGGCGGCGTGTCGAATATATCGAACAGACCGCGCAGGAATCCGGGGGCGAGCGTCGCGAGGGGGTTAGTGGATATGTCCGGGTCATCCAGATTCCCGCGGGCGCGGTAGGTCGCCGCGAACACGCCAGAGCCCTTCTCGCCGGTCAGGATCGGGCCGAGCAACGGAATATCCCCGAAGACCGAATTGAGCGTGTAGGCGGGTACCGCGGTGCCGGCCAGATCGATCGTGCCCTTGTCGATGTCCATCCATCCACTGGCCGTGAATCCAAGGGCCGAGCCGTATGCGCGGGCCTCCTTGATTTCCAGGATGTCGCCGGTCATCGCGAACGGCACCTCGGCGCGCTCGAACGAGATGCCCTGCCCGGTGAGCGCATCGAGGATACCGGTCAGCGACAGCACGGACAGCAGCTTGGCCAGGAACGGCGCATTGAACATCTGGAACTTCTTGAGCTCGAACCGCCCGGCGAGCGGCCGCCCGGGTTTGGCATCGTCGAATCGCCCGGTGATGGTGAGGAGACCCCCCGCCATGTTGTCGGCGATGTCGAACGCCTTGAGGGCGGCGCCGCCATCGTCGGAGGCGATACGGAGACGCCGTCCGCCCTTCTCCGGCACGATGCTGAACCCCAACGGCCTGCCGTCGCCCACCTCCCCGTTGATTCGGACCTGCCTCCAGACCCGCGTGTCGCGTTGGAGCGTCCCCCGGACCCGCGAGATCACGGCGCCCGGCCCGGCCCGCACCTCGGCCACGTCCACGGTGATGTCGAGGGGCCGTTTCGGAACCTCGCCGTCCTCCCTCGCCTCCCGGGGCTCCTGGGCGTCGCTGGACTCCAGGAACGGCCGGATGTCGACCTTCTTTCCCGTGATCTCGAGGGCGAGGCCGCCACCCGACCTGCCCTGGCCGCGCAGGCGTATGTCGGTCTCACCGAAGGCGAACTCGCCGAACTCGAACCGGTCGAGCCCTCCATCGGGCCCGAATGCGACCCGGCCCGAGGCCTTGAGATCGCCCGCCTCGACCGTGACCCTCTCGAGCGCGCGGATGCGCTCGTTCTCGATGGTCATCGCCAATCGCCCGGAGCCGGGAACACCCGGTGCCTTCGACCAGCCCACCTCGGCGAACTCCAGGCCCGCCCGCTCGAGATCGAGAACCGCCGCCAGATTCGCGCGGTCGCCGCGGTGCCGGGTGATGGTCGCCTCGATGCCGACGGGGCCGGTGACATAGGGCGCGGCGTCGAACCCAAAGCGCTCGCGCGCGGCGGCGTCAGCCACGCCCTTCACGGTGTAGCGGCTCCGATACGGAGCGCCGGCTGAGAAGTTCTCGCGCCATCCGAAGCGCGCCGGCACGCCGCCCAAGCTGGCCGTGCCCTCGATGTCCATCCCCCGGGTATCGACCTGGAGCCGGAGGTCGCCGTCGGTGAGGTCATGGCCAAGCACCACCCCGGCCAAGCGCACGCCGCGCATGTTGGACGCCGCCGCGAGGCCCATCTGCTCGAAGCGCAGGTCCTTGAGCAGCGGGATCCGGGTGACCAGACGGGTCGCCGCCATGCCGCCGGTCGCCGCCGGGCTGATCCCCAGTTCCTTGACGAGATCGAGGCGCGGATGGTCCAGGACCGTCAAAGCGGCGGAAAGCGGACCCTCCGCCACCACCTCGAGGTCGAGGACGTGGTCCGGGGTTTCCAGCCCGTGGACCCGAATCTTTCCCTCCTTCACCGACACTTCGCCCAGGCGACCGGACTCGACGGCGAAATCGATCGCGTCGGGCACCAGCACGGCGGTTCCCGAGAGATCGGTGACGGGCGGCAGCGGACGCAGGTAGTGCGCGGTCACGCCGGAAAACTCGAATCGCCCCTCGAGCCTGGCGAGGTTGACGTCGGAGAAGCCGGATTCCGGATTCTCGCGGGCCGTGATCTCCGCGCTCGCGCGCAGCTCGCGCACCCCGCCGCCCTCGACGTTGTCGCCGACCCACCTCCGCCCGCCCGGGGCCGCGTCCTCGGGCCACAGCCGCTTGAGATCCTCGGTGGTCACGTCCCGCGCCGTGGCCTCGAGCCCGGCCGAGAGGCGCCCGTCGGCGCGCCGCGCATTCCCCGTCAGCACCAACTGAGGGCCGCCGAGATCGGCTCGGAACTCATCGAGCGTGAACCGCGATAGGTTGTCGGTGGCGCGCGCGGTGATCCTGGCCGAGCGCACGGCCACCGCGTCGAGGCCGATCGCCTTCACCGACACCGTGCCGGCACCGACCGTCACATCGAGGCTCAGGTCGCGGACAACGCCATCGAGATTCATGTGGGCCACGAGCTTGCCGGTCAGGGGCAGGCGGAGCCCTCCGACATGGGCGAGGTCGGGGCTCAACCCCGCGAATCCGGCGGGTTCGAGGCCCCTGAAGCGCGTCTCGAGTCCGAGAGTCCCGTCGGTCGTGGTATAGGCTGCGTCGAGATCGATGCGCGCGTCCGCGTCGCCGGTCCGCAGGTTGAGCCGGGCACTGCCGATGATCCCCTCCTCGTTGCGGGTGAGGACGACTTCGCTCCCCGGCGCATTGAGAACGATTTTCTCCCTCTGGTCGTCGAAGATCAGGTCGGCATTGGCCATGACCAGCGACCTCAGGTAGCCCAGCGGTCGGCTGCGATCCGGCGGCCCGGTCAGGCGCTCGATCACCAGCGCGGCGAAGTCGCTGCCGATGCGGGGCGCTGGCCGGATATCGGGCGATGCGGGTGCCGGCGGGGGATCGCCCAGGCCGAGACGGCCGTCCTCCGCGCGCACAACACGAAGGCGCGGACCGATCAAGGCAAGCCGCGTGGGGGCGACACGACCCTCCAGCAGCGCCCGCAGGGACAGGCTGATGGCGATTTCCGGAACATAGGCCTTCTCACCGCCGTTCGGGCCCGTGACCCGTACCCCGCGCGCCAGGATATCGAGGGTGCGGTCCCATCCCGCCCAGTCGAGGATCGTCTCCTCCAGCGCGACCTTGACCGAGCCGTCCTCGGTGCTGAGCCCGCGCTCGATATACGGCGTCAGGAACGCGAGCGAGATCGGGCCCATGGAGAGGCGCAGCGCCGCTACGACGAGAAGAATGGAGAGCCCCGCGACGATGACCGCCGACAACTCCAGGGCGATTTTGAGGCTACGCTTGATCACGCGAGAACGGTTCTCCCTGGTCTTGACCCGTGGTCGGAGTTCACGCAGTGTGCGGCAAATCCCAGCCCCGGGGAAGGCGACAGGTGAACTTTTTACCCGATCCCGGCGTCCTGCCGAAGGCGGGCGACGCCGAGTGGGCTGAGGCCGGCTTCGCGCGGTGGGCGGAGATTTGCGAACGCGCCGACGATCCGGCCCTGGCGGCCTTCGCCCGCGACCTCGGCGACGACGTCGCCGGACGGGCGCTGCTGTCGACCCTGTTCGGCAACAGCCCCTGGCTGACCCACTGCGTGGTCCACGATCCGGCGTTCTTTCGGCGGATCGTGGAGAAGGGGCTCGAACCGGCGTTCGAGGAGGCACTCTCCGACGCAGGCGCCGAGCCCGGCCGCGCCGAGGCCGAAACCATGGCGGCGCTTCGCCATGCGCGGCGGCGGGCCGCCCTCGTCGTCGCCCTCGCCGACATCGCGGGGGCCTGGGACCTCACGCGCGTCATGGCGGCCCTCAGCCGCTTCGCCGATGCCGCGGTGGCCTCGGCCCTGGCGACGTTGACGGCCGAAGCCGCCAGGCGTGGCGAGATCGTGGTCGCCGAGGCGGCGGATCCGGCGGCGTCCTCCGGCCTCTTCATCCTCGGTCTCGGCAAGCTCGGCGCCCACGAGCTCAACTACTCCAGCGATATCGACCTCATCGCCCTCTACGACGAGGACCGCCAGCCCTATACCGGTCGCCAGAGCCCGCAGCAGTTGAATGTCCGCATCGTGCGCGACCTGGTCAGGATGCTGGAAAGCCGCACGCGCGACGGATACGTGTTCCGCACCGACCTGCGCCTGCGTCCCGATCCCGGCTCCACGCCCCTTGCCGTCTCCGTGACCGCCGCCGAACTCTACTACGAGAGCACCGGCCAGAACTGGGAGCGGGCGGCCCTCATGAAAGCGCGCGTGATCGCCGGCGATGCCGCCGCCGGGGCCGAATTCCTGCGCACGCTGGAACCGTTCCTGTGGCGCAAGAACCTGGATTTCGCGGCGATCGAGGACATCCACTCCATCAAGCGCCAGATCAATGCCCATCGCGGCGGCGAGGCCATCGCGGTGCGCGGCCACAACCTCAAGCTCGGGCGCGGCGGCATCCGGGAGATCGAGTTCTTCGGCCAGACCCAGCAGCTGATCTGGGGCGGCCGAGTCCCCGAATTGCGCACGCCGGCGACCTGCGACACCCTGGCGGCGCTGGCCGCGGAGGGGCGCATCACTGAATCGGTGGCGCGCGAGCTGACCGACGCCTATGCGTATCTCCGCCGCGCCGAGCACCGCCTGCAGATGGTGGACGACCGCCAGACCCATACGGTTCCCGAGGACGATGTCGCGCTGCGGCGGTTTGCCGCGTTCCTCGGCTACCAGAGCGTGGACGCCTTCGCCGAGGAACTGACCGGACATCTGTCCCGGGTCGAGCATCACTACGCGCGCCTGTTCGAGGAATCGCCACCCCTCTCGGGACCCGGCAACCTGGTCTTCACGGGCGGGGAGGACGACCCGGACACCCTGCGCACCCTGGGCGACATGGGCTTCGTCGAAACCTCCATGATTTCGGAACGCATCCGCGCCTGGCACCGCGGACGCTACCCCGCCACCCGTAGCGCCCGGGCCCGGGAGCTCCTCACCGAGCTGGTGCCCGCGCTTCTCGACGCCCTGTCGAGGACCGCGAGTCCCGATAGCGCGTTCCGGAACTTCGACCAGTTCCTCGGCCGGCTGCCGGCGGGCGTCCAGCTCTTCTCCCTGTTCCTCGCCAATCCCGGACTGCTCGCCCTGGTCGCCGAGGTCATGGGCTCGGCGCCCAAGCTCGCCGGCTACCTCGCCGCCAACCCCTCGCTCCTGGACGGGGTGCTCACGGGCGACTTCTACGGCGCGATCGACGACCGCGAGACCCTGCGGTGCGACCTCGCCGATATGCTGTCGAGGTCGCGGCATTTCGAGGACACCCTCGACCGCTCACGCCGCTTCGCCAACGACCACAAGTTCAAGATCGGCATGCAGATCCTCAGGGGGCAGCTCGACGCCGACGCCGCCGGCGCGGCCCTCAGCGATCTCGCCGACGTGGTGGTCGGCGCGCTGCTGGACGTGGCCCGCGGCGAGATGGAGCGCAGGCACGGGCGGATCGGCGGGCGGACCATGTGCGTGGTCGCCCTCGGCAAGCTCGGGGGACGGGAGCTTACGGAGAACTCCGATCTCGACCTGCTGTTCGTCTACGACGACGCCGGCCGGGGCGATGCGGCCGAGGTCTCGGACGGCCCCCGCCCCCTCGCGGCGTCCCAGTACTTTGCCCGGCTGTCGCAGCAGCTGATCACGGCCCTCTCGGCGCCCACGGCGGAGGGAAAGCTCTACGAGGTGGACATGCGGCTGCGGCCCTCGGGCAACGCCGGGCCCATCGCCACCAGCCTCACCGCCTTTCGGCGCTACCAGGCGGCCTCGGCCTGGACCTGGGAGCACATGGCCCTGACCCGGGCGCGCGTGGTTGCCGGCGGCGAGGCAGTGACGGCCGAGGTGGAGGCGGCGATCCGCGACGTGCTGTCGGCCGGGCGCGACGCCGAAAAGCTGCGCGCCGACGTCGCCCATATGCGCGGGCGCCTCGCCCGCGGCCATGCCCCGGCCTCCACCTGGGACGTGAAGTACGCGGCGGGCGGACTGATCGACGTCGAGTTCATCGCCCAGTACCTGCAGCTCGCCCATGCCCATGACCGCCCCGAGGTGCTGGCCACGGGCACGACCGAGGCGTACCGCCGCCTCGCCGAGGCCGGCGCCATCGCCCCCCGGATCGCGCAAAGACTGGCCCGGGCGGGCAAGCTGTGGCGTACTATCCAGGGAATGCTCCGCTTCACCTACGAGGGCACGTTCGAGGAGGACGCGGCCCCGGGGGGGCTCAGGGCGGCACTGGCGCGCGCCGCCGGGGCCGAGGACTTCGGCGCCCTCAAGCGGGAGATGAGACGGCAGGCGCGCTGGGTGCGCGGGACCTTCGTCCGCCTCATCGGCGAGCCCGCGGACGCGGCAACGGAGCAGGCGACGACGGAAAGCCAACAGGATGGAGGACCGACATGAGTGTCAAGGAAGGTGACAAGGCTCCCGATTTCACGCTGGAGACCGACGGCGGCGGCAAGGTCCAGCTCGCCAAGCTCAAGGGCCGGAAGGTGGTGCTGTACTTCTACCCGAAGGACGACACCCCGGGATGCACCAAGGAATCCTGCGATTTCCGCGACAATCATCCCCGCTTCAGGAAGGAAGGGGTGGAGATCATCGGCATCTCCAAGGACAGCGCCGAGAGCCACGACAGGTTCAAGTCCAAGTACGATCTCGACTTCACCCTGGCCGCCGACCCCGACCTCAAGGCCATCAAGGCCTACGGCGTGTGGAAGGAGAAGAACATGTACGGCAAGAAGACCATGGGGGTCGAGCGCTCCACCTTCGTGATCGACGAGAAGGGCGTCATCCGCAGGGCCTGGCGCGGGGTCAAGGTGGACGGCCACGCCGAGGAAGTCCTGGCTGCGACCAAGGCCCACTAGGCCGCGGACCCCGTCACACCACGGGCTCGTCCGTCGGGGGCGCGGCGGCGAAGGCCTGGACCTCGCAGAGGAGCTCCGGCCGGGCGAGCCCGGCGACGTAGACCTTGGTCGAGGCTGGGCGCGCCGCCCCCAGCCACCTGAGCCGCGCCGCGTCATAGGGGCCGGTATCGGTGCCCGCCACCAGGTAGGACGTGTAGTGGAGGATGTGTTCGGGGCCCATCCCCGCCTCCCTGAGCACCGCGACCAGGTTGGTCCATGCCTGGTCGGCCTGGGCGTCGATGCCCTCGGGCACCGAGCCGTCCTCGCGCTGGCCGGTCTGCCCGGCGATGGCAAGGAAGCGCATACCGGGGGGCACCTCGATGCCGTGGCTGTAGTTGGGATTGACGCGCAGGCCCTTGGGCGCGAGACGCTTGTGCATGGAGCCCTCCCCTTTCGGTTCCGGCGGCGGCGCGGGCCGGCTGGTGGCACCTAGTCCGCGGCCGCGCCTTCCTCGGATCCGGTGGCGCCGCCGCCGGCGACGCGATGGGCGAGCGCGGCGGCCATGAACTCGTCTAGGTCGCCATCGAGCACGCCCTGGGCATTGCCCTTCTCCACCCCGGTCCGCAGGTCCTTGACCATCTGGTAGGGGTGGAGGACGTAGGAGCGGATCTGGTGGCCCCAGCCGATCTCCGACTTCTCGCCCCGCGCGGCCTCGGCCGCCTCGTCCCGCTTCTGCAGCTCGAGCTCGTAGAGCCGTGCCCGCAGCATGCTCATGGCAGCCGCGCGGTTGCGGTGCTGGGAGCGGTCGGTCTGGCACTGCACCACGATCCCGGTGGGCAGGTGGGTGATGCGCACCGCTGAATCGGTCTTGTTGACGTGCTGGCCGCCGGCGCCGGAGGCACGATAGGTGTCGATTCTCAGGTCCTTGTCGTTGATCTCGACCTCTATGGACTCATCGATCACGGGATATACCCACACGCTGGCAAAGCTGGTATGGCGGCGCGAGGCCGAATCGTAGGGTGATATGCGCACGAGCCGATGCACGCCGCTCTCGGTCTTGAGCCATCCGTAGGCGTTGGGACCGGAGACGCGTATGGTGGCCGACTTGATCCCCGCCTCCTCGCCCAGGCTCTCCTCGATCCACTGGACCTTATAGCCGTGCGCCTCGGCCCAGCGCACGTACATGCGCATCAGCATCTCGGCCCAATCCTGGGATTCGGTGCCGCCGGCCCCCGCGTGGACCTCGAGGAAACAGTCGTTGGCGTCGGCCTCCCCCGACAGCATGCTCTCGATCTCGAGCTTCGCGGCCTTGGCGCGGACCGACTCCAGCGCCTTCTCGGCGTCGGCGGCGACGGCCGCGTCGCCCTCGGCCTCGGCAAGTTCAAGCAACTCCAGATTGTCCGCGAATTCCCGCTCGAGCGCCGAATAGGTGCGGATCTGCGCCTCCAGCCAGTTGCGCTCGCGCATGATGCGCTGGGCCCCGTCCTGGTCCGACCACAGGCTCGGGTCCTCGGCCTTCGCGTTCAGCGCCGCGAGTCTCCTGACCGAGTTGTCCCAGTCAAAGATACCTCCTCAGCAGTGCCAGGGACTGCTTGGTCTCTTCAACGATCGTCTCGATCTCGGCCCGCATGTGGTGTCCTGCCCCCCGGTGCCTTGCGCGCAAGGCGCTCATGTTGCCCCGTTGGCGCCGATCAGTACAGCCCGCGGGAGTCGGGGGATCGGCCGCCGCCCAGCGAAACCGGGCCGCTGCCGTCCAGTACGTCTCCCTCTCCGCTCGGCTCGGTGCCGGGCTTGAACGCCTCCAGAATCACGTGGCGATCGCCGGGCTGGGCCAGGCGCCCGGTATTGACGTTGACCCGCACCAGGCGGATGCCCGATGGGATGCGAAAGGGGATGGCCGGGCGATCCTGCAGGGCGCGCTCCATGAAGGCCTTGAAGACGGGCGCGGCGACCGAGGAACCGGTCTCGCCCTCGCCGAGGGTGGAAGGCTGGTCGAAACCGACGAACACACCGACGGCGAGGTCGGGGGTGAAACCCAGGAACCAGGTATCGTTGCTGTCATTGGTGGTGCCGGTCTTGCCGGCCAAGGGCTTGCCGATGGACGCGATTCGCCGGCCGGTGCCGCGCAGGACCACCCCCTGGAGCAGAGAGACCACTTGGTAGGCGCTGGCCGCATCGGCCACCCGCGGACGGGTATCGGGGATATTAGGCATCTCCTCCACGACCACGTCGGGGCCCCGGCACCCCGGGCATGGCCGGGCATCATGGCGAAATACGGTGCGGCCATGGCGGTCCTGGATGCGATCGATCAGCGTCGGCACGATCCTCCTGCCGCCATTCACCAGCATCGCGTAGGCGGTCGTCAGCTTGAGCAGCGTCGTTTCGCCGGCGCCCAGAGCCATGGAAAGTGTCTCCGGCATGTTTTCGATGATGTCGAAGCGGCCGGCGTAGTCGGCGATCTTCTGCATGCCGATGGTCTGGGCGAGACGGACCGTCATCAGGTTGCGCGACTTCTCGAGACCCAGCCGCATGGTGGAGGGTCCGTAGAACCGCTGGGCGTAGTTGTGGGGCTTCCACAGTCCCAGGCCCGGCCCCTGGTCGATCACGAAGGGCGCGTCCAGGATCAGCGACGACGGCGTGAATCCGGAGTCGAGGGCGGCCAGGTAGACGAAGGGCTTGAACGCGGAGCCGGGCTGCCGAAGGGCCTGCGTTGCCCGGTTGAACTGCGATTCGTTGAAGTTGAAGCCGCCGCTCATGGTGAGCACCCGGCCGGTATGGGGATCGAGGGCGACGATGGCGCCGTTCACCTCCGGAATCTGGCGCAGGAAGTAGGTTCCCGGCGGCCATTCCCGGTCCTTGTCCGTCCCCCGGCTGCCGCCGGCGGCTTCCACCGCGACCACGTCGCCCGGGCGAAGCACCTCCGACGCCTTGCGCACCGCCGGCCCCAGTTTCTGCTCCTTGCGCCAGGCCCGCGCCCATCCGAGGGCCTCAAGCGGTATGGTGCCGGTGGTCCCGTCCGACAGGCCGATACGTGCCGCCGCCCCGCCCGCCTGCAGCACCACCGCCAAGCGCCAGGGGCCGAGGCTCCTGGGTTCCGGCACCTGGGCCAGGCGACCGGCCCAGTCGGATTCCGGGGCGGACCGATCCCCGATGCCCTCGAGCCGGGCCAGCGGTCCCCGCCAGCCATGCCGGCGGTCATACGCGATCAGGCCGTCCCGGAGCACGTCGTCGGCGATGGCCTGAAGCTCCGAATCCAGGGTGGTGCGCACCGAGAGCCCGCCCCGATAGAGCTGGATCTCGCCATAGCGCTCCTTGAGCTCGCGGCGCACCTCCTCCGCAAAATACTCGGCTCGCGTCAGCAGGGTCGGCTGGCGCTCATGCATGACCAGCGGTTCGGCCCTGGCGGCCTCGGCCTCCGCGGCCGTGACGAAGTCCTCCTCCTCCATGCGATCGATCACCCAGTTGCGGCGCGCGACCGCGGCATCGTGCTGGCGCACGGGATGGTAGTTGTTGGGCGCCTTGGGCAGCGCCGCGAGGTAGGCGGCTTCGGCCAGCGTGAGCTCGTCCAGGGGCTTGTCGAAATAGTTCAGCGCCGCCGCGGCGACCCCGTAGGACCCGGCCCCCAGGTAGATCTCGTTGAGGTAGAGTTCCAGGATACGATCCTTGGAAAATGCGCGCTCGATGCGAAAGGCGAGGATCGCTTCCCGGATCTTGCGATCGATGGACACTTCATTGGACAGCAGGAAATTCTTCGCGACCTGTTGGGTGATGGTGGAGGCGCCGACCGGCCTGCGGTTCTCCGCGAGGTTGACGAGGTTGGTGACGGCGGCGCGGACGACCCCGAGATAGTCGACCCCGGGATGGGAATAGAAGTTCTTGTCCTCGGCGGCGAGGAACGCCCGGATGACGGGCCGCGGCATCGCGCCGATGGGCACGAACACGCGCCTTTCGGTCGCATATTCGGTGATCAGGCGACCGTCGCCGGCGTGGACCCGTGTCATGACCGGCGGCTCGTAGTCGGCGAGCTGCTGGTAATCGGGGAGGCCGCGCCCGTAATAGTAGAACACGCCCAGGACCGCCCCCGCCCCGAGGAGCGCGGCAAAAACGATCAGGCCAATGAGGGTGGTCAGTGTCTTCAACATGGTCCCGGGCCCGTCCGGCCCCGCGAGGCGGGAGGCGCGCCACGGGCGGCGCCATCCCCCCATTCCGTCGTCTGATGCCTAGGCCATCGCCGGTACCATAGCACGTCCGGCCCCGGGATTCTTGGGACCGAACTGTGGCAAAGACGTGACCGGGTCAACGGCCCGCCGCCTGGGGCCGGGAGGCGAAATAGGCGTCGATGCCCCGCGCGATGGCGGCGGCGAGCCGCGCGCGATGGCGCGGCCGCATGAGCCGCCCGACATCATTGGAGTTGGACAGATACCCCAGCTCGATCAGCACCGAGGGAACATCGGGCGCCTTGAGCACGGCAAATCCCGCGAAGCGATGGGCCTTGGGCAGGAACCGGGTCACCTTGCGCATCTCCTCCATCAGCGACCGGGCGAGCCGGGCCGAATGGTTCATGGTCTCGCGTTGGGCCAGGTCGATGAGGATATTCGCAACCTCATCGCTTTCGGCCGAAAGATCGATCCCCGCGATGAGGTCGGCCCGGTTCTCACGGGCCGCGAGATCCGCCGCCTCCTTGTCGGAAGCCCGCTCCGAAAGCGTATAGACCGACGCCCCATGAACCGTGCGCTCGCGGATGGAATCGGCGTGCAAGGAGATGAACAGGTCGGCGTTGGCGGCTCGCGCGATGGCGACGCGCTCGCGCAGGCGCAGGAAGGTGTCGCGGTCGCGAGTGAGCACCACCCGGTAGCGGCCGTTCTTCTCCAGCGCCTCCTTGAGCTGGCGCGCCATCGCCAACACGATGGTCTTCTCATGAACGCCGCGCGGACCGATGGCACCCGGGTCGACGCCGCCATGGCCGGGATCGATGGCCACGACCCTCTTGGACGGGGCGCGGTCGGGCCGGGGGACAGGGATCGCCGCCGGTTGCCCGCCGGCGACGGGCGGCGGGGGGAGGGGCTGCGTCATCCGGGCCGCGATGGCCTCCGACGTCGCCGCCTTCAGGTCGACGACCAGCCGCCACGGCCGGCCCGCCGTCGGCTCGAGATGGAACACCCTGTCCACGATCCGCGGTTCGGTCAGGTCGAACACGACCCGGGCCCGGCCCGGGGCGAACTGCCCGAAGCGGTACCCGGTAATCGGGCCAAGCCCGGTTTCCCCGTCGGTGGCGCCGATCCGCCAGTCGACCTCGGGCAGGTCGAGAACCACCCGGTAGGGATTCACCAGCTCGAAGGAGCGGACGGGAATCTTCGCGCTGGCATCGAGCACCACCCGCACCTTGTCGGCGTGAAGGCCGATGCGGATACCCGTGACCTCGGGATCGCCGCGAGCCTCCGCCGCGGCACCGGCCTGGAGGGCCGCGATGGCTCCGGCCAGGACGACGGCTCTAGAACTGGCGAATCGGAAGCTCATGATATAGGGCCTTAACTCAGCGGAATCCCAAGATATATGATCCCTTTCGGGACTTCCACCGTGCCGAGGGCCGAGAGGCCGACGCCGCCCGCCGGTACAATGTCGTTGTGGAACGCCCGGGCTGCCACTATGTTTACCCCGTGAACCGCCTCCAGTCGGCCGGCGGCGCCCGGCACCGGTTGCCGGCCCGCGGGCGGCGCAGCGTGTTCGACCCTGGCAGGGGGCCATTGCCCGCCGCCGGGTCCACGGTGCGCTTAGACGGAATGGAGGATCGTTAAGGATTGAAGCCGTTCCTCCGCGAAGGGCCCGAGGCCGAGCGGAGGGCGGGCCGGAGCGCCTCCCCGCGCCGATTTCCGCGGGTCGAGATCAAGGCCGACGGCTTCACATGGAACAGAAGCGATGCGCCGCCCGCTGCTCGCGGGCCGAGGCCGCATCGTTTCGGAGATAACAAGAATGACCAGACGCATGTTGATCGATGCGACCCACCCCGAAGAGACCCGGGTGGTCGTATTGAACGGTAATCGGCTTGAAGAGTTCGACTTCGAATCCTCCACCAAGAAGCAGCTCAAGGGCAATATCTACCTCGCCAAGGTGACGCGCGTCGAGCCGTCGCTCCAGGCGGCGTTCGTGGAGTTCGGCGGCAACCGCCACGGATTCCTGGCCTTCAGCGAAATCCATCCCGACTACTACCAGATCCCCATCGCCGACCGCATGGCGCTCCTCAAGGAAGAAGCGGAGGAGTTCGCCGAGGAGTCCGAGATTGCGATCGACGGGGCGGCCGCCTCGGTCGCCGACGGGGGGACGGGACCGGACGACGGCCAGGATGCCGGGGCCGCCGCCGGGGAGGATGCCGACGTCGCCACGGACGCGGCGCCGGTGAGCGAGGACGACGCCCCCGGCGCCGACGCCGTGCCCGAGGCGCCGTCGCCGATGGTGGAGGAATTCGGCGACGAGGACGATGCGGAGATTCACGCCGCCCAGCGTCGCCGGGTTCAGCCCAAGCGCCAGCGCTACAAGATCCAGGAGGTCATCAAGCGGCGCCAGATCATGCTGGTCCAGGTGGTCAAGGAGGAGCGCGGCAACAAGGGCGCGGCACTCACCAGCTATCTGTCGCTCGCCGGGCGCTATTGCGTGCTGATGCCCAATACCGCGCGCGGTGGCGGCATCTCGCGCAAGATCACCGACATGTCGGACCGCAAGCGCCTCAAGGAGCTGGTGCGCGAGATCGAGGTGCCGGAAGGCATGGGCCTCATCGTGCGCACCGCCGGCGCCCAGCGCACCAAGACCGAGATCAAGCGCGACTACGACTATCTGCTGCGGGTGTGGGAGAACGTGCGCGACCTCACCCTCACCTCGACCGCGCCGAGCCTCGTCTATGAGGAAGGCAGTCTGATCAAGCGCGCCATCCGCGACCTCTACAACAAGGATGTCGAAGAGGTCATCGTGGAGGGCGAGGACGGCTATCGTGAAGCCAAGGACTTCATGAAGATGCTGATGCCGAGCCATGCGCGCAACGTCAAGCTGCACAGGGACACCCGGCCGCTGTTCAGCCGTTTCAAGATCGACAGCCAACTCGACAGTCTGTTCTCGCCGACCGTTACCCTGCCCTCGGGAGGCTATCTGGTGATGAACCAGACCGAGGCGCTGGTCGCCATCGACATCAACTCCGGCAAGGCGACGCGCGAGCACAACATCGAGGACACCGCGCTCAAGACCAACATGGAAGCGGCCGAGGAGATCGCCCGGCAATTGCGCCTGCGCGACCTTGCCGGGCTGATCGTCATCGACTTCATCGACATGGACGAAAAGCGCAACAACCGCAACGTCGAGCGCCGGCTCAAGGAGGCGCTTAAGAACGACCGGGCGCGCATCCAGGTCGGCCGCATCAGCCATTTCGGGCTGCTCGAGATGTCGCGCCAGCGTCTGCGCCAGGGCATGCTCGAGGGCTCGACCCGGCCCTGCCCGCACTGCGAGGGCACCGGACTCGTGCGCTCGGTGTCGTCGAGCGCGCTGTCGGTGCTGCGCGGCGTGGAAGAGAACCTGATGAGCCGCAAGCCGGAGAACCTCACGGTGTACTGTCATCCGGAGGTGGCCAACTACATCGTCAACGACAAGCGTGAGCATGTCTTGTCGCTCGAGACCGGCTACGGCGTGTCGATCTTCATCGTGCCGCGCGAGCGCGTGCTGCCGTGGGACTCGGAGATCGAGCGAGGGGCGGAGCGCCCCGGGCTGCCGCGCCGCTCGGCCCAGGAGGCGGTTTCGGCCGTCGTCGAGGATGAGGACGAGGACGTCGAGGCCGCGGCGGAAGCCCCAGCCGAGGCGCCGGCCGAAGTGGCCGCGTCCCGCCCGGAGGCGGCCGCGGGCGAAGAACAGCCCCGTCGCCGCCGCCGCCGCGGCCGACGCGGCGGGCGCCGCTCGAAGGACCGCGCCGACATGACGCCGGCCGAGCAGGAAGCCGCCGATCGGGATGACGAACGTGAGGCCGCCGAGCGCCAGCCGCAGCCGGTCGACGCGCAAAGCCCCGAGCCCGTCTCGGCACAGCCCGTCGGCGAAGCCGAGGCCGCGCCGGAACCTGCCGGCGAGCCCGAGGCCAAGCCCAAGCGCCCGCGCCGGCCGCGTCGTCCGAAAATTGCGGCAAGCGAGGAGGCGGCTGTTGAGGCAGTCGCACAGCCGGCAGGCGAAGCAGGTGAAGCGGCAGCGGAACCGGTCCAGGCGGAGCCGGACGGCCCCAAGCCCAAGCCGAAGCGACCGCCGCGCAAGGCCGCCGCCCGCAAGCCCAAGGTCGCCCCGGAAGCCGCTGCGCCGGAGGCCAAGTCTGAGCTTGCGCCTGAGGCCGCGCCAGGTGGCGGCAATGGCGCCGAACGCGAGC
>DASWKZ010000272.1:0-2156 GCA_036396355.1 Alphaproteobacteria bacterium
GTCCGCTTCGGCTTCGCGACCGGGGGGCTCGGAACGGCGCGGTTCGACGGCACGCTCGGCGCAGACGCCCGGACCATGACGGGCCGATGGCGGGCGGGCCGGGCCGCCGGCACATGGTGGGCCGACCGCGCTCCGTAACCCTGTCAGGATTCAGGATGGCTTCAGGCGGCCACCACCCGCCACTCGATGGTCTCGCCGCCGCGGAAGACGATAGCGCGCTCCTCGGGCCCCGCGATCGGCACCTCCTCCGGCGCCGTCCATTCCACGCGCTCGAGGGTGATGGTCGCCTCGTTGGCGGGAAGCCCATAATGCGCGGGGCCGTTGAGGGAGGCGAAGGCCTCGAGCCGGTCGAGCGCGCCCTGCGCATCGAAGGCCTTGGCGTAGGTCTCGATGGCAACCGGGGAATTGAAGAGGCCGGCGCACCCGCAGACGGCGAGCTTCGCCGCCACCGGATGGGGCGCCGAGTCGGTTCCGAGGAAGAAGCAGGATTCGCCCGAGGTCGCGGCCTCGAGCAGCGCCAGGCGGTCGCGCTCCCGCTTGAGCACCGGCATGCAGTAATAATAGGGGCGGATGCCGTAGCCCAGCATGTCGGTGCGGTTGAGGAGCAGGTGGTAGGGGGTGATGGTGCCGCCGAGCCGGGGCGCGGCCGCGCGCACGAACTCGACTCCAACCTTCGACGAGACGTGCTCGAGCACGATGCGCAGCCCCGGATACTCCCGGGTCATGGGCGCGAGCCGCTGCTCGATGAACACGGCCTCGCGGTCGAACACGTCGACCGACGGGTCGGCGGCCTCCTCCCCGTGGACGAGCAGCCGCATGCCGATCTTCTCCATGCGCGCGAGCACCGGGCGGATGCGCGCAAAATCGGTGACGCCGTAAGCGGAATTGGTGGTCGCCCCCACCGGATAGAGCTTGACCGCCGTGAACACGCCGTCGCGGAAGCCCGCCTCCACGTCGTCGGGGTTGGTCTCGTCGGTGAGGTAGCAGGTCATCAGCGGCCGGAAGTCGGCGCCCTCCGGGACCGCCGCCATCACGCGCGTCCGGTAGGCGACGGCGTCCTTGACGGTGGTCACCGGCGGCACCAGGTTGGGCATGATGATGGCGCGGCCGAAATGCCTGGCCGTGAACGGCACGACCGCCTTCAGCATGGCGCCGTCGCGCACGTGCAGGTGCCAGTCGTCGGGCCTGCGGATGGTGATGCGGTCGGCCATGTCGTGCCCGTGGGCCCTCGGGAGTGCCCGAACCTCGTGGCGCGCGCCCTAGATGGCCCGGGCGGCGGCGGCGTAGGTGTCGGTCTCCATGTCGTCGTCGCGCACGGCGCCGGTGAGGTCTGCGATGCGCCGGATTCCGCGCTTGTCGCACCAGGCCGCCAGATCGTCGATGATCGAGATCATGGCGGTCGGGTTGCGGAAGTTGACGTAGCCGATCTCGACGGCGCTGGCGCCGGCCAGCATGTACTCGATCACGTCCTCGGCGTTGCAGATTCCGCCGCAGCCGATGATCGGGATCGAGACCGCCTTGGAGATCTGGTAGACCATGCGCAGGACGATGGGCTTGACGGCAGGGCCGGACATGCCCCCGATCTTGTTACCAAGCGCGGGCCGGAAATCGCCCACGCGGATCTTCATGGCGAGAATGGTATTGGCCACCGTCAGCGCGTCGGCGCCCGCCTCCTCGGCCGCCAGCGCCACGTCGACGATCTCGCCGGCGTTGGGCGACAGCTTGGCCCAGACCGGCTTGTCGGTCTCCGAGCGCACGCGCCGGACGATGTCGCGCGTGTGGTTGGCCTGGAGCGCGAAGTTGCCGCCGCCGGGCTTGCGCGTCGGGCACGAGATGTTGATCTCTATCACGTCCACCCCGGGCACGTTGATGTCGCGCGCCATGGCCTGGAAATCGTCGGCGTCCTCCGAGGAGATGCTGGCCACCAGCGGCGGCGTGAACCGCTTGTAGTCGGGCAGCTGCTCCTCGAGGAAGTAGCGCAGGCCCTTCGTGGGCAGGCCGATGGAGTTGATCATGCCGCCCTCGACCTCGGCCGCCCGCGGCGGCGGGTTGCCGGCGCGGAAGTTGCGCGACACGGTCTTGGCCACCAGCGCGCCCAGGCGGTTGATGTCGATGACGCTGGCGTATTCGGTGGAGAATGCGCCGGACGCGGGCAT
>DASWKZ010000273.1:0-2020 GCA_036396355.1 Alphaproteobacteria bacterium
ATGCGCCGGGAGACCACGGCGCGGCGGTTCGTCGATGGGGGAGAAGAGTCTGTACCCGCCTCGTCCCTGCGCAAGGGCGACGTAGTCGTGGTGGAGGCGGGCCAAGTGATCCCCGGCGATGGCGAGGTGATCGAGGGCATCGCGTCGGTGGACGAGTCGGCGATCACCGGCGAGTCGGCGCCGGTCATTCGCGAAAGCGGTGGCGACCGCTCGGCGGTCACCGGCGGCACCACGGTGCTCTCCGACCGCATCGTGGTGCGCATCTCGGCCGATCCGGGCCAGACCTTCCTCGACCGCATGATCCAGCTCGTCGAGGGTACCTCGCGCCAGAAGACGCCCAACGAGATCGCCCTCCACATCCTGCTCGTCGGACTGACGCTGATCTTTCTCTTCGCCTGCGTGACCCTGGTGCCGTTCGCGCGCTACTCGACCATCGCCCTGTCGCCGACGGTGGTCGTCGCCCTCCTGGTATGCCTCATCCCCACCACCATCGGCGGCCTGCTGTCGGCGATCGGTATCGCCGGCATGGACCGGCTCATCCAGAAGAACGTCCTCGCCATGAGCGGCCGCGCGGTCGAGGCGTCGGGGGACGTCAATACGCTGCTCCTGGACAAGACCGGCACCATCACCCTTGGCAACAGGATGGCGACGGAGCTGACCCCCGCCGACGGCGTACGCATCGGCGACCTGGCGAACGCCGCGCAGCTCGCCTCCCTCGCCGACGAGACCCCGGAAGGCCGCTCCATCGTGGTGCTACTGAAGCGGCGCTACCATCTCCGCGCGCGCAACCTGCGCGAGATCCACGCCCGGTTCGTCCCGTTCACCGCCCAGAGCCGGATGAGCGGCTGCAACATCGACGGCCGTCCGATTCGGAAGGGGGCAGTGGACGCCGTCTGCGCCCACGTCACGGCGCTGGGCGGGACCGTGCCACCGGGGATCGAGGCCATCGCGCACCGCATCGCGGACGCGGGCGCCACGCCCCTCGCGGTCGCCGACGGCCCACGCATCCTCGGGATCATCCAGCTCAAGGACGTCCTGAAAGAGGGCATCCGCGAGCGGTTCGAGCGCTTCCGCGCCATGGGCATCCGCACCGTGATGATCACCGGCGACAACGCGCGCACGGCGGCGGCGATCGCCCGCGAGGCGGGCGTCGACGACTTCCTCGCCGAGGCCACGCCGGAAACCAAGATGCGCTTCATCCAGGAGGAGCAGGCCAAGGGCAAGCTGGTGGCCATGACCGGCGACGGCACCAACGACGCACCCGCCCTCGCCCAGGCGGACGTCGGGATGGCGATGAACACCGGTACCCAGGCGGCGAAGGAGGCCGGCAACATGGTCGACCTCGATTCGAATCCCACCAAACTGCTCGAGGTCGTCGAGGTGGGCAAGCAGCTCCTCATGACGCGCGGCGCTCTCACGACCTTTTCCATCGCCAACGACGTGGCCAAGTACTTCGCGATCCTCCCGGCGATCTTCCTGGCGGCGTATCCGCAGATCGCGCCCCTGAACGTGATGCGGCTGGCCTCGCCGCGGAGCGCCATCCTGGCGGCGGTCATCTTCAATGCCCTGATCATCGTCCTGCTCATCCCCCTCGCCCTGCGCGGCGTGCGCTACCGCCCGCTGGGAGCGGCGGCGCTGCTGCGCCGCTCTTTGCTCGTCTACGGCGCTGGCGAGGGAGTTCAACGAGATGGCCGAGCGCCTCGACCGCTACCGCACCAGCTCCTTGGGCGAGCTCCTGCAAGCCCAGCAGGCCGCCCAGGCCGCCATCGATAGCCTGCCCGACCCCGTCGTGGTGGTGAGCGTGGACGGTGCCGTGCTCAATGCCAACGAGGCGGGGGCGGCGTTGCTCGACCTCTCCCACCTGGGTCTTGGCCAAAGCCCGCTCATGGGCGCAGACCCCGCCGTGCGCGCGGCCATCGAGCGCGCCCGAAACCACGTCATGGCGGGCAAGGGGCCGTACGTGCCCCACGGCTTCGACGAGGCGGTGCGCGTCGGCGCACCGGCAGGAGATCGCTATCTG
>DASWKZ010000274.1:0-1738 GCA_036396355.1 Alphaproteobacteria bacterium
CTCGGCGACATCATCGAGATCGGCTGCGAGGTCGTCCGCTTCGGCCGCACCTCGGTCACCGTGCGCTGCCGCGTGCGCAACAAGGAGTCGGGCCAGCTCATCACCGAGGTCGACGAGATCGTCTTCGTCCATGTGGACGCCGACGGCCGCCCCGCCCCCCACGCGGTCTTCCTCAAGACGGAGGGCGCCGGCACGGCCTAGGTGCTGTACCCATTAATTCGTCATTCTGGACGCGACTTTCGTCCAAATCTCTGATTTGGCAACGAAAGTCCGCGATCCGGAATCCAGCGATCCCGGCGCTCCTCGGGCCTATGGATTCCGGCTCGCAAGGCTTGCGGTCCGGAAACCCTGCGGGTTTCCGGGCTCGCCTAACGGCCGGAATGACGCGTGTTTCGGTTATGAGTCCACGCCCTAGCGCCGGGCGCCGCCCTCGGCGGCGTTCTCGTGGATCTCCGGGTGGCGGGTCATCCAGAGGGCGAGGACGATCATGAGCAGGCTCGCGCCCAGCCCGATCACGTAGAAGCTGGCCTCGAGGCCGGCGACCTCGCCGACGGCGCCCATGATCACCGGCGCCGCCACCGAGGTGACGCGGTTGGCGGTGCCGCGCAGGCCGATGGCCTTGCCCTGGGATTCCGGGCCGGCGGTCCGCAGGGTCAGGGTGATGACCAGGGGCTGGTGGATGCCCGTGAACAGGTTGCGGAGCGACAGCACCGCCGCGAGGGCCAGATAGGTGCCGAGGACCGGGGTGACGGCGATCAGCACGATCGAGGCCCACACCACGAACCACAAGAGCCAGTAGGCCCTTATGTAGCGCGTGAGCGGCGCGGCCAGCAGCGGGCCGACGCTCGCCGCCATCGAGGAGATCGAGAACAGGGTGCCGATGAGCGTGCCCGAGATGCCCGTTTCGTTCAGCCACACCACGTAGAAGGTCGCCTGAACGTTGTTCCCCACATGGGTCATCATGCCGATGGCGACGGTGATGGCGACGGTGGGCACGGCCAGCAGCCGGAAGGTGGCGACGTAGTCCGAGGGCCGGGGCAGGAACGCCCGGAGCGGCCGGCCCGGCGCCTCGGCGGCGCCCTCGGCCCCCGCGGTGCGTTGCGGCGGGGCCGGCAGCATCAGGGCCGAGCCCAGCGCCCCCAGGCCGGCCACGCAGGCGAGGCCGAACGCCGCCCACGGGCCGGCCAGGTCCCACATCGCGCCGGCCACGGGCGGGCCGACGATGTTGCCGAGGCGGCTCGCCACCGCCAGCCGGCCGGCATAGACCGTGCGCCCCCGCATGAGCTGGCCGATCAGGGTCTGGGCGCCGAGCCAGCCCATGGAATCGGCGAGCCCCCAGAGGAGCTGCAGCGCGATCACCGCCCACAGGAAGGGGAGCGCCGGGTAGAGCAGGGGCACGAGGAGCCCGAGCGCGGCGAAGAACAGCATCACGCGGCGCCCGCCGATGCGGTCCATCAGGGCGCCGGTGTGGATCGAGAGCAGGAGCGGCAGGACCGGGCGGCAGCCGAGCACGATGCCGAGCAGGAAGGGCGACAGCTCGAGCCCCACCACCCACAGGGGCACGATGGTCACCGCCATGAAGTGCATGGTGGTGGAGAAGCCGCCGACGCCGTAGACGGCGCACTGCACGCGCAAGGGGACCTTGTCGCCGTCGACCGGGCTCATTCGGTCATTTCCGCAGGCCGAGGATTGGGAACGCCGCCATCATATGGGTTTCCGGCCATGACCGACAGCGATG
>DASWKZ010000275.1:0-2364 GCA_036396355.1 Alphaproteobacteria bacterium
TGATGACGCTCGTCGCCGGCCTGGCCGTCCGCTACGACCCGCGCATCATCAACTTCGTGTTGGTGGATTTCAAGGGCGGCGCGGCCTTCGAGCCGTTCCGCAGGCTCCCGCACGTGGTGGACATCCTGACCAACGTGCAGGGCAGCGCGGTGGAACGCATGTTCGTCGCGATCCAGGCCGTGATGGAGGAGCGAGCCGCGCTGCTGGCGCGCAGCGGGGCGAAGGATCTGGTCGAGTATCGCCGCAAGGTCGCCCCGCGCCTGGGGCCGGACGATCCTCTCCCGAAGACGTTCCCGCACCTGTTCATCATCGTCGACGAGTTCGCCGAGATGATCGTGGCCAACCCGGACTACCGGGCGCAGTTCGAAAGCATCACGCGCCTGGGCCGCGCCTTCGGCGTCTCGCTGTTGCTCGCCACCCAACGCCCCGCCGGCGTGGTCACGGATCAAATGCGCTCCAACATGAAGCTGCGCGCCTGCCTGCGGGTTGAGTCAGCAGACGACTCGCGGGAATTGCTCGGCCGGGCCGAGGCGGCCTTCCTGCCCAACAAGGCCGGGCGGGGGTATGTGCAGGTCGGCAGCGACCTGCTGCAGCCGATCCAGGTGGCCTGGGCCGGCGCCCCGTACAACGATGAGCGCACCGTTCTGCTGCGTGACGTGATCTGGCTGGATGAGGAGGCCCTGCCTGCCGCGGGCGCGTCGGCCGACGCACCCGCCTACTCGGCGCTGGAAATCTCCGAAGCGTTGGGGATGCGACCGGGCGAGACGCCGAGCAACGTGCTCGACTGGCTTGTCGGCACGGCCGCCGTGCGCGCCCAGCGCGATGGTGTGCCGGTCCAGACCAAGCCATGGCCCGACCCCCTGCCGGAACACCTGTCGCTCACCGATCCGCTGGACGCCCACTATCTCAATACCGAGCGTTCCCTGGGGCCCGAGCGCACGATCGTTGTCAACCCGGTCATTGGCGCCTGGCTCAACAACACCGCCGACCAGAATCTGTGGCCGACGTTCAACTGGAAGGAGCCGCCGCCCTTGCAGGTGGAAATCGGCTTGGTGGATAACCCCTACCGGGCCGAGCAGCGCCTGCTGACCATCGACCTCTCCACCGACCCGCTGATCGTCTTCGGCGCCTCGGGGCGCGGCAAGACCACCTTCGTCAAGACGCTGCTCACGGCCCTGGCGGTCACCCGCTCACCGAACGAGTTGCACATCTATGCCCTCGACTTCGGCCGAGGCGGCCTGAAGTCCATGAAGGCCTTGCCGCACCTGGGGGCCTCCATCGACGCCTCGGAGACGGCCCGCGTCGAGCAGATGATCCGCATGCTGCGCAACTTCATCAACGAAAGACAGGATCGGCTGTCCAAGTACGCCTCGCTGGCCGATCACAATGTGAAGAACCCGAAGGACATCCTGTCCGAGATCGTTGTCGTCATCGACAACTTCGCCGAGTTCAAAGAGAGTTTCGAGCATCTCATCCCGGAGTTGATGGCCCTCGTGCGCGACGGGCGCGCCTTCGGCGTCTTCTTCGTCATCACCGCCGGCACCCCCAACGATCTCGGCGCCAAGCTTTACAACCTCCTCACCCAGCGGCTGACCTTCAGCCAGGCCGAGCGGGACCTCTACATCGAGATCGTCGGTCGCGGGGCGCGCGCCTTTGAGAACGTCCCGGGACGAGGGTTGGTCGCCGTCCCGGTCAAGGACAAGATCCTGCCGCTGGAGTTCCAGGTGGGCGTGCCGGGCCAGCCGGACATGATGCAGGACGTCGATCAGTTCGATGTCTACCAGGATATCGCCCAACGCATGGACCGGGTCTGGACCGCCCTCGGGGGGAAGCGGCCGGCGGCCGAACTCCCGCGCTCGATCACCCTGTTCGACCTCTTCCGGATGCTCGACCGACGCGACGTCGAAGTGCTGGGCGATCTGCAAGTGCAAGAGAAGTGGAAACACTCGATGCAACCCGAGAACCAGGAGTGGTTGCGCGGCCCGATCGGCTTGATCAGCAGCCGCGACATCCGGACGATGGTCTTCCAGGCGCAGGCCGACGGCGTGCACGGCATGGTCGCCGGCACCACCGGCTCCGGCAAGTCCGAGATGCTGCAGACGTTGATCGCCGGCCTGGCCATCCGCTACGACCCGCGCATCGTCAACTTCGTGCTGGTCGATTACAAGGGCGGGGCGACGATCGAACCATTCCGCCGACTGCCGCACGTGGTGGACGTGGCCACCAACCTGGAATACAACGCGGTGGAGCGAATCTTCGTCGCCATCAAGGCCGAGATGGATCGCCGGGCGGCGATCCTGGCCAAGGCCGGCGCCTCCGATCTGGTGGAGTATCGCAAGAAGGTCATCCCGACGCTGAAACCGG
>DASWKZ010000276.1:0-3944 GCA_036396355.1 Alphaproteobacteria bacterium
TGATGACGCTCGTCGCCGGCCTGGCCGTCCGCTACGACCCGCGCATCATCAACTTCGTGTTGGTGGATTTCAAGGGCGGCGCGGCCTTCGAGCCGTTCCGCAGGCTCCCGCACGTGGTGGACATCCTGACCAACGTGCAGGCCAGCGCCGTGGAGCGCATGTTCGTCGCCATCCAGGCCGTGATGGAGGAGAGAGCGGTGCTGCTGGCGCGCAGCGGGGCGAAGGATCTCGTAGAGTATCGCCGCAAGGTTGCCCCGCGCCTGGCGCCGGACGATCCTCTCCCGAAGACCTTCCCCCACCTGTTCATCATCGTCGACGAGTTCGCCGAAATGATCGTGGCCAATCCGGACTACAAGGCGCAGTTCGAGAGCATCACGCGCCTGGGCCGCGCCTTCGGCGTGTCGCTGCTGCTCGCCAGCCAACGCCCCGCCGGGGTGGTTTCGGATCAGATGCGCGCCAACATGAAGCTGCGCGCCTGCCTGCGTGTCGAGTCGGCGGACGACTCGCGGGAATTGCTCGGACGGGCGGATGCGGCCTTCCTGCCCAACAAGGCCGGGCGGGGGTATGTGCAGGTCGGCAGCGACCTGCTGCAGCCGATCCAGGTGGCCTGGGCCGGCGCCCCGTACAACGATGAGCGCACCGTCCTGCTGCGGGACGTGATCTGGCTGGATGAGGAGGCCCTTCCCGACGCGGGCGCGTCGGCCGACGCGCCTGCCTACTCGGCGCTGGAAATCTCCGAAGCCTTGGGGATGCGACCGGGCGAGACGCCGAGCAACGTGCTCGATTGGCTTGTCGGCACGGCCGCCGTGCGCGCCCAGCGCGATGGTGTGCCGGTCCAGACCAAGCCATGGCCCGACCCCTTGCCGGAACACCTTTCGCTCACCGATCCGCTGGACGCGCGCTATCTCAATACCGAGCGTTCCCTGGGACCCGAGCGCACGATCGTGGTCAACCCGGTCATTGGCGCCTGGCTCAACAACACCGCCGACAAGGACCTGTGGCCGCCTTTCAATTGGAAGGAGCCGCCGCCCTTACAGGTGGACATCGGCCTGGTGGACAACCCCTATCGGGCCGAGCAGCGCCTGTTGACCATCGACCTCTCCACCGACCCGCTGATCATCTTCGGCGCCTCGGGGCGCGGCAAGACCACCTTCGTCAAGACGCTGCTGACCGCCCTGGCGGTCACCCGCTCACCGAACGAGTTGCACATTTATGCCCTCGACTTCGGGCGAGGCGGCTTGAAGTCCATGAAGGCCTTGCCGCATCTGGGGGCCTCCATCGACGCCTCGGAGACGGCGCGGGTCGAGCAGATGATCCGCATGCTGCGCAACTTCATCAACGAAAGACAGGATCGTCTGTCCAAGTATGCCTCGTTGGCCGATCACAATGTGAAGAACCCGAAGGACATCCTGTCGGAGATCGTTGTCGTCGTGGACAACTTCGCCGAGTTCAAGGAGAGCTTCGAGCATCTCATCCCGGAGTTGATGGCGCTCGTGCGCGATGGGCGGGCCTTCGGCGTCTACTTCGTCATCACCGCCGGCTCCCCCAACGACCTCGGCGGCAAGCTCTTCAACCTCCTCACCCAGCGCCTGACGCTCACCCAGGCCGACCGGTCGCTGTACCTCGACATCGTCGGGCCGGGCGCGCGCAGCTTCGAGAATGTCCCGGGCCGTGGGTTGGTCGCCGTCCCGGTCAAGGACAAGATCCTGCCGCTGGAGTTCCAGGTGGGCCTGCCGGGCCAGCCGGACATGATGCAGGACGTCGATCAGTTCGATGTCTACCAGGATATCGCCCAACGCATGGACCGGGTCTGGACCGCCCTCGGTGGGAAGCGGCCGGCCGCCGAACTGCCGCGCTCGATGACCCTGTTCGACCTCTTCCGCATGCTCGACCGACGCGACATCGAAGTGCTGGGCGATCTGCAGGTGCAAGAGAAGTGGAAGCACTCGATGCAACCCGAGAACCAGGAGTGGTTGCGCGGCCCGATCGGCCTGATCAGCAGCCGCGACGTCCGAACGATGGTGTTCCAGGCGCAGGCCGACGGCGTGCACGGGATGGTCGCCGGCACCACCGGCTCCGGCAAGTCCGAGATGCTGCAGACGTTGATCGCCGGTCTCGCCATCCGCTACGACCCGCGCATCATCAACTTCGTCCTGGTCGACTACAAGGGCGGGGCGACGATCGAACCGTTCCGCCGGCTGCCGCATGTGGTGGACGTTGCCACCAACCTGGAATACAACGCCGTCGAGCGAATCTTCGTCGCCATCAAGGCCGAGATGGATCGCCGGGCGGCGATTCTGGCGAAGGCCGGCGCCTCCGACTTGGTGGAGTATCGCAAGAAGGTCATCCCGACGCTGAAACCGGACTCGCCGTTTCCCGACAGCTTCCCCCACCTGTTTGTCGTCGTCGATGAGTTCGCCGAGATGATCCAGGCGAACCCGGACTACAAGACCCAGTTCGAGCAGATCACCCGGCTGGGGCGGGCGTTTGGGGTGACGCTCATCCTGGCGACTCAGAGGCCGTCGGGTGCGGTCACCGATCAAATGAAGGCCAACATGAAGTTCCGCATCTGTCTGCGGATGGAGACACCGGATGACAGCAAGGAGCTGCTGAACAAGCCGGACGCGGCGCGGCTGCCCCAGATCGCCGGGCGCGGTTATCTCCAGGCCGGCTCGGAGACGCTCACCGAGGTGCAGGTGGCGTGGTCCGGGTCGCCGTACACCGACGATCGGCCCGATCCCCAGTACCCCGCCGAGATCATCCTGGAAGCGCTGGGGACGAGCGAGAAACCGCGCTCGACGCTCACCTGGCTGGTCGGAGCGCTGGGGGCCGAGGCCAAACGGTTGAATATCCCCAAGCAACGCAAGCCGTGGCCGGACCCGCTGCCCGCCGAGCTGCCGCTGAACCGGCCGGTGGACGCCAGCTACCTGCCGGATGTCCCCGAGGACAAGACGGTTCTGGCGCCGGCGATCGCGGCGTGGGTCGACGCCGCCTCCAAGAAGCCGGAGCAGGCGGCCTCGTTGTGGAAGCCGTTTGACTGGAAGTCGCCCTTGCCGCTCAAGGCCACCATCGGCGTGATGGATGATCCCTATCATTCGATCCAGCGCCTGTTGACCGTCGATGTGGCCGCCGACCCCATCGCCGTGTTCGGCGCTAGCGGGCGCGGCAAATCTACGTTCATTAAGTCGTTGGTGCTGGCTCTGGGGGCGCGGCACAGCCCGCGCGACTTCCACTTCTACGCCATCGACTTCGGTCGAGGCGGCCTGCGATCCCTGCGGAACCTGCCGCACTGCGGCGCGGTCATCGACACGGTTACGCCGGATCGCATCGAGGCTCTCCTGCGCATGATCCGCGGGATGATGAACGAGCGCCAGGAACGGCTGGCGAACTACCCCTCGCGCGAGGATTACAACGCTCAGAAGCTGGACAACCCCGAAACGCTCCTGCCCTCGGCCCTGGTCGCCATCGACAACTTCACCGAGTTCAAGGAGAACTTCGAGTACCTGATCCCCGACCTGATCAGCCTGGTGCGGGACGGACGACAGTTCGGGGTCCACTTCGTCATCACGGCCACGGTCCCCGGCGAATTGCCCGCCAAGCTGTACAACGTTCTCGGCCAGCGCATCACCTTCACCCTGCCGGACCCCTCGATGTACGCGGACATCGTGGGGCGCACTTCCATCAGCCTGCCGAACGTGCCGGGACGGGGCCTGACCGCCCTGGACGGCCAGCCGCTGGAGTTCCATGTCGGTGTTCCCGTCATCGAAGGGGAAAAGGACCCCTTCGCGCACCTGGCGGAAAGGATGCTCGGCGCCTGGGAGGCCGTCGGCGGCAAACGGCCGAGCGCCGAGATCCCCCGCGCGATCACCCTGCTCGAGATGTACCAGCGCCTGGAAGGCCGCCGGACCGACCTCATCGGCGACCTGGGCATCGCCGACCAGTGG
>DASWKZ010000277.1:0-1699 GCA_036396355.1 Alphaproteobacteria bacterium
GCGACCGGGCGACCGACGCGGCACCTCGGTCGCCTCCCCCACCGTGGCGAGGGTGCGGGAGATGATCGCGGGATTCTTGACCAGCCCGAGCAGCTTCATCCGCCCCTGGCAGGTGGGACAGGCGAGGACGTCCACGGCGAACGTGCGCGCCAAAAGTTCGGCCCACGGGCGATAGCCCCCGGCGTGACTCGGCCTACCCGGCTCGTCGCTCGCGGCGGGCGCTTGGGGCGGCGGCGCGAGACGCGACCTCCACGGGCTCGCCGGGGCCAGCACCCCCGCGTAGCGGATGGTGTGCAGGCGAGGTGGAGGCACACTGGTGGCCAGCCGGCACAGCAACGACAGCGGGTCCATGTCCACCGCGATGGTCCCGTCGGCGTAGGCCTTCTTCAGGGTGATCCGCACCAAGCCGTCGGGACGCTGCTCCACCCGCTCCTGCGCGACCGGAGGTCGCAGCACGTAGCGCAGCCGCGCCTCCCGCCCCGCCGGGTCGAGAGCGCCTGCCCGCGTCGCCGCATGCAGCGTGAACCCATCGAGCGACGCGCACCGCGGCTTGTCGTAGGCCAGAGCCTGCGGCTCGAGGGGCGCGAGGCGGCTCACCCACTGCGGCCCCGCCGGCGGCGCCTGGCCCCATACCGCCGAAGCGGCGAGGTTCCCTTCGGGGTCCCCCTCCCCGCCCGCCTCGGCCTCATCCTCAGAGGGCCGGAGCTGTCCGCTCCGGTGAAGGTGTCTCTCCATGCGCCGCACCAGGCGCTCCAGCACCTCGCCCACTTCGCTGGTCCGGAGATGTCCGAGCCCTTCCCAGCCGAGCTCGCCGCCGTCCTCGCGCCAGGCGCCATCCAGGGCGATCATGTGGAGGTGTGGATTCAGTCGCAAATCGGACGACGTTCTCTGCACGGCGGTGACCGCGCCGCTCTTCGCCCCGGGCCGACCCTGCTCAGCCCCGCGGGCCGCGTAGAACGTCAGCACCGTCTCCACGGCGATGCGCGTGAGCCGGCCGAGCAACGCTCCGTCCTGGGCCAGGCGCCGCCGCCACGAGAACGGGAAGGTCAGCACCCACTGGCGAAGCCCGCTCTGCGGCGGCAGCACCCGCTCGATCAGGTTCGCGGCCGTCGCGTTCATCCGCCGGCCTGTACACGCCGGGCAAAAGCCCCGGCCCTTGCAACTGAACGCCACCAGCCGTCTCTCCCCGCAGTCCTCACATTTCAGGCGCGCAAAGCCCCGGCAGAGCAGCCCGCAATCGAGATAGGCTTCCAGCTCCTTGCGGGCGTGATTGGGGATCCGCACCGCGAGCGCCCCATCGCCGATCGCCCCGTACAGCGTCTCGAGGTTATCCCGCACGACCTCGTACAGCACGGTCGTTTCGGGGCGATGGCGCCGATAGACACCGGGTGCGGGGGCTTGTAGACCCGACACGTGATCTCCACACCAGCCGACATGCCGGTGGGAGAGCGTCCGGCGAGAGCTGCCTTCCTAGGACCCGAAGGGCGGGCGAACGGAAGCTTCCATCGCGGGCGAGTCAGGACGGGTCCGCAGGCCTGACCCTTTTCGACCTGGGCCGGGCCGAGGAGGGCCTGGAGTCGGTGCGTCGAGCCCAGCGGATGGCGCCGTCGCGGCAAGATCTCATCTTCGACCTCTGGATGGCCCTCGTCCTCACGGATCGCCTGACCGAAGCCCGGGAGGCGGTGCGCTCGCTCGCCTC
>DASWKZ010000278.1:0-2116 GCA_036396355.1 Alphaproteobacteria bacterium
GGCGTGCTCGCCGCGCCCGAGGGGCGCGACCCCGAGGCCTGGATGGCGCTGGTCGCCGACCGGCCCCCCGGGGCGCTGAGGGCGCAGCTCGCCGCGCTCAAGGCGCGCATGGCGGGGGCACCCGCGCGTCCCGGACTGGCGCCGGCCGAGCGGCTTCCCGCCCTGAGGGAGGCGCTGGGCGGGATGGGCGTCGACGGCATGATCGTGCCGCGCGTCGATGCCCACCAGGGCGAGTACGTGCCGGCCAGCGCCCAGCGCCTCGCTTGGCTCACCGGCTTCACCGGCTCGGCCGGCGCCGCCGTGGTGCTGCCCGACACCGCGGCGCTGTTCGTGGACGGCCGCTACACCCTCCAGGCCCGCACCGAGGTCGACCCCGCGCGGTTCGCCATCCAGCACGTCACGCGCCGTCCCCCCGCCGCCTGGATCGAGGCCAACCTTCCGCGCGGCGCCCGCCTCGGCTTCGATCCCTGGCTGCTGACCCCGCGCGATGTCGCCCGCTACGGCGAGGCCTGCGCCCGTGCCGGCGGCCGCCTGGTTGCGCTTTCCCGCAATCCCGTCGACCGCCTGTGGCGGGACCGCCCCGCCGACCCCATCAGCCCGATCCGGCCGCTGGCGCTGCGCTTCGCGGGCCGCAGCGCCAGGGCCAAGCGGGCCGAGATCGCCGCCCGGCTCGCCGCCTCCGGGGTCGACGCCGCGATCCTGTCGGCGCCCGATTCCATCGCCTGGCTCCTCAACATCCGCGGCGGCGACGTCGGCAACTCGCCGCTTCCCCTGGCGTTCGCGCTGGTGGGAAGCAACCGCCGGGTGGACCTGTTCACCGATCCCAGGAAACTCACCGCCGCCGCCCGCGCCCATCTCGGCCCCGAGGTGCGGGTGCGCGCCGGGGCGGAGCTGGGGGCCGCGCTCGACGCCCTCGGGCGCGCCGGCAAGGCGGTGCTGGCCGATCCGGCGACGGCGCCCTTCTGGATCGTGCGCCGGCTCCGGCGCGCGGGCGCCAGGCTGCGCGAGGGCGCCGATCCCTGCCAGCTGCCCAAGGCCTGCAAGAACGCCGTCGAGCTCAAGGGCATCCGCGCCGCCCATGTCCGCGACGGCGCCGCGCTCACCCGCTTCCTCGCCTGGCTCGCGCGCGAGGCGCCGCGGGGCCGCCTCACCGAGATGGAGGCCGCCCGCGTGCTCGAATCCATGCGCGCGGAGAACGAGCACTTCCAGGGGCTCTCCTTCCCCACCATCTCGGGGGCGGGCCCCCACGGCGCCATCGTCCACTATCGGGTGACCGAGAGGACCGACCACGCGCTCGGGCCGGGGGAGATCTATCTCCTCGATTCCGGCGCCCAGTACCTCGACGGCACCACCGACGTGACCCGCACCCTGTTCATCGGCGGCGGGCGGAAGCCCACGGCGGCCATGCGCGATCACTTCACGCGGGTGCTCAAGGGCCACATCGCGCTGGCCATGGCGCGCTTCCCCGCGGGCACGTCGGGCTCCCAGCTCGACGTGCTGGCCCGCAACGCCCTGTGGCAGGCCGGGCTCGAATACGACCACGGCACCGGCCACGGGGTCGGCCACTTCCTCAACGTCCACGAGGGACCGCAGCGCATCTCCCAGGTGCCCAACAGCGTGGCGCTGCGGACCGGCATGGTGATCTCCAACGAGCCCGGCTTCTATCGCCCCGGCGCCTACGGCATCCGCATCGAGAACCTGGTCGCCGTCCGGCCCGACGGCGAGGCGGTGGACGGCCGCGCCATGCTGGCCTTCGAAACCCTGACGCTGGCCCCCATCGAGCGCGCGCTGATCGACCGCAGGCTGCTGACGGCGGAGGAGCGCGCCTGGCTCGACGCCTACCATGCCCGCTTGCGCAAAATGCTTACCCCGCGCCTCGATGCCGCGACGAGGCGCTGGCTCAAGGGCGCGACGGCGCCGATCTGACCGGCGAACCCGTTACGGCTTCGCCATTTCACGGAATTCGTCTTCGGAGAGCACCTTGACGCCGAGCTCCTCGGCCTTCCGCGCCTTGGAGCCCGCCTTGGCGCCGATCACCACGTAGTCGGTCTTCTTGGAGACCGAGCCCGCGACCCGGGCGCCCAGCGCCTCGGCCCGCGCCTTGGCCTCGCCGCGG
>DASWKZ010000279.1:0-37072 GCA_036396355.1 Alphaproteobacteria bacterium
CCCCCCCGGAAGCCGATCGCGGCAGGTCGCCGGCGGCGGCGCGGGGGGCCTTGCGCGGCGACGGACGGGGAGATAGCGTCCCCGCGCACAGAGGCCCGACCGGCGGGAATCGGTCTGGGCGCGATACGGGATTCAGCGGACCGATGAGCGGACAGGAAACAGGCGCCGAGAGCCCCGCCCCCGACGCCGAGGCGCCCGGCGGCGGGGGGCGGAAACCCCGCCGCCGGAGCCCCCTGCGCTGGCTCGCGAGCACCTCGCGCAGGACCTTCGCGGTCTTCCCGGTGCTGGTGATCGCCTTGGAGTTGGCGCTCAACGCCGGCACCCTGCCCTTCACCCCCTGGGGCGTGGTCCTGCTTGCCTGGGGCTATCTCCAGTACCGCCTCGCGGGGGGCTACCGCACCCGCCATGGCGGCGGCGGGCCCGGGCTCGAGGTGCCGCCCGAGCGCCTGGTCGATCACGGCATCTACCGCTTCACGCGCAATCCCATGTATCTGGGCCACATGATCTTCATGGCCGGGCTCGCGATCACCTTCCACTCGTGGCTGGCGGCGGCGCTGCTCGCGTTCCACGTTTTCTGGTTCGACCGCCGCGTGCGCGAGGACGAACGCCACCTCGAGGCGATCTTCGGCGAGGCCTATCGCGCGTATGCGCGCCGGGTGAAGCGCTGGATCCCCTGGGTGGTGTGAGCGCGGCGGCAGGCCCGCGGCCATGGGCAAGGGCCCGGTGCCGTCGCGCCGGGCCGCGAGGGGGGACAAGGGTTCCAATCCTCATGTCCGATCTTGGCCCGAAGTGGATATGGGCCCCCTATCAAAGTTGTCCTTTTCGGTATCTAATATTTGTTCGGTATCTAATATTTGTGCGGTTGTCATGCGGGAGGTGGCAACCATGTCCGGAAGAATTGCCGTTGCCCTGACCCTGGTGCTCGGCATTGGCCTGACGGGGTGCTCCTTTCAGCGCGTCGCCGTCGACGTGGTGGGCGATGCGATCACCGGTGACGGCACGGCTTTTGCCGGCGACGACGATCCCGAGCTGATCCGAGAAGCCTTGCCCTTCGGGCTCAAGACCTATGAAAGCATGCTCGAGATCTCCCCGCGCCATAGGGGCCTCCTCTTGGCATCGGCCCGGGGCTTCACGGTCTATGCCTATCTGATCCAGATCGAGGCCGATACCCTTGATGAAGACCGCCTCGCGGAGGCCCGCAAGATGCGGACACGGGCGCGGAAGCTTTATCTGCGGGGGCGCGACTACGCCCTGCGGGGGCTGGAGGCCGCCCATCCGGGGTTCGGCGCGATGCTGACGGGCGACCGGGACAAGGCCCTCGCCGCCGCCGGCCGCGACGATGTCCCCTTCCTCTACTGGGCGGGGGCGGCCTGGGCCGGCGCACTCAGCGCCAGCAGGGACGACCTCGACCTCATCGCCGAGCTGCCGGTGGCGGGCGCGCTGGTGGGACGCGTGCTGGCCCTGGATGAAGGGTTCGACCATGGCGCCGCCCATGAGTTTTTCATTTCCTACGAAGCGGGCCGGCCCGGCGGGTCCCGGCGCAAGGCGCGGACCCACTACCAAAAAGCGTTCGAGTTGTCCCGGGGGCGTCGCGCATCGATCCATGTATCGCTGGCGGAGGCGGTCTCCGTGCCCGAACAGAATCTCAAGGAGTTCAGGGCCCTGATCGCCAAGGCCAGGGCCCATGACGTCGACGCCTACCGGCCCCTGCGGCTATCCAATGTCCTGGCCCGTAACCGGGCGCGCTGGCTCGAGGCCCGGATTCCCGACCTCTTCGTGAACGCAAACCTGGCGGAGACCGCCAAATGAGAACCCTCGTGGTGAAATGCATCGCTGTGATGGCAACGATGTCGCTGGCCATGCCCGCCGGCGCGGCAACCATCAAGCTCGGCACCCTGGCGCCCAAGGGATCGCCCTGGCACAAGGCGCTCGAGGACATGGCCGCCCAATGGGCGAAGATCTCCCAGGGCAAGGTTCGGATCAGGATCTATCCCGGCGGGGTCGCCGGGGACGAGTCCGACATGGTCCGGAAGATGCGGATCGGCCAACTCCAGGCCGCGGCGCTCACCGGCAACGGGCTCTCTTCGATCTCCCAGGACATCCAGGCGCTGCAGATGCCGATGATGTTCCGCTCGGACGCGGAGCTCGATCACGTGCGCGCACGGATGATGCCGAAGCTCGAAGGGGCGCTCGCGGCGAGAGGCTTCCATGTCATGAACTGGGCCGATGCCGGCTGGGTCCATTTCTTCACCCAGGAACCGGTGGTGAAGCCGGATGACCTGAAGCCGCTGAAGCTCTTTGCCTGGGTCGGCGAAAGCGCCCATATCGGCGCCTGGCGGGAAGCGGGGTACAAGCCCGTTCCCCTGCCGGCCACGGAGATTCACACGGCACTCTCCTCGGGCTTGATCAACGCCGTGCCGACGACACCGGTCGCGGCACTTTCCTATCAGTGGTTCGGCCTCGCCAACCACATGACGGAGTTGAAATGGGCGCCCCTGGTCGGCGGCACGGTCATCACCGACAGGGCCTGGAAAGGTGTCCCGGACACGTTCAAGGAACAGCTCAGGGAATCCGCGCGCCGAATCGGCTCCCGGCTCCAGGGCGAGATCCGCGAGCTTGGCGTCGAGGCCATCGCCGTCATGAAGAAACATGGGCTCAAGGTCCACGCCGTCCCACCCGGCGTGGTCGCGCAATGGGAGGAAGGCGCGCGCCGGGGGTACCCCAGGCTGATCGGCCAAATCGTGCCGGAGGATACGGTCGCCGAGGTCGAGCGCCTGCGGGATGCCTATCGCGCATCGGGGGGCAAGTGAGCCGGCCATGACCCCGGCGGGGGAGTCCGTCAAACCGGCGGAATCGCGCCGCCGCGCCGAAAACGCACTTGGCGCCGCCGTGCTGGCGCTGATGGTGGTGCTTCCGGTGGCGGACCTGGCGTTGCGGTGGACGATCGAGACCAGCGTTCCGGGCGGCACCAGCTTTGTTCAGAACCTGACCCTTTGGGTGGGATTCCTGGGCGCCATGGTCGCCGCGCGCGATGGGCGCCACCTGCGGCTATCGACGGGGACTCTGTTAGCGCGATGGATCGGCGGCCATGCCGTAGGGCTGACGGTGGCGGCCCTTTCCGTCGCCGTTTGCCTGGGCCTCGCCTGGGCGTCCTACGGATTCCTGATCTCCGAGATGGAATCCCCGGTCCGTCTCGGCGGTTGGCTGCCGCCCTGGGTCTTCATCGCTGTCTTGCCGGTCGCCTTCGCGGTCATCGCCGTCCGCTTCGCCCTCGCCGTGCCCGGTCTCGGGGGCAAGATGACCGCCATGGGAGGCGGCATGATCGCTCTCGCTTTCTCGTTCATGCCGGTTTCGTATGTCGCGGCTTTGGCATGGCCCGCGATTGGCGTGCTGCTGATCGCGGCGATGGCGGGATTGCCCATATTCATCGTCCTCGGCGGCGTGGCGCTGGTCCTGTTCACCGCGGCCGACGTCCCGGTGGCGGCGATCCCGGTCGAGGCGTATCGCATCGTCGTATCGCCCGCCATCCCCACCATCCCCCTTTTCGTTCTCGCGGGCTTCTTCCTGGCGGCGGGGCGCGCCGGGGAGCGCCTCATGGACCTGTTCCAGGCCTATTTCGGCTGGGTTCCGGGCGGCCTCGCCATCGTCGTGATCCTCTCCTGCGCGTTCTTTTCGACCTTCACCGGGGCGTCCGGCGTCACCATTCTGGCGCTCGGGGGGTTGATGCTGCCGGTGTTGGTCAACAGCGGCTACCCGGATCGCTTTTCCCTCGGCCTGGTGACCGCCTCGGGGTCCATCGGCCTCCTGTTCCCGCCCAGCCTGGCCGTGATCCTCTACGGGGTCGTCGCCCAGGTGCCGATCCCCGACATGTTCAAGGCGGGAATCGCTCCGGGGATCGTCCTGGTCCTGGCGATCTGCGCCCTGGGCGTGTTCATGGGACTGCGGAGCAGGGCGGCCCGCTCACCCTTCGATCCGCGCGCGGCCCTCGCCGCGACCTGGCGCGCGAAATGGGAGATCGGCCTGCCCGCGGTGGCCATCGGCGGCATCTTCGGTGGTTTCATGACGCTCATGGAAGCCGCCGCCTGCACCGCGTTCTATGCCTATCTCACGCAGGCCGTGATCCATCGCGAAATCGGCATGGTCCGGGACCTGCCGGGGATATTCCTGAAAAGCCTCACCCTCGTGGGTGGCGTGTTCGCCATTCTCGGCGTCGCCATGGGGCTCACGAACTATCTGGTGGACGCGCAGGTCCCCGCCCACGCGGCCGCCTGGGTCGAGGCCAATGTCGGCTCCCGCGTGGTGTTCCTGTTGGCGCTGAATGTCTTCCTCCTCGCCGTCGGCTGCTTGATGGACATCTATTCGGCGACCGTCGTCGTGGTGCCGCTGATCCTTCCCATCGCGGCGGTGTTCGACATCCACCCCTTGCACCTCGGCATCATCTTCCTGGTGAATCTCGAGCTGGGCTACCTCACTCCGCCGGTCGGCATGAACCTGTTCCTCTCCGCGTTCCGGTTCGAGCGCCCCTTCGGCGCGGTCTGCCGCGCGGTGCTGCCGTTTTTCGCGGTGATGATCCTGGTGGTCCTGCTGGTGACCTACCTGCCGCAATTGAGCCTGATGTTCGCGGGCGACGGAACGTGATCCGTCTCCCGCTCCCACCATCCCGCGGGATGGCCGGGAGAGCCATTCACCAAACGGAAAACGGCCTGGAAGCCGAACGCCCCAGGCCGTTGATTTCATTGGTCGGGGAGAGAGGATTTGAACCTCCGGCCCCCACGTCCCGAACGTGGTGCTCTACCAGGCTGAGCTACTCCCCGATGAGGCCCGCCTTATATACCGCCGGGCGCGGGCATGCAACGGCGCCACCGGCCGGGTCCGGCCGTGGGGACGGGGGCGATCGGGCCCCGGTTGCAAAGCCCGGCCCGAGGTGGTAGGGGAACCGCGTCATTGATCCGCGCTTTTGCCGCCCAACGGGCCGGGCGAGGGATGAACGGAGGAGCAAGACCGATGGTGCATTTCCGCGTACTGTTCGCCGCGGCCACCGCCGCCATGGTGTCGACGGGCAGCCAAGCCCTGGCCGAGGGCAATGCCGACAAGGGCAAGCAGGTGTTCCGCAAATGCGCGATCTGCCACACCACCGAGGCGGGCAAGCACAAGATCGGCCCCAGCCTGGCCGGCGTCTTCGGCACCAAGGCGGGCAAGGTCAAGGGATTCCGGTACTCCAAGGCGAACAAGGAGTCCGGGGTGACCTGGGACGAGGAGACCCTCGACAAGTACCTCGAAAACCCGCGCAAGTTCATGCCCGGCAACCGCATGGCGTTCCCCGGACTGCCGTCGGCGAAGGAACGGGCCGACGTCATCGCCTACCTCAAGACCCTGAAATAGCCGCCGGTCCGGCCCCGGACACGCCACCCCCTCGGGACGCCGCCAGCGCCCCTTCCACGGCGCGGATCTGGTCCTCGACGGCGATCCTCCGGTAGGAGGTGATCTCGAGGGCTCGGTCCTCGTACACGCTGTGGCGGCCCATGCGGCTCGCGCGCCGGACCTTCCACGCGGCGACGGCGTCGTCGCGGGCGGCGACGAGCGCCGCGATCTGCGGCCGGAACAGGCGCAGCATGGCGGTGATCCAGCGGTTCACCGGCCATGATGGCTGGGTGTGCCCGACGGCGAACCGGTCCAGCATGCGCACCACGTCGGCGCCGTCGTACCAGACCTCGCCCGTCACCCAGCGATTGGTGGTGAACAGGCAGATGGGCTCGCCGTAGCGGTCCATGGAGATTCCGATCAGGTGGCTGAGGGCGTCGTTGGGCCCCTCGGGAAGGGCGAGGTCGGGGACCGCGGCCGGATTCATGTCGGGGGCCATGCCGGCGGGCCGGAGGAAGGTGTGGAAGTGCCCATGCTCGCCGAACCTGACGTCGGCCGGATGGGCGTGGTAGAAGAACTGGCTGCCGGTCTCGGCGTCGTAGACATCGCCGTCGGGGTAATGATTCCACTCGTAGAAGGTGTCCTCCCCCTTGATCAGCTCGCCCACGATATTGTCGCCGGTCCGCGCCAGCCGCCGGCGGATCTCCATCACCTCCTGCCCGGCGGCGGCCATGCGCTCCAGCGCCTCGCGGGAGAGCTCCCGGAAACGGATCTGGAACAGGGCTTCTTCCACGGCGGCGGGTTCGACGGCCACGACGGCTCTCCTCGGCGCCCGACGGCGCTGACGTCCCTTCCCTAGCGCAACCGGGCGTCCGGCGCCAGAGGTGGAAACCGCCCTCCTCTGCGCCCGGTCGGGCCCCGGCGCCGGCCCGTGGGCCGGGGCCGCGCCGATCACGTGGTCGTGATCGACCCGGCCCCGTGGCCGGCGCTCTCGGGGCCGGCGAGCCGGGGAAGCGCTCACGGAAACGTGACGCCTCGTGTCTTCCCCCGGCCTCCCACCCCGGCTAGCATGTCCCCCATGTCGACGGCCATGCGGCCGCCTACAAAAGATTCGAACTCCTCCTCCAAGTATGCCGCGAACCGCGGGCGGGAACTCCCCGTCCGCGGTTTGCGCATCGGGAACCCGCGTCCGTTCTCCCGGGCGGCCGGGGCGATCGCCGACCGGCGGCGGACTCAGCCCCGCACCACCAGCACCGAGATGTCGGAGTGGCGCACCACCCGCGCAGCGTTGGGGCCGAGCAGGTAGTCCTTCAGCTCCGGGCGGTGCGACGCCATGACGATGAGGTCGGCGCCGAGATCGTGCGCCGCCGCCAGGATCTCCTCGTAGACCGTGCCGTGGGCGACGTGGCAGGTGACCTCGAGGTTGCCCGAAGCCCTGCCGCGGGCCAGCGCCTCGAGCCGCGCCCGGGCCTCGGCCGTCGCCTTCTCCTCGAAGTCGGGCGGGAAGTAGCTGCCGACCAGCCCGGTCCCGAAATCGGGCAATACCGTGAGCAGATGCAGGCGGGCGCCGAAGATCTGGCCGTACTCGACGGCCACCGGCAGCGCCTTGCGCCACGAGCTGTCCTGGTCGAGATCGACCGGCACCAGGATGTTCCTATACATGCCCCTCCCCCTTTCGCCCCCTTTCCGGTCGCGCCGCCGAGCGCCGGCGGCGGCCGGCCTGGACGGCCGCGACCGCGGCCAGCAGCACCAGGGCCGGCGCGAACATCCACTCCTTGGCGGGACGGTCGGCGGCGACGCTGACCGACGCGACCCTCCAGCCGCGCCGGATGCCCGCCTTCTCCGCCGCACTGCCGAAGGCGACCGCGACGACGCGGACATCCGGTGCACGGCCGAGCCGCGCGAGCTCGAGCCCGGCCCGGGCCAGCCGCTCCTCCGCGCTCCCGGCCTCGCCCAGCGGCAGGACCACGGCGCGGCTGGCAGGGGCGCCGGTGACGGTCTCGCCCTCCAGGCCGAGGCGCAGGAACGCGCCCGGCGGCAACGCCTCGGCCACGGCATGGATCTCGGTGGCCGGCCGCGATTCGAAAGGCGGGTGGACCCTGTCCCAGAAGAAGCCGGGCCGGAACAGCACGAAGGCGACGAGCAGCAGCGCCGCGCCCTCGGCCAGGCGGCTCCTCGTCAGGAACCATCCCATGGTGCCGGCGGCGAACACCAACATGGCGAGAAGGGCCGCCGCGACGGTCAGCAGCAGATGGAAGGCGTCGGTGATGCCGATCAGCAGCAATTGGCCGTTGAAGATGAAGAAGAACGGCAGGGCCACGGTGCGTGCGCTGTAGAGGAAGGCCTGAACGCCCGTGCGCATCGGGTCCGCCCCCGAGATCGCGGCCGCGGCGAAGGTGGCGAGCCCCACCGGCGGCGTGACGTCGGCCATGAGACCGAAATAGAATACGAACAGGTGCACGGCGATCAGCGGCACCATGAGGCCGCCCTCGGCGGCGAGCGCCACCACTACGGGCGCCATCAGCGTCGCCACCACGATATAGTTGGCCGTGGTCGGCAGCCCCATGCCGAGGATCAGGCTGATGACGGCGGTGAGCAGCAGCATCGCCATGAGGTTGCCGCCCGACAGCAGCTCGATGAACTCGGTCATCACCAGGCCGAGCCCGGTCAGGGTCACGGTGCCGACGACGATGCCGGCGGCGGCGGTGGCGACGGCGATGCCAACCATGTTGCGCGCCCCCGCCACCAGTCCCGAGAGGAGCGCGCGGGCGCCGTCGCGGGCGGCGGCGCCGGCGGCCGCGGCCCCCGCCCCCGCGCCCGGCTCCCCGAACAGGACACGGAGCGGGCCCTGGGTGAGCACGATGGCGATGAGGAAGACAACGGCCCAGAACGCGCTGAGGGAGGGCGACAGGCGCTCCACCATCAGGCACCAGATCAGCACCACCACGGGGATGAGGAAGTGGAGCCCGCCCTTGACCGTGGGGCCGAGGGGCGGCAGGCGGTCGGCGGCGATGGCGCCCTCCGGTTGCGGATTGCGCGCGGCCAGCCGGACCAGCCCGAGATAGGCGATGCCCAGGGCCGCGACCCCGGCCCAGGCCGCCCAATCCCCCAGCACCGCCTTGGTCCAGCCGAGCCCCCAGTAGACCGCCCCCGCCAACGCCAGCAGGGCCGAGGCGGCGAGGCCATAGCCGATCAGGCGGGTGCGCAGCCGCGCCCCGGGCGGGCGCGGGAGCCCCTCGAGGCCCATCTTCATGGCCTCGAGATGGACGATGTAGAGCAGCGCCGCGTAGGAGATGACCGCGGGCAGGAAGGCGTGCTTGATGACGTCGAGATAGGGGATGCCGACGTATTCCACCATGAGGAACGCCGCCGCGCCCATCACCGGCGGCATGATCTGGCCGTTGACCGAGGAGGCGACCTCGACGGCGCCGGCCTTGGCCCCCGAAAAGCCCACGCGCTTCATCAGCGGGATGGTGAAGGTGCCGGTGGTCACCACGTTGGCGATCGACGAGCCCGAAACCAGGCCGGTGAGGCCCGAGGCGACCACCGCGGCCTTGGCCGGCCCGCCGCGCAGGTGCCCCAGCGCCGCGTAGGAGACGCGGATGAACCAGGCCCCCGCCCCGGCCTTGTCCAGCAAGGTCCCGAACAACACGAACAGGAACACGAAGCTGGTCGAGACGCCCAGCGCCACGCCGAACACGCCCTCGCTGGTGAGCCACTGGTGGGACATCGCCTTGGCCAGGGATGTGCCCCCATGGGCGATCACGGCGGGCATCCACGGCCCCGCGAAGCCATAGGTGAGGAACACGATGGCGACGACGGCGAGCGGCAGGCCCAGGGACCGGCGCGCCGCCTCCAGCAGCAGCACCATGCCCACCGCCGCCACCGCCACGTCGCGCGTGATCGGCGCGCCGGGCCGCGTCTCCAGCTCCGACTGGAAGGCCAGCACGTAGGCGGCGGCAAGCGCGGCGGCGACGGCAAGGGCCCAGTCGAGGACGGGGATGCGGTCGCGGGGCCCGGACGCGGAGCCGGGAAACGCGGCGAAGGCGAGGAACAGGGCGAAGGTCAGGTGGAGCGCGCGGGCCTCGGTGAAGTTGAGGTTGAACGCCCCGAAAGCGAACGGCAGCGGCGAGGCGTACCACAGCTGGAACAGCGACCATGCCAGGGCCACCGCGAACAGGATGTCGGCGGCCCAGCCCCTCGGGTCGCGGGCGCCGGAATCGGAGGCGCGGGCGAGATCCTCGGCCGCGGCGAAGCGGTCCGCGCTCATGGCCGGAGGACGGCCGGGGCCGCCGCCTACATCATTCCCTTCTCGGCGAAGTAGCGCGCGGCGCCGTCATGCAGCGGCGCCGAGTTGCCCTCCGTCACGAGCCGCGCCGGATCGAGGTGCCCGAAGGCCGGGTGAAGTCCCCTGAAATCGTTGAAGTTGTCGAACACCGCCTTCACCACCTGGTAGATGACCTCCGGGTCGGTCCGGCTCGAGGCGACGAAGGTGGCCTTGACCCCGAAGGTCTCCACGTCGTCCGCATTGCCGGCATACATCCCGCCCGGGATGGTGGCCTTGGCGTAGTACGGATTGTCCGCGACCAGCTTGTCGATGGCCGGCCCCGACACCGCCACGAGAGCGGTCTCGCAGGCGGTGGTGGCCTCCTGGATCGATCCGTTGGGATGGCCGACCACGTAGACGATGGCGTCGACCTTGTCGTCGCACAGCGCCTGGGCCTGCTCGGCCGGCTTGAGCTCGGAGGCGAGCGTGAAGTCCTTGACGGTCCAGCCCATCGCCTCGAGCACCACCTCGGTGGTGGCGCGCTGGCCCGAGCCGGGATTGCCGATATTCACGCGCTTGCCCCTGAGGTCGGCGAAGCTCGAGACGCCGGCATCGCGCCGAGCGACCACGGTGAACGCCTCGGGATGGACCGAGAACACCGCCCTGAGCTCCTTGAACGGACCCGCATTGGCGAACCGGGAGCTGCCGTTATACGCGTGGTATTGCCAGTCGGACTGGACGATGCCCATGTCGAGCTCGCCGGACCGGATGGCGTTGATGTTGTAGACGGAGCCCCCTGTGCTCTCCACCGTGCAGCGCACGCCGTGCTGGTCGCGCCCCTTGTTGACGAGCCGGCAGATCGCCCCTCCCGTGGGATAGTAGACCCCGGTGACGCCTCCGGTGCCGATGGTGACGAATTTCTGAGGGGACCCCTCCGTCCCGACGCTGCCCGTCATGCGCTGGCCGAACAGCGCCCAGGCCACCGCGCCAGCGGCGACGATCACGGCGGCGATAACGATGGTGCGGTTCATGGCGGAGTGCTCCCCGATGTTGCGGTGGCTGGAACGGCAGGATCGCGTTCAGTCTAACAGGATTCCGCGCGGCGGATAAACCTCCCGCGTCCCGGCGCGCCCGCCCGGGAAATTGCCTTGCCCCGCCGCGGCCGCTAGAGTTGCGCGCCGAGCAGCGCGAGGAGTGCGCCCGATCATGGATCTCAAGGATCACATCCGCCAGATACCGGACTTCCCCAAGCCGGGGATTCTCTTCTACGACATCTCGCCCCTGCTGACCCACCCCGGCGCCTGGCAGGCTACCGTGGACCGGCTGGCGGAGATCGTCCGGCCGCACCACCCGACCAAGCTCGCCGCCATCGAGTCCCGGGGCTTCCTGGTGGCGGCGCCGCTCGCCCTCAGCCTCGGGGTGGGCTTTGTCATGGTGCGCAAGCGAGGCAAGCTGCCGGGGGAAACCGTGCCCTACGAGTACGCCCTCGAATACGGCACCGACACCATCGAGGTCCAGACCGACGCCATCGGGGCGGGCGACCGCGTCGCCGTGCTGGACGACCTGCTGGCCACCGGGGGGACCCTGGCGGCGACCGTGGAACTGGTGCGCCGCCAGGGGGCGCGGGCGGTCTGCGCCGCGTGCATCATCGAGCTTGCCTTCCTCGCGGGACGCAAGCGGCTGGACGTTCCCTTCGATTCCCTGATCTCGTACGACAGCTAGCGAGCCGCGCCCGCCCCGCGCGAAGGGACCGCCCGCGCCCCTATTCGGCGCGCTGCTCCAGGGCCTCGGCGATGAACCGGGCCAGCGCGTTGAGCGGGATCGGCTTCTCGATGACGGCGAACACGTTGCTGTCCTCCTGGTGGGCCCTGTAGACGTATTCGGGGAACCCCGACACCAGGATGACCTTGGGCCGGTAATCCATCTTCCGGATCAGGCGGCTGACATGGATGCCGTCGAGGCCCGGCATCTTCATGTCCATGACCACGACCCGGGGCCGGCACTTCCGGATCTGGTGGAAGGCCGCGAAGCCATTGTCCTCGGACATCACGTCGATTCCCTGGCGCTGGAGGAACTCGACGATCTCGCCCCTCTGGAGCGGATCGTCGTCGACGACGAGGACCTTCGACTCACCCTGAGCTGCGTCCATGCGGATCTCCAACGCCCGGGCCGAGCGGGGACTCGCGATCAGCGTCCCCTTCCCCCTTGGCGCGCGCATTGTTTCAGAGGCCCGGGGCTTTTGCAATGTCGGCGACCGGCAGGTGCAGCGTGAACAGCGCGCCGCCGTCGACGTTGGCCGCCGTCAGGCGCCCCCCCATGGCGCTCACGATCCCGTAGCTGATGGACAGGCCGAGCCCGGTCCCCTTGGTGACCTCCTTGGTAGTGAAGAACGGGTCGAAAATACGCTCCATGATGCCCGGGGCGATGCCGCCCCCGTTGTCCCGCACCTGGATCACGACCCCGCCGCCCCGGCTCTCGACCCCCACGTCGATGCGGCCTCCCCGGCGCGGCCTCCCCGGCGGCGCGCCGGCGGCCGGATCGAGGATGGCGTCGCGGGCATTGGTCAGGAGGTTGATCACGACCTGGGCCAGCTCGTGGCGCTGGCCGGCAACCGCGGCGCAATTCTCGGGCAGGTCGAGGGCGACGACGATCCCGTCATCGGCGAACTGATTCGCGACGAGCGAGCAGGCGTCCCGCACCGCCTCCCTGGGATCGATGATCCCGTCCGTCCCCTCGCCGCGCCCGACCACGCACATGCGCTGGATCATCTCCCCCATGCGCGCGGCCTGGTCGGAGATGAGCCTCAGCTTCGCGACCTCGAACGCGCGATCGGTCTTGTCGGCCTCGATCGCCGACAGGGCGTTCTCCGCCGCCAGGCGAATGGTGTTCAGCGGCTGGTTGAGCTCGTGGGCCATGCCGACCGCCAGCTCGCCGAGGGTGGCGAGCTTCGAGATCTGGGCGACCTGCTTCAGGTCCTTCGCCATCTGGCCGAGGGATTCGGCGAGCTCCCCGATCTCGTCGGAGCGTCGCACCAGCGGCGGCTCGTCGTATTTCCCGGTCCCGATCCGGCGGATGTAGCGGGACAGCGCCCGCAGGGGCCGCACCATCTCGCGCACCAGCAGCAGGCCCAGCGCGATGCCGGTCAGCACGATCAGCGTGACCACCACCGCGTAGACGGTGAGATGCCGCGCTTCCGCGTCCTGGGCCAACCTCTGCACGTCGGCGCCGAGGCCGTTCACCTTCGCGGTGATCTCCATCAGGGACAGGCCCAGCCGGAGGCTGCCCTGGAGCCGCCCGTCGGACCTGACGGGAGCGACGACCCAGAGGATGCGTCCGTCGGAGGCCGAGCGGACGGTGCCGGAGCCGACCGCCTCGCGAATCAGCGGCGAGGCGGGACCGGGGCCTACCGCCGCCGCGTCGGCGGGATCGGCGGCGACCACGTGTCCGCGGGCATCGTAGACGACGACATAGCGCACGCCTTCCTGCTCCCGGGCGGTGCGCGTCAACTCGCGGACGGCACCGAGGCGTGCACCGGAGAGGGTATCGGTGAGCGCCGCCGCCAGCAGCCTGGTCTGGTCCTCGGCGCGCGTCCGGACCTCGTCCAACAGGACGTCGTTCATGTCCTTGGCGGCGCGCGAGAACGACGCCACCATGGACCGCATCTCGTGAACGCGGGTGATCTCGGTCAGGCCCACGATCGCCAGCAACAGGCCGACCACGAGCAAGGAGATACGGACCTGCAGGCTTAGCTTCATCGGTCCTTGGGCCGGGGCCTCCCGACGGCACGCTCATTGGCCCGCGCCCGCCTTCGCGCGCCGGCCCCGGGACGCCCTTCGGTGGGCGATCCATCATCGGCCGCGCCGCGGCGCCGTGTCAACGGCATGCGCCGCACTTGCCCCCGGCGGGTCGCGGCGGTAACTTTTCCCGGCCTGCCTCCCTCCCCCATCGTCGAAAGGGAACGCCATGAGCATCAAGAGAATCCTTGCCATCGTGGCGATCGCGGTCGTCGCCGTGGTCGCGGGTGCGTTGGTGTACCTGTATCTGAACTTCAGCGGGATCGTGAAGGCGGGGGTGGAAACCCACGGGCCACGCTACACCCGGACGGAGGTCCGGCTGGGCGGCGTGAGCGTGTCGCTGTTCGGCGGCGAGATCGGCATCAGCGATTTCTTCGTGGGCAACCCCGAGGGCTTCAAGGCTCCTCACGCCTTCAGGGTCGGCACGGTCCGGGTCCTGGTCGACCGCGATTCGATCACCAGCGACGTGATCCGCATCAGGGAAATCGTGATCGATGCGCCCGACATCGTCTACGAGCTGGGCGGTGCCAACTCCAACCTGCAGACCATCCAGCGCAACGTGTCCACGGCCTCCGGCGCGTCCGCGTCGAAAGGGCAAGGCGGCGCCGAGGGCCAGGGTCCCAAGGTCATTATCGACAACCTCTATGTCACCAACGCCAAGGCCGCGGTGAGTGCCGGGGTCATGGGCGGCGAGGTGGTGCCGGTGCCGGTGCCCAACCTGCATCTCAAGGACATCGGCAAGGAAAAGCAGGGCGCGACCATGGGCGAGGCCACCAAGCAGGTGATGGACGCGGTCACCGGCTCGGTGACCAAGGCGGCCAGCGCCATCGACCTCGACAGCCTCAGGAAGGGGGCCGAGGAGCTCGGCAGGGGCGCGGGCGAGGCCGTGGGCGGCGCCGCCAAGGGCACGGAAGGCGCCGTCGACGACGTGACCAAGGGGGTCAAGGGGCTGTTCGGCAACTAACGTCCCGATGGCGTTGCCGAAGTCCCACCGGATGCGCGTCGCGGTCATCGGATGCGGCGCGTGGGGCCGCAACCACGTCCGCACCTTCGCCGCGCTCGGCGCGCTCGGCGCCGTGTGCGACTTGGACGCGCAGGTCGCCGGAGACGCCGCCGCCGCCGCGGGCGTGCCGGCGGCCCCCCTTGACGGGATCCTCGCGGACCCCGCCATCGACGCCGTCGTCGTCGCCACCCCCGACGCCACCCACGCCGCCGTCGCCGCGGCGGCGCTCGCGGCGGCCAAGCATGTGCTCGTCGAGAAGCCGATGGCGATGGCGGTGGCGGACGCCAAGGCGCTGGCGGCGCGCGCGCGGGAGGCCGGACGGGTGCTCATGGTCGGGCATATCCTGCGCTATCACCCCGCGTTCCTGCGCCTGGAGGCGCTGGCGCGCGAAGGGGCGCTCGGCCCCCTCGCCCATGTCTCCTCGAAGCGGCTGCATCTCGCGGGCGGGGCGCCGCGGCACGCGCTGTGGGACCTCGCCCCCCATGACGTGTCCATGGTCCTCGCCCTGGCCGGGCGCCTGCCGGTCGCGGTGCGGGCCCAGGGAGCAGCGCCGGGCACCGGCGCCCCCGTCCGGCTCGCGAGCCTGGCGCTGGATTTCGGGGCCGGACTCACCGCCGATATCGCCCTGTCCGCGGTCCACCCGGTGAAGCTCCACCAGATCTGCGTCTCGGGCGGCGTCGCCCAGGCGGTCTTCGAGGACTCGCGTCCGTGGGGGGAGAAGCTCGCCCTCCACCGCCCGGGGCTGGTCCCGACGCCGGGCGCGGCGCCGACGCGCTGGCCCGTGGCGGTGACGCCGGGCGAACCGCTGGCCGAGGAGGCCCGCGCCTTCCTCGCCGCCATCGACGGCGGCCCGGCCCCGGCGAGCGGCCCGGAGGAGGGCCTTTCCGTGATCCGGGTCCTCGCCGCCTGCGCCCGGGCGCTCGAGACCGGCCGAAGCGTGCCCCTTGACAGCGCAACGCCGGAGCCTTAGACACTCGGGGGCCGGTTATCGAGGGGGAATCTCATTGAGATTCCATGATGATTCCGGAGGTGGCCGCGATGCCACCCCATTCCGCCGGGCGGCGGAGACACCGGCAACGCACCCATTTTCATTCGAGCAGGACTCCGCATGCCCCACAACGTTTCCGGTAAGATTACACCGTTGCGTCCGGTCGCCAACGCAGTGGCGGCCGCTCTTTCGACGGCGCCCGCCGACGAGCGCCACATCCCCTTCATCGACCTTCAGGCCCAACGCCGGCGCCTCGGCCCGCGCATGGAGGCGGCGATGGCGCGCGTGCTCGAGCACGGGCGGTTCGTCGCCGGGCCGGAGATCGACGAGCTCGAATCGCAGCTTTCCGAGTGGTGCGGCGCCAGGCATGTGATCGCCTGCGCCTCCGGCACCACCGGGCTGTCCCTGGGCCTCACGGCTCTCGGTGCCAAGTACCGCGACGCTATCTTCGTGCCGGCCTTCACCTTCGTCTCGCCGGCCGAGGTGGTCGCCCGACTCGGCTGCATCCCGGTGTTCGTCGACGTGCGGGAAGACGACTTCAACATCGATGCCGACAGCCTCGTGCGCGGCATCGAGACCGCCCGCGAGCACGGGCTCACCCCGCGCGGCGTCATCGCCATCGACCTGTTCGGGCAACCCGTGGATTACGACGCGCTCCATGAGATCGCGACCGGCCATGACCTGTGGGTGATGGCCGACGCTGCCCAGAGTTTCGGCGCCGGCTTCAGGGGCAAGAAGGTGGGGACCCTTGCCAAGCTGACGGCGATCAGCTTCTTCCCGTCCAAGCCCCTCGGCTGCTATGGGGATGGCGGCGCCATCTTCACCGATTCCGACGAGTTCGCCGCCGAGGTGCGCTCCCGCCGCCAGCACGGCCAGGGTGAGGATCGGATGACCCATGTGCGGATCGGGATGAACGGGCGCCTCGATACCCTGCAGGCCGCGATCCTGATCGAGAAGCTCGCCATCTTCCGCGACGAGCTCGAGGCGCGCAACCGCATCGCGGCGCGCTACAGCGAAGGGCTCAAGGACATGGTCGCCGTGCCCCGGGTCGGGCGTCGGCGGACCTCGGCCTGGGCCCAGTACACGATCCGGCTGCGGGCGGGCGAACGCACGGTGGTGCGGGAGGTCCTGGAGAAGGAGGGCATCCCGACCGCCATCTACTACCACACGGCGCTTCACCAGCACGCGCCCTATACCGGCTATCCGCGCGGCAATGGCGGTCTGCCGGTCTCCGAACGGCTGGCGGAGACGGTGCTCAGCCTGCCCATGCACCCCTATCTGGAGCCCGAGCTCCAGGATCGCATCATCGACCGGCTGCGCGGCGCCCTCGCATCGGTGCGCGGCCGGTAGCGGGCGCGGCCCGCGGCACGGGGGAACGGGACGCGGTCAGCCCCGGAGATCGGCCTCGGCGAGCTGCGCCTTGCAGGGCGAGGTGAGGATGAACGCGTCGACGGTGAGGAAACCGTCGGCGGCCGCGGCCTCCAGCCGGGCCAGTTCCGCCGGGATCAACCGCCGCAACTCCAGCAGATGATTGAACTGGGCGTCGCAGGCCGGGATCGGCGGCGGATAGTCCCGTATCTCGGCCTCGACCGCCGCCATCAGCGTCTCGAGGCGGAGCCGCAGGGCGGCCCAATCCGGCGCGATATCCATGGATCCATGCTAGCACGGTCGCGACCGGGGCACATCCCGGCCCTCCCGGGACGGCCGTGCCGGGCCCGATGGCGGAAATATTGTCCAAGTCGCGCGGCTGGTCCGCGCCCCGGAACCCCACAAATACTTTATGGTCACTGGGGACGGGGACTTGAGGTATTCTGGAAATAGTCGATATTTATGTTATTACTACGTCTGTGTTCTATCTTTTGTGATTTGTTGACAGGCGGCTCCCGGCATTTATAATGGGCCCACGATTGCTACCTCCACCGAAATATTGGTGTTGATCGCGACTGCCGAGGCAAGGCCGCCGCGCCCTCATCCAGGGTAACCGGGCGCCCCGGCAGGGGGTGCCCTCGACGACGTTGGAGATGTGCGGATTTAGCGGGGAAATCAGGTTCGACGGCGGCACCGCCGATGCGGGCGCCGTCGCCCGCATGGCCGACGCCATGCGCGCCCGCGGGCCCGACGCCGCCGGCCTCTATGCCCAGGGGGCGCTGGCGCTGGGCCATCGCCGGCTCAGGATCATCGATGTCTCCGAGGCCTCGGCCCAGCCCATGGTGGACCCCGAGCTCGGCCTCGCCATCGCCTATAACGGCGCCATCTACAACTACCCTGAGCTGCGCGCCGAACTCGAGGCCGAGGGCTATCGCTTCTTCTCCAGGGGCGACACCGAGGTCCTGATCAAGGCTTACCACCGCTACGGACCGCGTTTCGTGGAGCGCCTCAACGGCATGTTCGCCTTCGCCATCTGGGAGCGCGAGAGCGGGCGCGTGGTGCTGGCCCGCGACCGCCTCGGCATCAAGCCGCTCTACCTCTCGCGCGCACCCGGTCGCCTGCGCTTCGCCTCGAGCCTGCCGGCGCTGCTGGCCGGCGGCGAGGTGGACACCGCCATCAACCCGCGGGCCCTCCGGTTCTACATGACCTTCCACTCGGTGGTGCCGGCCCCCGACACCATCCTCGCCGGCATCGAGAAGCTGCCGCCGGCGTCCGTGATGGTGATCGAGCCCGATGGCCGCGCCCGCACCGAGCGCTACTGGTCCCTCGACTTCACGGTGGGCCGGGAGGACGCCCGGCGCAGCGACGCCCAATGGGAGGAGGCCGTGATGGAGGCGCTGCGGGCGGCGGTGCGCCGGCGCCTGGTGGCCGACGTCCCGGTGGGGGCCCTGCTCTCGGGCGGGCTCGATTCGAGCCTGATCGTCGCCCTGCTGGCCGACGAGGGGGCCCGGCTCAAGACCTTCTCCATCGGCTTCGAAACCATCGGCGAGGAGCGCGGCGACGAGTTCCAGTATTCGGACATCGTCGCCCGACGCTTCGGCACCGACCACACCAGGCTGTTCGTGGACACCGAACGCGTCCTGCCGTCGCTCGACGGCTGCATCGCCGCCATGTCGGAGCCGATGATGAGCCACGACGCGGTCGCCTTCTACCTCCTCTCCGAGGAGGTGTCCCGCCACGTCAAGGTGGTGCAGTCCGGCCAGGGTGCCGACGAGGTGTTCGCGGGCTACCACTGGTATCCGCCGCTCGCCAACAGCGAGCGGCCGGCGGAAGACTACGCGTCGGTGTTCTTCGACCGCGACCGGGCCGGATTCCGCGAGGCCGTCATGCCCGAGTTCCACGGCGAGGACGCGCCCTCGGACTTCGTCGCCGGGCACTTCGCGGCCGAGGGCGCGCCCGGCCCCATCGACAAGGCGCTGAGGCTGGACGCCACGGTCATGCTGGTCGACGACCCGGTGAAGCGGGTCGACAACATGACCATGGCCTTCGGGCTCGAGGCCCGGGTGCCGTTCCTCGACCACGAGCTGGTGGAGCTCGCCGCCCGGGTGCCGGCCAACCTCAAGATCGCCGAGGGCGGCAAGGGCGTGCTCAAGCGGGCCGCCCGCCGCATCCTCCCCCATGAGGTGATCGACCGCCCCAAGGGCTATTTCCCGGTGCCGGCGCTCAAATACATCCGCGGCCCCTATCACGACATGGTGCGCGAGCTGCTGTCGCCCGAGCGGGTGCGCGCCCGCGGCCTGTTCCGGCCCGCATACGTGGAGGCGGTGCTGGCGGACCCCGACGCGCATCTCTCGCCCCTCAACGGCTCCCACCTGTGGCAGATGGCGGTGCTCGAGAAATGGCTCACCGCCCACGGGATTTCGTGAGGTATACCGTGAGGCCACCGCGGACCGCATCTCATGAGAGGCTCGAGCGCCGCAGCGGCCCCACGCTCGGCGGCCCTCTCGGCCGGGCCCGGCGCTCGGTATCCGAGAACGCGGTGCAGGAGTGCGGCTGGGGACGTCTGGTCTTCGCCCACACCTTCAAGGATGCCGACCGCGTGGTCGAGGAATTGCGCCGCGAGGGCGGTGGCAAGCGCGACATCGCGTTCTACGTCGCCGACCCCCACGTGCTGCTGGCGCGGGCGCCGCTCGAGCTGTTCCTCGATCCCTCGGACACCTACCGGCTGTGGCTGAGCGACTATCGGCCCGGGCGCCGGCGCGAACGCGGATTCGTCATCACGCCGGCGCGCCTGGCCGACGATCTCGAGGCCATCAACCGCATCTACCTCTCGCACCGCATGATGCCGCTGGATGGCGAGGCGCTGGCCTCGGAGGCCATCCCTCGGCGGCTTCTCCTGCTGGCGGCCCGCGATGAGACATCCGATAACGTGATCGGCGTGGTCATGGGGGTCGATCACGTGCAGGCGTTCAACGACTCCGAGGGCGGATCGAGCCTGTGGAGCCTGGCCGTCGATCCCCAGAGCCGCCACCCGGGCATCGGCGAGGCGCTGACCCGCCGGCTCACGGAGCGGTTCATGGCGCGCAAGCGCGTCTTCATGGACCTCTCGGTCATGCACGACAACGAGGAGGCCATCGCGCTCTACCGCAAGCTCGGGTTCCAGCGCGTGCCCGTGTTCGCGGTCAAGACCCGCAATCCCATCAACGAGCAGCTCTATACGGGCCCGGTTCCCGCGGGGGAGGAGAGGCTCAACGTCTATGCCGAGATCATCGTCAACGAGGCGCGCCGGCGCGGCATCAAGGTCGAGATCCTCGACGCCGAGCACGGCTATTTCCGGCTGGAGTTCGGAGGCCGCTCGATCCGCTGCCGCGAATCCCTGTCGGAGCTCACCACCGCCGTCGCCATGAGCCTCTGCGACAACAAGGAGGCCTCGACCCGCGCCCTCGCCCGCGCCGGCCTCCGCGTGCCAGACCAGAGGCGGGCCGGCACCGACCCGGACAACGCCGCCTTCCTCGCCCGCCACGGCGAGGTGGTGGTCAAGCCCGCCCGCGGCGAGCAGGGCCAGGGCGTGACCGTGGGCGTGACCACGCCCGAGGAGCTCGCGCGCGCCATCGAGACGGCGAGGCGGTTCTGCGAGGTGGTGCTGCTGGAGGAATGCATCGCCGGCGAGGACCTGCGCCTGGTGGTCATCGGCGACGAGGTGGTGGCCGCCGCGGTCCGCCGGCCGCCCGAGGTCGTCGGCAACGGCCGCGACACCATCGCCCGCCTGATCGAGCGCCAGAGCCGCCGCCGCCAGGCGGCGAGCCGCGGCGAGAGCCGCATCCCCATGGACCACCAGACCGAGGCCTGCGTGGCCGCCGCCCGCCACGCCCTCGACGACGTGCTGCCCGAGGGCGAGACCCTGGTGGTGCGGCGGGCGGCCAACCTCCATGCCGGCGGCACCATCACCGACGTCACCGCCGAGCTCAATCCGGCCCTGGCCGAGGCGGCCCTGGCGGCGGCGCGGGCCATCGACATCCCGGTCACCGGGATCGACATGCTGGTGCCCTCGGTCACGGGCAGCGACTATGTCATCATCGAGGTCAACGAGCGCCCCGGCCTCGCCAACCACGAGCCCCGGCCCACGGCGGAGCGCTTCATCGACCTGCTGTTTCCGCAGTCGGTGTCGCGTCCCAGGGCACGGCGCCAGCACCACGGGAGAGCCCGATCGTGAAAGACCTGCCGCCCGAGCCGGGCTACCTCATCGCCAGCCTGCTGCGCCTCCTCGAGATCCCCAGCCCCAGCGGATACACCGACGGCATCGTCCGCCACGTGAGCGAGGAGCTGGAATCCATCGGGGCCGAGATCGAGCTCACGCGCCGCGGGGCGATCCGCGCCACCCTCCGGGGGGCGAGCCGCGAGTCCGACCGCGCCATCGTCAGCCACCTCGATACCCTCGGCGCCCTGGTCAAGGAGCTCAAGGACAACGGGCGCATGCGCATCGCCCCCATCGGCCACTGGTCGGCGCGCTTCGCCGAGGGCGCCCGGGTCACGCTGTTCACCGACGAGGCCGCCTATCGCGGCACCGTGCTCCCGCTCAAGGCCTCCGGGCACACCTTCAACGAGGAGGTCAACACGCTGCCCGTGGGCTGGGAATACGTGGAGCTCCGCATCGACGAGGACGTGTCCGGCCGCAGCGACCTCGAGCGGCTCGGCGTCAATATCGGCGATATCATCGCCTTCGATCCGCTCATGGAGATCGAACAGAACGGCTTCATCAACGCCCGCCATCTCGACGACAAGGCCGGCGCCGCGGCCATGCTAGCGGCGGCGAAGACGATCCTCGAATCCAAGGTTCCCCTGCCGGTGGACTGCCACCTCCTGTTCACCATTTCCGAGGAGGTGGGTTCGGGTGCCTCGGCGATCCTGCACGGCGACGTGGCCGAGATGGTCTCGGTGGACAACGGCACGGTGGCACCGGGGCAGGCCTCCAAGGAGTTCGGCGTCACCATCGCCATGTCGGATTCGACGGGGCCGTTCGACTATCACCTGACGAGGCACCTGATCGGGCTGTGCCGGGACCACGGCATCCAGCACCAGCGCGACGTGTTCCGCTACTACCGCTCCGACAGCGCCACCGCGGTCGAGGCGGGGAACGACATCCGCACCGCGCTGATCACCTTCGGTATCGACGCCTCCCACGGCTATGAGCGCACCAATATCGACGCGGTGGCCTCGGTGGCGCGGCTTCTGGTCGTCTACATGCAGAGCGCGCCGCTGTTCCGGCGCGAGCGCCAGGCGCTGGCGCCGCTCAAGGGCTTCCCCGACCAGCCGGTGGCGATGCCCGACGTGGAACGCCATTGAGGACGGCGCGGGACCTTGCCTAGCAGGTCTCGCAGCCGTCGCGGGCGCGGGCGACCAGGGCCGCGAGGTTGGCGCGGGCGGCGTAGCCCGGCACCAGGTTGTCGCCGATGATGAAGGCGGGCGTGCCGCGGATGCCGAGGTCCCGGGCCAGGGCCAGGTTCTCCCGGATCATGGCGTCCACGGCGGGCTTGGCCATGTCGGCGCGCAGGCGGTCCACGTCGAGACCGACGCCGCGGGCCAGCGTCATCACGTCCTCCTCGCCGAACTCCCCGCCATGGGCCATCAGCGCGTCGTGGAAGGCGAGGTACTTGCCCTGGGCATTGGCGCCGATGGCGGCGCGCGCGGCGAACACCGACTGGGGTCCGAGGATCGGGAATTCCTTGAGCACGACGCGCACGCCGCCGTCCCCCTTCAGGAGCGCCTCGACCTCGGGAGCGGACCGCTTGCAGTAGGGACAGCGATAGTCGAAGAACTCGACCACCGTCACGTCGCCCTCGGCGTTGCCCTTCACCGGCAAGCCGCGGGGGGAGCGGATGACCCCGCTCCTTTCCTTCAGGATCTCGCGTCGCCTGGCGGTCTGGACCTCGCCCTTGCGCCGCTCGAGCACGGCCACCGCCTCCATGATCACCTCGGGGTTGGAGACCAGGTAATCCCGCACCTTGCGGTCGAAGGGCGCGCTCTGGCCGGGAAGTCCCCGTTCCGGCAGGGTCAGGGGCGCCAGCGCGAGGCCGGCGGCGGCGGCGGCGGCCAGCACCACCACAAGGGCTGAAAAACGGCGGTTCATGCGGCTCTCCGGGCATGCGGGGACGGGCCGGCGAAATCATTTGCCTCCCGCGGGGCCGGGCGAAACTATAGCATGGGCGGGCGGGCCCGGCTCCCCCGGCCGGACCCTAGCCCGAGCGGGCTAAGCAAAGATGAAGATTCGCGAGCCGGGAGGCCCCCCATGAAGATCGCCGAGATACGGATCGATCCCTGCATCCTGCCCAAGGACGACCCCGAGTGGAAATTCGCCCTCGCCGCCAATCCCAACTCCGAGGGCTGGATCGTCACCGTCGTCGCCGAGGACGGAACGGAGGGCTACGGCTACGCCTCCGCCATGCCCCATTACGGGGCGCCGCTGGCGGCCGTGAAGGCCAACCTCGACGATTTCGCCGGCTCGCTCATCGGCACCGATTCGCGACGCATCGCCGAGATCCTCCACGGGTTGGATCGCCGCGTGGTCGGCAACAACCAGGCCAAGGCCGCGATCGACTGCGCGCTCCACGACCTGCTGGCCCGGCGCCTCGGCGTGCCGCTTTGCGATCTCTTCGGCGGCGCCGTGCGCACCGAGTTCGCCTCGCTCCGCATCCTTCCCATCAAGTCGCCGGCCGACATGGCCGCCAACGCGCGACGTCTCCTGGACAAGGGGGTGCGCGACTTCAAGATCAAGGTGCACGGGGACGTGGAGGAAGACGTGGCCCGAGTCGCCGCCATCCGCGAGGAGGCGGGCCCCGAGGTCGGTCTCACCATCGACGCCAACCAGTCCTACAGCCCCAAGGATGCCATCGCCGCCATCACCCGCATGGCCGCATTCGGCATCGCGCTGGCCGAGCAGCCGGTGGCGGCGTCGGACCTGCGCGGGCTCAAGCTGGTCACGGACTCGGTGCCGGTGACCGTGGAAGCCGACGAGGCCGCCGATTCCCTCGACCAGGTATTCACGTTGGTGCGCGAGCGCGCGGTGGACGCCGTCAGCCTCAAGATCACCAAGCTCGGCGGACTGCGCAATACGGTCGCCGCCGCCCGCATCTGCGAGGCGGGCGGCGTGCGCTACCGCATCGGCGCCCATGTGGGCTCGCGGCTTCTGGCGGGCTTCGCCGTCCACATGGCGGCGACCCTGCCCGGCATCTGGTACACCTGCGAGCTCACCGAGTTCGACCGCCTGCTCGACGACCCGTTCGAGGGGATCGAGGTCGAGGACGGCCGCCTGCGCCTGCCCGAGGGGCCGGGCTGCGGCGCGCGCCCGCGCGCGGGCGGGGCGCTCCGGCGCGCCGCGGGATGACGGGGCTGTCCTACAGTCCGTAGAGCGCGCGGGCGTTGCCCTCGAGGATGCGCTCGGCCACCGCCGCCGGAACCTTGCCGTCGTCCTTGAGCTTGCGCAGCGCCGCGATCTCCGAGGACGTATCGGCGTGGCCGTAATCGGTGCCCACCACCAGCTGCCCGTCCCCGGCGGCGGGCAGGATATAGCCGAGGTCGTCGGTCACCTGGCAGGCCACGTAGAAGCTGTTGTCGGCGAGCACCGTCTCGGACAGCCGCTTGCCCTTGCGCCGGAAACGCAGGGCGAGATCGTTGAGGGCATAGGGGATCCACTGGGCGCTGACCTCGATGAAGCCCCAGCGCAGTCTCGGGAATTTGGCCGGGATCCCGTTCATCAGCAGCGTGTGGAAGGCCGCCACCACCGGCAGCTTGGAGCGCCCGAAGCCGCATTCGGTGGCGTAGATGTCGCGCACGGCGAAGCTGTTGTTCCCGGAATGGAAGCACATGGGGAGGTCGAGCTCCTCGCCGAGCGCGTAGAGGCGGAAGAAATAGGGGTTGTCGAGCCGGCGCTCGCATTCGAGCCCGCGCAGGAACACGCCCACGGCGCCGTGGTCCTTGGCGAAGCGCAACTCCTCCTCCGCCTTGTCCATGGAGAGAAGCGGCGGCATCACCACCCATTTGAGGCGGTCGGGCGCGGCGGCCCAGATGTCGGCGAGCCAGCGGTTGTAGCTCTTGCACAGCGCGTATTCGGCGGTGGGGTCCTGGGTCCAGGCCCGCAGGAACACGGTGGGATAGAGCACCTGGACGTCGATCTCGAGCTCGTCCATGTGCTGGAGCCGGGCGTCGATGTTCGCCATCTCCCGCGATTCCCTGGAGGTGTTGGAGCCGATATTGCCCTCCTTGGGCTGCAGGCGCCCGTCGATGACCCAGAACTCCTTCTGGGCGCGGCCCTCGTTGTCGAGGACCTGCACGTCGCTGGTCTTCTGGACCACGATCCGCGGCTTGTAGTCCATGAACTCGGGGTCGAGATACTCGAAGGTCCTCTCGCACTCGACCACGTGGGCATCGGCGTCGATCGCTCCCATCTCCCCGTCCTTTTCCTTCCTCTTCCGGCCCGTTCCGCCTCGCGGCGCTCAATGTAGTCCCGATCGGAGGCGGCGAACAAGCGGTCGCGGCCCCGCCCGCGGGCCCAGGGCGTCCACGCCCCGCGCGCGACTCGCCCGACCCCGGGCAGCGCGAGCGGCGCCCAATCGCGGGGCATGCCGCCCATTACCCCTCATGGCGGCAACAATCTTGATAATTACCGCCGCGAATCGTGTAAAATTCGCCCATGGACGATCTCAACGAGGTCGCGATCTTCGCCCGCGTGGTCGAGCGCAAGAGCTTCTCCGCCGCCGCCAGGGAGCTGCATCTCTCGCCCTCGGTGGTGTCCAAGCGCGTCACCGCCCTCGAGGACCGCATCGGCGCCCAGCTCCTCAACCGATCGACGCGACGGCTCTCGCTCACCGAGGCGGGCGCCCAGTACTACCGGCGCTGCGCCCGCGCGCTCACCGAGATCGCCGCCGCCTCCGGCGAGGTCGCCGGATTCTCCCAAGCGCTGGCCGGCCAGCTGCGGGTGCATTCCAACCTCGGCATCGGGATCGCGGGCCTGGCCGAGGGACTCATCGAGTTCTCCCGGCGCTACCCGGCGCTCTCCATCGACCTCTCCATGGGCGCCGAATCCATCAACCTGCTGGAGCGGGGCATCGACGTCGTCATCCGCAGCGCCGACCTCAAGGAATCGAGCCTCGACTCGCGCGTCCTGGCGCCGGTCGCCTATCACGTCTGCGCCGCGCCCGCCTACCTCGAGCGCGCCGGACGGCCGCGCGGACCGGAGGATCTCCCCGGTCACAACTGCCTGATCCACACCGGACAGCGCAATCCGAGCGAATGGTCGTTCGCCGGACCGGAAGGGGCCTACACCGTCCGGGTGTCGGGAAATTTCTCCACCAATTCCGGCGCCACCCTCCTGCACGCGGCCCTGGACGGGCTCGGGATCGTGCTGCTTCCCGACTACACGGTGTGGAAGGCCCTCGCCGAGGGACGCCTGGTCGGCCTGTTCGAGGGCCAGCCCACCTCCGACCGCTGCATCCGCGCCTTCTTCCCGCGCAGCCGCTACCCCCAGGCCAAGGTCACCCTGTTCCTCGACTTCCTCGAGCGCTTCATGGCCGAGCGTCCCGCGCGTTCGCACGGCGGCGGGGCCGCGATGCAGGTGGCGAGGCGCCGCTAAGGGCGCAAGGTTCCAGGACGCCGTGCCGCCGGCGACGGCCCCTGCGACCGACCCGTGTTCGGCGACGCCGCGAAATTAGGGGCGCGAGGAAAAAACAGAGTTTCCCAAAAAACCGGTACCGGCGCCCCCTCGGGCGGCGCTATCCTCTATGAAACCCCCCGGAAACCGGGGGATTGGCGCGGGGAGAGCAGCATGTCGGAGATCCAGGGGTTCAGTCACATCGTCGTGCACGTGACGGACCTCGATCGTTCCGAGAAGTTCTACCGGGACGTGTTCGCCCTCGATGTGGTGGGCCGCGACCTCGTCAACGACGAGGGGCCGAACTCGCTGCTCGCCACCAACACGCGACAGCGCATCCTGCTGGTGGAGGTCCCCGAGGTGGTGGCGATCCGGCCCAACTCGTCGTCCATCCACCATGCCTGGCTGCTGACCTACGAGGAGATGGAGCGCGCCAAGGAGCGCCTCGCCGGGCTCGGCTTCGACATCACCGACAGCCGCGCCCAGTTCCGGGCCCGGGGAGAAAATTCCCTCGACGTGTTCGACCCCGACGGCCACCGCTACCAGGTCCAAGCCTATGCCCCCGAGGCCACCGAGGTCATCCGCGAGAACACCGGGCCGATCACCTGCGGGCACATGGACGATTTCCCCGTCGGCACGGTCAAGGCTTACGTCAAGGGCAAGTTCTTCCTGGTGCGCCTGGAGGAGGGATTCCTCGCGCTCTCGCGCTGGTGCACCCACATGAACGGGCTGCTCGCGTGGAAGAAGGAACACTGGCACTTCTACTGCCCCATGCACGGCTCCACCTTCGACCGCCGGGGCGAATCGGTGCCTTGCACCCGCCCCGCGCCGCCGCTGCGCCTCCATCCGGTGTCCATCACCGCGGACGGCATGGTGGTGGTCGATCCGGACACGGCGATTCCCCGCGAGGGGTTCGCGCCCGGGCAGGCGGTGCCGGCGCGGCCCGGGGCCCGCTCCGATGCCGTCCCCGCCACCCAAGGAGCCTGACATGGCCGAGGTCGAAACCCTGTCCCATTCCGGCATCAGCGTCCACGACCTCAAGGAGGCCGAGGACTTCTATTGCGGCGTGCTCGGCGCCGAGTTCCACGGCGCCGTCAACTTCGTCACCGAGGACACCCTCAAGGGCCGCTCGGTGCACCATTCCTACGTGCTCGGCGATTTCCTGTTCGCCCTGGTGCTGGCCCCCGACTTCATGCCGATGCCGCCCGAGGACAAGCTGAGGGGAGCCAACGGCTTCCGCCACGCCTTCGCGGTGCGCCGCGCCGATTTCGACGCGATCGTGGCCAAGCTCCGCGCCAGGGGCATCCCCTTCGAGGGGCCCGTGGAGCATCCCGAGCGCGGGCCGTTCGGCCGGTCGGTCTACTTCAAGGACCCCAGCGGCAACTTCCTCGAGGTGCTGTGGCGGCGCGACGAGGACATCGAGTACGCCAAGCCGCCCCAGCTCGACGTCGGCTGAGGAGGACGCGAGCCCTTGAGCGCGGCCGTGGACAGCGTATCCATTTCGGGCCTGAGCCACCTGGTCGTCGAGGTCGGCGACCTCGCCGCCGCGCGCGACTTCTACCGTGACGTGCTGGGCTTTGCCGAGGCGGCGACCGACCCCTGGCCCCATTGCGGCGTCCATGCGCTGCTGGCGGCCGCCGATGGCGCCCACCTGGTGCTCGCCGAGCGCCGCGACCGTCCCGACCTCGGCGCCACCGGCGTGCACCAGGCCTACGGCGTGGGCCCCGAGGCGCGCGCGCGCATCGCCGACAGGCTCGCGGCCCTGGGCGTCGAGGTGTTCCGCTACAAGGAGGACCGTCCCGCCGAGGAAGCCGACAACTTCTATTTCCTCGACCCCGCGGGCAACCGGGTGCAGCTGGTGGCCGCCCACGCGGTCAACGGCGGCCCCCCGGCGCTGGACCACGCCGCGGTCCAGGTCGAGAACATCCTCAGGGCCGAGCGCTTCTACGCCGGGACGCTGCCGGGCGGCGTCGAGCACCGGGTCGGCTGGCGCACCGCCGATTACGCCCGCGCCAGGGCCTGGGGCGACGGCAAGGAGGACATGGCGCCGGGCACCCGGCGCTGGGACAAGCGCTACACCTCCATGGTCAACCAGCGCGAGGTGCCGCGGGTCAACACCCAGATCTTCGTGCGGCTGGGGCCGGCCGCGTTCGGCATATACCTCGCCAACCAGCATTTCCAGGAGCCGCCGGAGGAGGCGCTCGCGGGAACCCCGCGCACCGCCTTCGCCGTCCCGGCCGGGGGGCTGGAGGCGGCGCGCGGGCGCCTGGAGGCGGCGGGCTGGCCCCATGAGGGCCCGCTCCGCCACGGCAAGGGCGCGCCCCTCGCCGCCTCCCTCTACTTCAAGGACCCCGGCGGCAACTTCCTCGAGCTGGCCGAGACCACCGCGGGCGGCGGCCGAACCGGGACGGCGCCCTAAACGACAACGCAACCGACAAGAAAGATGAGGACCATGCCCGAGCTCCACCCCTACCCCCGCTTCTCCCTCGCCGAGCGCGACCGCCGCTGGAAGGCCGTGCGCGCGAAGATGGCCGAGGCCGGCATCGACGTCATCGTCTGCCCCAACAACACCGGGCATTCCACCGACTTCCAGGCCAATTCGCGCTACCTCAGCCACGTGGGCGGCGGCGGCGACGCCGATATCGCCGTGGTGTTCCCGCTGGAAGGCGAGGTCACCGCCATCGCCACCTCGGCCGCGCCGCGCTGGCCCACGGTCCAGGACTGGACCGGCGACGTGCGCGAGGCACGGCGCAACTACGGCAAGGTCGCGGTCCAGCGACTGAAGGAGCTTGGCGTGGAGAACGGCGTGATCGGCATCACCGGTCTCGGCGAGGTCGCCGGCACGCGGACCCCCGAGGGCACGGTCTCCCTCGGCTTCTGGAGGCAGATCGTGGAGGCCTTCCCCAAGGCGAGGATCGTCGACGCCACGCCGATCCTGACCGAGGTCCGCTACGTCAAGAGCCAGGAGGAGATCGACGCCCTCAAGAAGTCCATGGACATCATCGAGGAGGGCATCAAGGCCAAGATCGCCGCCGCCAGGCCAGGGGCGCTCGACTGGGAGGTCTGGGCCGCCGCCCATTACGCCATGATGCGCAACGGCTCCGAGATTCCGGTCCACTGCAACTGGATCTCGGGCAACAACGTCGTGCGGACCCTGACGCGGCCGACCATGCGCCGGCTCGAACGCGGCGACCTCATCATCAACGAGCTCGAGGCCAACTGGATGGGCTACCGTTCCCAGGCGGTCCAGCCGGTGTTCGTCGAGGAGGTCGACCCCGTGCACGCGGAGCTCATCAAGGTCCAGCGCGAGGTCTTCGAGGCGGGGCGCGAGAAGCTCCGGCCCGGCGTTACGGTCAAGGAACTGTCCGACGCCATCGAGGCCGCCGGCAAGAAGGCGAAGCCCACCAACGGCCCCGCCGCCAACGCGGTGACCAAGCTGACCATGCACGGCCGCGGCGCCGGCGACGACGGCCCCATCATCACCGGCCATGCCCGGGATCCCGAGCAGCTTGCCACGCCGCTCCGGGAAAACATGGTATTCATCTACAAGCCCTCGGCCCAGACCGAGAACGGCAGCCACATCTGCACCTGGGGCGACACCGTGGTGGTGACGTCGTCCGGCGGGCGCAGGCTCGGCACGCGCCCCCACGATTTCGGGGTCGCCAAGGGCTGAGGCGCGAGAGGAACGTGAAGGAATAACAAGCCGCCGAAGACCAGCGGCGCATGGGATCGGCCCGCCGGCGCATGCCGGGCAGGGCCGGAGGCACAGGCGGGACAAGGGGAGGCAGAGCACATGCCCTCCCTTCCCGCGAGAAGGGAGATGGTCATGACGCACCGAACCGGAATCCTGGCGGCGGCCCTGGGCGCGGCGGCGCTGGCGATGGCGGCGGTCCCCGCGGGGGCCGCGGAACTGCCCAAATCGACCCGGTCCATCCTCGAGAAGCTCAAGCTCAGCGAATCGATCCTCTCGGGGCTCGACCGGGAGCTCGCGATGCCGGAGGGATGGGTCGAGAAGGCCAGGCAGGAGGGCGAGGTGGTCATCATCTCGTCCTGGGACCCCAGGCAGTTCCGGGACCTGGTGCGGCCGTTCCAGGAACGCTTCCCGTTCATCAAGCTCAACTATTCGCGGGCCAGCTACAACGCCCGCGTCATCAAACCGCTCATCGCCTTCAAGGAAGGGCGCTACATCACCGACATCCTGACCGGGTACAACAACAGCTACGAGCTGTTCGAGGAAGCGAACGCCCTCGAGGACTTGAGCGATATCCCCAACTACAAGCTGCTGCCCGAGGGCATGCACGATCCCAAGCACAAGTGGCTGGGCCAGCGCCTGCGCTACTGGTGCATGTCGTACAACACCGACAAGGTCAAGAAGGCAGACCTTCCCAAGACGTGGGACGATCTCCTGACCAAGACCCGGTTCTTCAACGGCAAGATCGCCGTCGCCAACCGCGCCGAGTTGTGGCTGGCCATGCTGTATGGCGCCAAGGGCGAGGCATGGCTCGCCAATTTCGCCCGGCGGCTCGTCGGCGAGGTCAGACCCCAGCTCCGCAAGGAAGGCACCAACGCGCTGATCTCGCTGGTGATCGCCGGCGAGTTCGACATCGCCATCCCCTCGGCGGCCTACCGCGTGAAACAGTACGTGGACAAGAAGGCGCCGATCGGCTGGCATTGCCCGGACCCGGTGCCCATGGCCGTGTCGGGGCTCGGCATGCTCAAGGGGGCGCCGCACCTGCACGCGGCCAAGGTGTTCGCCAACTGGTTCCTGTCCAAGGAGGGCCAGATCTCCCAGTTCGCGGCCGACGGCGCCCCGCCGATCCATCCCCAGCTCCAGACCCGGGAGTTCCTGGCTTTCCCCGATGAGATCCTGGGCAAGAAGATCGCCTTCCGCAAGGCCGAGGTCATCGCCGACGCCGAACGGCTCCACGCCATATGGGACCCGATCTGGAAGAAGGGCAGCGGCGAGGACAAGATGAAGCTCCTCAAGTTCACGACCAGGCTCGAGGGGACCAAGGGCAACGGCGCCAGGGTCACGTATAAGCGGGAAGGAAAGGCCGAGGAGGTGGGCGTCAGCGGCAGTCGCACGAAGCTGACGGTGAACGGCGAATCCACCAGCCGCCGCAACCTCAAGGCCGGCATGACCTGCGAGATCACCATGCTGGAGGGCGCGAGGGAAGCCCAGGCAATGTCCTGCAAATAACCAATGAGCCCGGCCGCCGGGGCCCGGCGGTCCCGGCCGGCGGGCGGACGCAAGGAGGCAATCATGTTCGGGAAAGCCCACGTCCCTGCAGCGGCGGCGGCAAGCATCCTCGCCATCGCCACCGGTTTCGCCGCGGCGGCGGTCGCGGCGGAACTGCCCAAATCGACCCAGGCGCTCCTCGGCGAGCTCAAGCTGCCGGAGGGCATCCTCGCCGGCCTCGACGAGGAGTTGAAGGTGCCGGCCCAATGGCTGGACAAGGCCAGGGAATCGAAGAAGCTCATCATCGTCTCCACTTGGGACGCGAAGCAGTTCCGCAAGATGGTGGGCCCGTTCCGGGAGCGCTATCCGTTCATCGACGTGAGCTACTCGCGCTCGTCCTACAACGCGCGCGTGGTGAAGACCCTGATCGCGTGGAAGGAAGGGCGGCACCTCGCCGACATCGTCACCGGCTTCGGCGGCGGCTATTTCCTGCTGCGCGACGCTGGCGCACTGGAGGACCTGCGGGACATCCCGGCGGTGGGGAAGAACATCCCCGAGGGCATGAAGGATCCGAAAGGGCTGTGGGTGGGCCAGCGGCTGCGCTACTGGTGCATGGCCTACAACACCACCATGGTAAACAAGACCGACCTGCCCAAGCGCTGGGAGGATTTGCTCACCAACACCCGCTGGCACGACCGCAAGATCGGGGTCGGCAACCGGCCCCAGCTGTGGCTGCTGATGCTGTGGGGTGCCAACGGGGCCGAATGGACCACGCGCTACATCAAGGGACTCCTGCAGACGGTCAAGCCGCAGCTCCGCAAGGAGGGGACTAACGCCCTGATCTCGCTCACCATCGCCGGGGAGTTCCCGGTCGCGATCCCGTCCGCCGCCTACCGCGTCAAGGGGTACGTGGACAAGGGCGCGCCGGTGGCCTGGCATTGTCCCGAGCCGGTTCCCCTCGCGGTCTCCGAGATGGGCATCATCAAGGGCACCCCCCACCTCCACGCGGCCAAGCTCTTCACCAACTGGTTCCTGTCCAAGGAGGGCCAGATCGCGCAATACGCGTCGGACCGGGCGCCCCCCGTGCACAAGGACCTCCAGACCAAGGAGTTCCTCGCCTTCCCCGACGAGATCATCGGCCGCAAGGTCGCCTTCCGCGGCCCCGAGCTCGAACTGGAGACCGAGAAGATGTTCGCGGTCTGGGATCCCATCTGGAAGCAGGGCATCGGCGACGATGCCGCGAAGATGGTCAAGATCAAGGCCACCCTCGACGCCATCAAGCGGGCCGGGCGCACCATCGAATTCACCTCGGGCGGCAAGACGCAGAGCCTCTCGGTCAGCGGACGGCGCACAAAGGTGACGATCGGCGGGAAGGCCGCGAAACGCGGCGCCCTCAAGGCGGGGATGAGCTGCGAGATCGTGGTGCCCGAGAACGGCGCCGAGGCCCTGACCGTCACGTGCAACTAGGGACCGGGGCGGGCGGTCCGGGAGCCGAGCCCGCCCCGCCCCACCAAACGGGGAGCAGGATATGGGTTTGGACGGCGCTTTCAGCCACCTCGTGGTCGAGGTTTCCGACCTCGACCGTTCCGAGGCGTTCTACCGCGACGTCATCGGGCTTGACGTCATTGGGCGCAACCTGGTGGCCGAGAACCGGCCCAACTCGCTGCTGGCCATGAACACCCGCCAGCGGATGCTGCTGGTGGAGGTCCCCGAGGTGCCCCCCTACCCGGCCTCGGGCGGCTCCATCCACCACGCCTGGCTGCTCACCATCGATCAGTTCGCGCGGGCCCGCGACCGCCTCGAGGCGATGGGCTACGAGACCGGGATCGACCCGCGCCAGACCTTCCGCGCCGTCGGCGAATACAACATGGATATCCACGACCCCGACGGAAACCGCTGGCAGATCCAGGCCTTCGGCGAGGAATCGACGGAGCTCATCCGCTCGGGCCTGGGCACCGTCGCCTGCGGCCACAAGGACGATTTCGCGGTCGGCAGCGTGACCAAGAACACCAAGGGCCGGTTCTTCCTAGTCCGGAACGGGGACGGATTCCTCGCCATCTCGTCCTGGTGCACCCACAAGAACGGGATCACCATCTGGCAGAAGGAAAGCTGGCACTTCTATTGCCCGTTCCACGGCGCCAAGTTCGACCGCACCGGCCGCTACCGGGGCAGCATGGGCTGCAAACCCATGCGTCTCCATCCGGTGACCATCGGCGACGACGGCACGGTGTACGTGGATACCGACCGCTTCTTCGCCCGCGACGACTATGATCCCGCGCAGGCGGTGCCGGCGGAGGCCGGCGCGGCCTTCCGCCCCGCAAACCTGCGCGAGCTGGCGACCCGTCCCGACCCCGCCCCAACGGAGGCCTGAGCCATGGCACACGTCGAGAGCATCTCCCACAGCGGCATTTGCGTCCATGACCTCAAGGCGGCCGAGGATTTCTACTGCAACGTCCTCGGCGCCAAGGTCCACAGCCGCGTCAATTTCAAGACCCAGGACGCGCTTCGCGGGCGGTCGGTCCACACCTCCCTCACGCTCGACGACTACCTGTTCGCGGTGATGCTGAGCGAGGACTGGATGGCGATGCCGCCCGGGGACGACCTTCGCGGCGCCAACCGCGTGCGCCACGCGTTCTGCGTCCCGAGGGCCAGATTCGGCGAGGTCGTCGGCCGGCTCGAGGCCCACGGCATCGCCTATGAGGGGCCGGTCGCCCATCCCGAGCACGGCCCGTTCGGCGAATCGGTCTATTTCCGCGACCCCACCGGCAACTTCCTCGAGGTGTGCTGGCGCCAGGACGAGGCGGCCGCCTACAACGAGGTGCAGCCGCTGGGCCACGGGGGCGGCGGCGCATGAACGATCCGCGGGCGCAGCGTTCCGGCCTCCGCGCCGGCCCCATCTCCCACCTGGTGGTCGAGACCGCCGACGCCGCGCGCGCCCGGGAGTTCTATGCCGCGTTCCTCGGCGCGGCCTCCGAGCCCGATCCCGCCTGGCCGGTCTCGGACGAGATCGCCCTTCCCCTGCCCTCGGGCCAGCGCCTGGTACTGCGCCCCGCCGCCACGCCCCGGACATTGCCCGATGCCGGCGTCCACCAGGCCTACCGGGCCGGCTCCGCCGCCATCGCCCGCATCACCGAGGCGCTGTGCGGCGCCGGCATCACGCTCGCCCGCTACCGGGAGGACCGGCCCGAGGAGGCCGCCGACAACCGCTATTTCGCCGACCCCGACGGCAACCGCATCCAGCTGGTGGCGACCGCCAACGGCGCAGCGGGATCCACGGGGATCGCCGCCATCGATCATGCCGCCGTGGAGGCTAGCGACATGGAATGGCAGGAGGCGTTCTACGTGGACCGCCTGGGCCTGCCGGTCGCCCACAGGGTGGGGTGGAACACCGCCGATTACGTGCGCGCCCGCGCCTGGGCCGAGGGCAAGGAGGAGATGGCCCCCGGCACCCGGCGGTGGGACCAGCGCTACCGGGATATTCCCGGAGGCAAGCCCGGCCAGGACCGGCGCGTGGCGCGCCCCAACCCCCAGCTCTTCCTTGCCCTCGACGGCGCGGTGCTCGGCATCTTCATGGCCCAGGCCCATCACCAGGAGCCGCCCCCCGACCGTGCCCAGGGCAGCCCGCGCACCGCCTTCGCCGCCCCCAGGGGTGAGCTCGACCGGGCCGCCGGCCTGCTGGAGGGGGCGGGCGTCGCCGCCCGCGGGCCCGTCGAGCATCCGGCGGCCTCCCCCATCGCCGCCTCGCTCTATTTCCGCGACCCCTGCGGCAACTTCCTCGAACTTACCAGCCCCGCCCAAGGACGGACCGGTCGATGACGGAAACCGTGGCACTCGGTGCCCCCTATGACGAGGACGCGCCGTTCCCCTATCCGCGCTTTTCGCTGCCCGAGCGCGACCGGCGGTGGAAGGCGGTGCGTGCGCTGATGGCGGCGCGGGGCATCGACGTCATCGTCTGTCCCCAGAACACCGGCCACTCCATGGATTTCCAGGCCGATAGCCGCTACCTCACCCATTGCGGCGGCGGCGGCGACGCCGATATCGCCGCCGTGTTCCCGCTCGAAGGGGAGGCGACCGCCATCGCCACCTCGGCCAATCCCAGGTGGTCGCCGAGGGTGCAGGACTGGATCACCGACGTCCGCGAGGCGCGGCGCAACTACGGCAAGGGCATCGTCAAACGCATCCGCGAGCTCGGCCTCGCGCGCCCGCGCATCGGCGTCGCCGGCCTCGGCGAGGAGGGCGGCACGCGCTCCTTCGAGGGGCTGATCATCCACGGCACCTGGAGGCAGATCCGCGAGGCCTTCCCGGACTCGGAGATCGTCGATGCCACCCGCCTGATGGCCGAGGTGCGCGACGTCAAGAGCGACGAGGAGGTCGACTGCCTGACCCGGGCGGTCCAGATCATCGAGACGGGCTACGAGGCCGAGATCGCGGCCGCGCGGGCCGGCGCCGTGGACTGGGAGGTGTGGGCGGCGACCCAGTACGGGCTCCTGCGCCACGGCTCGGAGGCGCCGATCCACTGCAACTGGATCTCGGGCCGCAACCCGGTCCGGACCCTGACCCGGCCCACCTTCCGCGTGCTCGAGCGCGGCGACCTCATCATCAACGAGCTGGAGGCGTGCTGGATCGGCTATCAGGCCCAATGCGTGCAGCCGGTGTTCGTCGAGGAGGCCGACCCGCTCCACGTGGAACTGATGAAGGTCCAGCGCGAGGTGTTCAACGAGGTGCTGGCGGCGATCCGGCCCGGCACCTGCCTCGGGGAGCTCGCCGAGGTGACCAGGACGGCCGCGGGGAAGGCCGCGCCGGGGCGGGGCCCCGCCGCCGGGGCCACCGCCAAGCTCACCATGCACGGCAAGGGGGCGGGCGACGACGGCCCCATCATCACCGGCGCCGCCCGCGACCCGGCGCAGCTGGCCTACGAGCTCAAGGCGAACATGACGTTCGTCTTCAAGCCGTCGGCGGTCGCCGCGGACGGCCATTCCCTCTGCACCTGGGGCGACACCGTGGTGGTCACCCCCCGGGGCGGGAGGCGCTTGGGAACGAGGCCCCACGAGCTCGCGGTGTCCGGCTGACGGCCGGGCCGCAGGCGCGGGGTCACCCATCACCAACCAAGGAGAACAGGGAGAAGGACATGAGACGCGATATTCGACAGACGCTCACCGCCGGGCTCTTGTGCGCGGCGCCGGCCCTCGGGCTCGCCCAGCCGGCGCCGGCGGCGGAACTGCCCAAGGCCACCCAGGCGATCCTCGCCAAACAGAAGCTCGATGCCGCCGTCCTCAAGGGACTCGACGAGGAGCTCAAGATGCCCTCCGAGTGGATCGAGGGCGCTAAGAAGGAAGACGAGCTCCGCGTCGGCGGCACCTGGGACGACAACCAGTTCCAGGCGATGACGGCGCCGTTCCTGGAGCGGTATCCCTTCGTCAAGCTCAAATACGCGCGCGCCACCCGGTACGACCGCGTCATCAAGCCGCT